>SLHA01000038.1 GCA_007136405.1 Candidatus Latescibacterota bacterium
CGTAGTCGAGCGTGCCCAGGCGCGAGGTGCCTTTGAACAGCATGTGCTCCATGTAGTGAGCCATGCCGGTGAGATCGTCGGGGTCGTGCTTGCTGCCGGCGCGTACGACGATCTCCGCATGAAAACGAGGTTCCAGGGGGTTGGCGGTCAGGTACACGGTGAGACCGTTGTCCAACTGGTACACGCGGACCTGCATGGGATCGTCGGCGGCGGGGCCGGAGATCAGGCGGTACGTGGCCAAGGCTGGCGTGGCCAGCAGCAGGATCGCCAGGGCGGCCGGCAGGAAGGCGCGGCCGCGGCTCGACCAGGCGACATGGCGCATGTCGGCGAAGCCGGTGACGGTATGGAATTCGGGCAACGCGGCCGGCAGGGCGGATTTTGCCACGGATCGCTTCTGCGGCATCCGGGCGAACGCCTGGCCGCGCGAGCCGACAAGCCGTGTCCGCAGCGACCGCTCAGGCGGCGGGTCGGGCGGTCGGGAAGCCGACATTCCGGTCATACGGGTAAGCGGTGTCACGGGCGGGGCGACGAGCCGGGCTATGCGTGTGATCCAATGCATGGCGAGCTCCTGGGGACCGGGGGGTGAAAGGGCGTCACAGGCGGGATTCACTGCTGCACAGGGCTGTATGCCGAGAAGAAAGGTTTCGGGCGGTCAACGGTCAAGTTCCCGGCGTTGCGTGTATGTTGCGTGTATAATGAGTGCCACGAGTGTGTTCGCCGGTTGGCAGCCGGCGGGCCTTTGGAACCATAGCCGGCCTGGCGCAGCGCTGGGCGCTCCAGGCACGAAATGTGCTGAAAATTCAATGCCGAACATGCTGACGCGCTGACGGCGAGTCGACGGGCAGCAATCAGATGCTGAGGCGCCGGGGAGCGTCCTGGCTGATCGCATGGTTCGGCGTGGTCGGTGGCTCCGGCCTGAAACAGCGGCACTGTGCCCTTGCAGGTCGGGTGTGGAGACGTGACCGGGGCCAGGTTGATACCCCGGGCGTCCGGAATCCGGCGCAGACCGGCATCGTGGCGCAGACCGGTATCGTGGCGCAGGCCGGCATCGTGGTGCAGACCGGTATCGTGGAGCAGACCGGCCATGTGGCGCAGACCGGCAATCCGGCGCATACCGGCCTTGTGGTGCAGACCGGCCATGTGGCGCAGGCCGGCATCGTGGTGCAGGCCGGTATCGTGGAGCAGACCGGCAATCCGGCGCATACCGGCCTTGTGGTGCAGGCCGGCATCGTGGTGCAGGCCGGTATCGTGGAGCAGACCGGCATCGCAGAGAAATATCCAGACAGGCACTCAGGCAGGGACACAGAGCAGTGGGGACTCGTGGCAGAACAAACGCATCCGGCGTCGCCCGGGCGGGGATCCGCACTGCAGCAGCCGCGCTGTTCGAGGTGGGTCACAGCCTGCTGGATTTCATCTATCCGCCGGCGTGCTGGGTGTGCGATCGCAGCGTCCAGGCGTCGACCGAGCTGGTATGTGCGGCATGTCTGGCATCCATCCGGAGCGGTGCCGGGGCGCCGGCCCGGTGTGCGCGGTGTGGCTGTCCGTCGCCGTCGCCGCGCCTGCACTGTGCCAACTGCGCCGGATGGCCTGCAGCGCCCGATGGGCCGGCCCATCCGGTGCCGGCAACGGTTCAGGGCAATCCGCCCCGGTTACCTGACGCTGCTGCACCGGCCGGCCGGGGAACGCCTTGTGCGCCGGCGACGCCGGGCGACGGTCCGGTCGTCCGGGTGCCGTTCGAACCCTGCTCGGCCGATCCCGCCCCTCCGGCGCCAACGACCCACACGGCCGACTCCGCGCCTCCGGCGCCAACGACCCACACGGCCGACTCCGCGCCTCCGGCGCCAACGGCCCACACGGCCGACTCCGCCCCTCCGGCGCCAACGGCCCACACGGCCGACTCCGCGCCTCCGGCGCCAATGGCGCGGGCTGCGCCGGCCCTGCTGCAGCATGGCTGGGCGTTCGAGCGGGCCTTGGTTCTGGGACCGTACGAAGACACTCTGCGTCAGGCCATCCATGCGCTCAAGTTCCGCGGCTGTCGCCGGATCGGCACCCTGCTGGGACGCTTGCTCGGTCAGACGCTGCGGTCGGCGCTGGAACCGGTGGAGTTGATCGTACCGGTACCGCTGCATCCGGCCCGGCAACGCCAGCGCGGGTTCAACCAGAGCGAATGGATTGCCGCGGGCCTGGCCGAGGAACTCGGGTGCCCGTGGGTGGGCGGTGTTCTGCGGCGGACCCTGCCGACGCGCCAGCAGGCTCGTCTGGATGCAGCCACGCGGGTCCACAATCTGCGCGCCGCATTTCAGTGCTCCGGTCAGCTGCCGGAAGCCGCTTGTGTCGCCGTGGTCGATGATGTGCTGACCACCGGCAGCACCGTGGATGCCTGTGCGCGGGTGCTCCGCCAGGCTGGAGCGCGGCGGGTGTGGGCCGTGACGGTGGCCAGCCGGTACCGCCGGGAGGCACTGGCCTGGCGTGACGCCAGAAGATCGGCTGCGGCCACCGGCGGTAGCCGCTGAGACGCCGCGCTATCGGTCACACGTTCCGCGCCATCGGCCACGGGTTCCGCGCCATCGGCCACGGGTTCCGCGCTAACGGTCACACGTTCCGCGCTATCGGTCACACGTTCCGCGCCATCGGCCACGGGTTCCGCGCCATCGGCCACGGGTTCCGCGCTAACGCCCACGGGTTCCGCGCCATCGGCCACGGGTTCGGCCGCACCAGGTGCCGGCAGCAGATAAGTGACTCCCCGGCGCCAGCGCCACCGGCTGCGGCCCCCGCCGGCCGCGGCCACCGGGTGTGGCCGCGGCACCTCCGCACTCCAATCAGGGCGGTGATGGTAGCCGCTGAGACGCGCCCCGGGAGTGTACTCCCTGCACCAGGGCGCCGGTAGACCGGCTAACGGGAGATTCCGAACCCGCCTGGCGTGTCGTCCCGGTCCGGGCGGGGCTGGCGCTCCCCTTGACCCAACGCCTTGCAGGGATTAGGTTTTCCAGTCTGCGCACCATTCTGCCGTACCGCTTCCGTGGACCTCAAACAGGGTAAGTCGCCATGGCCAAGATGACCATCAAGGATGTGGCTGTTGCCGGTAGGAAAGTGATCGTCCGGGTGGATTTCAACGTGCCGTTGGATGCCGGGCAGCAGATCGTGGATGACACGCGCATACAGGCTGCACTTCCCACCATCCGTTACCTGCTGGAGCAGGATGCGGCCGTCATCATCATGTCTCACCTGGGCCGTCCCAAGGGGGCGGTGGTTCCGGAGATGTCGCTGAAGCCGGTGGCGGCGCGGCTGGGTGAGCTTCTGGGGCGGAAGGTGGAGATGGCGCCGGATTGCATCGGAGACCAGGTCAGGGACATGGCTGCGCAGCTGCAACCCGGGCAGGTGCTCATGCTGGAGAACCTGCGTTTTCACGCCGCGGAAGAAGCCAATGAACCGGAGTTCGCCCGGGAGCTCGGGGCGCTTGGTGATATCTATGTCAATGACGCCTTCGGCGCGGCGCACCGGGCCCACGGATCCACGGAGGGGATCACGCATCATCTGAGCCCGGCGGTCAGCGGTCTGCTCATGGATAAGGAAATCACTTATCTGGATGAGACGCTCAAGAACCCTTCGCGGCCGTTCGTCGCCATTCTGGGCGGCGCCAAGATCGCCGGGGACAAAAAGAATCCGGGCAAGATAGAGGTCATTCAGAACCTCATGGACAAGGTGGATGCGCTGCTCATCGGCGGCGGCATGGCTTACACGTTTTATAAGGCCATGGGGCTGGAAATCGGCAACTCGCTGCTGGAAGAGAACAGTATACCCACGGCCCGGAGCGTCATGGACAACGCGGAGCGGCAGGGGGTGGAACTCCTGCTGTCGGTGGATTGCGTCGTCGCGGACAAGTTCGCCGCGGACGCGCGCACCCAGGTGGTGCCGCGGGAGCAGATTCCCGCGGGTTGGGAGGGATTGGATATCGGACCGCAAACCCGGCGGTTGTTCACCGACAAGATCGCCACGGCCAGGACCATCGCCTGGAACGGCCCGCTGGGCGTGTTCGAGATGGACGCATTCGCACACGGTACCCTGGAAATCGGCCGGGCGGTGGCGGCGGCATCGGATCAGGGCGCCATCAGCATCATCGGTGGCGGAGACACGGCGGCGGCCATCGCGCAGGCCGGACTGGCCGAGCGCATGACCCATATCTCCACCGGCGGTGGTGCTTCGCTGGAATGCATGGGAGGACGGGTTCTACCGGGTGTTGCCGCCCTAACGGAGAAGGAGTGATTCATGCGCAAACCGTTCGTTGCAGGCAATTGGAAAATGCACAAGACCGCTGCGGAGGCGGTGGCCCTGGTGGAAGAGCTGAAGCCGTTGCTGGCCGACACCACCCAGGTAGAGGTCGCGGTCTGCCCGCCGTACACCAGCCTAGTGGCGGTGCAGCAGGCGTTGGCCGGAAGCTCGATCGGTCTGGGAGCGCAGAACGTGCACTGGGAGGCATCGGGGGCGTTTACGGGTGAGATCTCGGCGGAGATGCTGTTGACCAGCGGCTGCAAGTATGCTATTATAGGCCATTCAGAGAGAAGGCAGTATTTCGCGGACACGGATGAAACCGTGAATCGCAAGCTGACCGCCGCGCTGGGGGCCGGGATGGTGCCTATCGTATGCGTCGGGGAAACTCTGGAGCAGCGTGAGGCGGGCCAGATCGAAGCCGTGGTGTTGGGTCAGCTGAATGGAGCGTTGCAGGGCATTCAGGCCAAGGACGCATCCCGTATCGTCCTGGCGTATGAACCCGTCTGGGCCATTGGTACCGGTAAAACAGCCACTTCGGCCCAGGCGGAAGAGGTGCACGCGCTGATCCGCGGTCGCCTGAAAGCGCTGTATGGCCCAGAAGTGGCGGACGCCATCCGCCTGCAATACGGTGGCAGCGTAAAACCGGACAACGCGGCGGAGCTTTTCGCCCAACCCAACATAGACGGTGGCCTGATCGGCGGCGCCGCGCTCAAGGCAGAGGACTTCGCCGCCATCGTCCAGGCTGCAGGTTAAGGCTCATGTACATTCTTTTGAACATCATCCATGTTCTCGTCTGTCTGCTGCTGGTGGTGGCGGTGCTGCTGCAGTCCGGCAAGGGCGGCGGTCTGGCCAGCGCCATCGGTGGCGGGCTCAGTTCATCCTCGCTGCTCGGTGGTCGCTCGGCTGCTACATTTCTGAGCAAAGCCACTGCGATCCTGGCTATCGCCTTCATGGTGAGTTCCCTCACCCAGGCTGTAGTCGTACGTACGCGGGATACCACACCTATGACGGCCACGGAGCGCATGCTGCGGGAGCGGGGTGCACCCCCGGCCGAGCAACCGGTACCGCTGCAGCCGGGTGGCATACTGCCCGGAGAAGAGGTGCCTGAGGTGCCGGTGGAATCCGTCCCGGATCAGCTTCCGGACGTGGAGTGAGGGGAGCTGATGAACAGGGGGACAAAGCACATGGACATCGCTGTGTAACGGCGTAGCGGACGTTTGGGGAAGACGCGGGAAAGCGTTGTCCGGGTGAGATAGAGAAGGACAGGCACATTACTGCTACAGAGTTGATGCCGAAGTGGTGAAATTGGTAGACACGCTGTCTTGAGGGGGCAGTGCCCTACCGGGCGTCGGGGTTCGAGTCCCCGCTTCGGCACCATTTTCTGCACCAGGAGGGTCAGCGCCGGTTCGGCGCGGGCCCTTCTTTGCTGTACCGTACCAGGCATCGAGATGGTCATCGTTGCGCCGGCGGGACGGCCGGCCATCAATCCTGAAGCCGGTCTGCGGGTGCCGCCCGTTGCCGCCGGGCGAGAAGACGCCGCGCCAGGGCCCGGTCCTCCGGCTCCAGTCCCAGCACATACAATCCCCCCACATACAGCGGTACGAAAGCGACCAGCCCGGCCAACTCCATCCAGGCCACGCCCGGAAGGACCCGTTCCACGAGCTGAAGCATGAGCCACGTCACCCCCCCAGCCACTGCGGCGGCGGACACCGGTTTTATCTGGGACCAACGGAACGGGTGGATGTGATGGGTGCGGTAGACGGCGCCAAGGCGCAGCAGGGTGACGCAGACCGCGGCCAGCGTGGCGGCCAGGGCAGCCCCCACGACACCGAGCGGCGGAATCAGCAGGATATTGAACAGAAAGGTCGTGCTCAGCCAGATCAGATTACCGAGCAGGTTCAGGCCCGGGCGTCCTCCCATGATCAGGATGGCCTCAGCCGGCGCGCCGACGCCCTGCAGGGTGGCTGCTGTGGCCAGGAGGATCAGAGCGTCCGAACCTGCGGTGAATTCGGTGCCGAAGAGGCGCAAGATGGCTTTCCCGGACAGGACGAAGGCGCCCAGGAACACCAGGTCGATACTCAGGATCCACCGCACCAGGGCCGCAAAACGCGGTCCCAGACGGCGAATCCAGCCGCGGGCGACCAGCTCGCTGACGATCGGACTGAAAATCGGGTCGAACGCCTGGGGAACCTTGTGCAGAGCGCTGCCGAGGCGCTGGGCCGCACTGTATACACCGATGTCGTCGGCGTCCAGATAGGCGCCTAGCATGAAGATGTCCAACCGCAGCAGCAGGGCATGGAACACATCGGTCAACATGACCGGCAAGCAGAACCGGGCCATCTGTAAAGAGGGTGGAGCGGTCACCAGGGCGCGTCCCACGGCCGGCAGGTGGAAATAGCGGCCGCAGTAAGTCAGGGCCAGTATGCCCATGCCGGCGGCCATGCACACCTGGGCCCAGGCCAGCCCCTGCAGGCCGGCACCCATTGCCGCGGCTACCAGGCCACCGGCCAGCAGTAACAGGGGGCCGGCCATCGAATATACATACACGCCGAAACGCATGATGCGCAGGGCGCGGGTGGCTTCCACGAACACGGAGGTGGCGGTCAGAAGCGGGATGCAGGCGGCCATAAGGCGTATAGCCGGAACCAGCTGGGGCTGGTCGAATAAGCCTGCCAACAGGGGCGCCAGCCAGGCCAGGCCCGCGGCCAGAGGCAGGCTGGCCGCCAGACCCACCTGCAGGGCCGCGGCCAGCATGGCCTCGGCGCCCTGCGGTCTGGTGGTGGCACGGGCGAGCAGCACGAAGCGCGGCACGCCGCGCTGCAGGCCAAAGCGACCGATGCGTGAAACCGTGAAAACGACGCTCCAGGCCAGGCTGTACAGGCCCAGGATTTCGGCACCGAAAAGCAAGGCCACGAACCACAGAAATACCGAGCGGGCCAGTCTGCCGAGTTTGCCGATCAGGTTGACCAGGGCGCCGCCGACCAGATCATCGATATCGCGGCCGTCGTCGTCCGCGTCCGGATGCAGGTTGACTGCCATAGCTGTGCGTGGTCCCTCGTGCCGCTAGGCGGGTTGCCGGCAGCCGGAGCTCGGATATACGGGGTTCACAGCCCCCACACGTGCCGCGCCGTGCCGCCGAAGATCCAGGCCAGGGCATCCGGCCCCAGATCCGACAGGTGATCCATGCTGCCGTGCAGGGCGTTGGCATATCCTTCGCGGGAGCTGACCGGAGGGAAGTCGCTGCCCCACATCAGGCGCTGTGGGCCGAACGCATCCACTGCCATACGGGCCAGCGGAACAGGCTGCGGGTATGGCGGCGGCGGCGGACAGTACTCACCCAGGCCGGGTACCTTCATGTAAACGTTGGGGTGCGTTGCCAGCGCCAGCACCCGCCGGAAATCGTCGTACGGTGGCTGTGCCTGGGTGCCGATTCCGCCCAGATGCTCCAGAACGAGGCACAGTTGCGGAAAAGTGGACAGGATCTCGGCGAACTCACTGCTCAGCAGTCCATCGGGCTTGCCGTGGACGCTGACGACCAGGTCCAGCTCGGCGGCGGTGCGCCACTGGACCAGCGGGTCTGCGGCCCGGACCCGGGACGTGGGCCGCAGGCGTATACCCGCCTGGCCACCGAGAGCCCATTGGCGTATACGGGTGCCGTCGTCTTCGGGTTCCACCAGCATGGCCGAAGCCAGCCGGCCGGGGAACCGTTGCAGGCAATCCTGATGGTAGCGGTTGTCGTAGTGCCCCATGTGCTGGATCAGTACGGCCTGCGCCACGCCGCACTGGTCCATGTGGTATAACAGCGTTTCCACCGGTTCGTATTTATGCAATCCGGCGTGACAGTGGGTGTCGACGATGCGCATCTTCCTGCTCCAGACTACGGTGGACAGCCGGGTGTCTTGCGGCCATGGAGGCGTTGGCAGACGCCGCAGCTTCTACGGCAGTCTTGCCGGCTTGATGGGTGCAGCCTGTCGGCGCCCGGGGTGCCATCAGGGGTCTGTCGCCTGCGCAGAAGCCGCGTCCTGCGTGCCTTCTGCCTCCGCGTGCGGTCTTTTCGCTCTGGCGGTTTCCTGTGCGGATGTTCCAGTGTCCGCCTCGGTCAACGGGATGGCGGCGTCGATCAGCATGATGGGGATGCCGTCGTCGATCGGATATACAAAGGCGCCATCCGCGCGTACCAGGCCACCGTCGATCGCGCTCTCCACCTTCTGACCGCCGCGATTGGACACTTCTCCCCGCCGGATGCGCCCATTGAGCTGCTCCAACAGTTCGGGCGGGGCCAGATGCACCGGTTTCTTGGTTTCCGGGCAGGCCAGGATGCTCAAAAGCTCCTTGTCGATCATGAGGCCTCCGTGCGCCGGTTACACCGGCGCGCTGTCAACAGGTGAACAAAGTTCCCGGATATACGCTGCAGTGGACAAATTTTCCGCCGCCCGGGTTGCTGCGGGTGCCCGGGGACGGGGGTCATCAGGCATCCAACGTGCAGCAGACGCTGGGTTTCGGCCCGCCGGCACCCGGTTCCCGGTATTGCGGGGTGTGACGGCCCGATCCTTGCTGGAGTCTTGCGCGCCAACCGAGGCACAACCGGTCCCGCCCTGCGCACGGGCTGGACAGCGGACAGGAAGGAAGGCCCATGCATTACGCGCATGCCAAGATGGCTCTCCGGAACGAGCAGTTGCTGAGTATCGTCGAACGCTGCCTGGAGAGTCCTGCAGCATACAAGCTGTTCTCCATGCTGGCCTCTATCGCCGCGCTGGATCTGGACGCCCGGATGGAATACCTGACGATGGTGCGGGAGTCCGGGGCCTACACCGAAGAGGAGATCGATGCTATCGAACGCCTGATCCTGGGCGGCACGGCTCAATATCTGATGAAGGTCATCGATCGGATTCGTGACGACCGGATCCAGCAGGAGATCGACGTGATGGTGACTTGCTGAGCCGCCCGCCGCCGCGGCAGCCGGCTACGCCTGAAGGCTGCCGGCTACTCCCGCAGGCTGCCGGCGTGCTCCTGGACTTTGCGCATGGCCGCGGCAACATCCTCTATGTCCTCCTCCGGTCCCAGGAGCACCGGCTGCGGCAGCCACACCGCTTCCGCGGCGGCGGCCCGTTCGGTGACCGGGCACGATACCTGGCCGTACTGGGGTTTGCCGCCGAAGTAGGCGCTGTGGAACGGCCGCTGGGCGAAGGTGGCGTCGAACGCCTGCTCCCGGTACAGGGGGCGGTATCCGGCTGCCACCGGAATGCCTTCGGCGCGTAATGCTTCCAGAAAGCGGTCCCGCGGCACGCCGCCGAAAGCGTCCGCCCGGTAGCGCATGATGAACAGGTGGTTGGCATGGGTGGTTACGCGGGGATCCGGTTCCAGAGGATCGACGCCGTCGATATCGTGCAGCCGTTCGGTCAGCTGAGCCGCGCGCTGGGTCCGTGTGGCGGTCTGCGTCTCCAGGTTGCGCATCTGACTCAGCAGCAGAGCCGCGTGAAACTCCGAGATGCGGTAGTTGCTGCCGATGAGTGGGTGCTCGTACCAGGCGCCCTGCGGCGAACGGCCGCAGTTGTGGATGGACCAGGCGCGTTCGTGCAGTTCACGGTCATTGGTGGTGATGAAGCCGCCCTCGCCGGCGCACAGGTTCTTGCTGGCCTGGAAACTGAACGTGCCCAGGTCTCCGATGGCGCCCACGCGTTGGCCTTTCCATGCGGCCGCATGGGCCTGACAGGCGTCTTCGATGACACGGATACCGCGGGGGCGGGCTATGTCCAGAATGGCGTCCAGGTCGGCCGGCCGGCCACCGATGTGGACGGCGATGATGGCGCGCGTCTGGGACGTGATGGCCCCCGCCGCCGCGACCGGGTCCATATTGTACGTGCCGGGCTCGACATCCACGAAGATGGGAATGCCGCCGCAGGACACCACACTGCTGGCGGTGGCCACAAAGGTGTAGGCCGGGACGATGACTTCGTCTCCTGGCTGCAATCCCACGGTCTCCAGAGCTACCTGCAGGGCGGTGGTGCCGCTGCTGAGTCCGATGCCGTATGATGCCTGTTGAAAAGCGGCGAACTCCGTCTCGAACTCCTTGATCCGCTCTCCCATGAACCACTGGCCGCTGTGCAGGACCTGCATTAGAGCCTGCTCGTCTTCCGGGCCGTGAACCGGCCAGGGGTGGAATGGCTTCTGGCGCAGCGGTGTTCCTCCATGGATGCTGAGCATGGTATCCTCCGCGTGCAGAGGGCGTTGACCGGAATCTGCGCTGACTGCCGGCCGGCTGCCGGCCGGGCGTGGTGAGATAGAACGCGCAGAGGGTGGCCGATGCCACCCTCTGCACAAGATACGGATTGCCGGACCTGCTGTCAGTCTCTCCCGGCCTGGACCGGCGCAAAAAACCCGTGGGTGCCCGGGCGGAGTCAGCCCTTGACGCCGGCCTGGGCCAGCACCGCGGCCAGACCTTTCTTGTTCACGGTGCGCAGGGCGCGGGCACTCAGCTTGACCGTGACCGTGCGGTTCTCTTCCGGGAGAAACATCCGCTTGGTGATGAGGTTGGGCTGCTGGACGCGCTTGGTTCTGCGTTGCGAATGACTGACGTTGTTGCCCACCAGGCCCTTCTTACCGCTGATTGTGCATACTCTGGCCATCTTCATGTCTCCTTTGCAGAAGTAGGAAAAGTAGCCACAAAGATGAGTGAGGTCAAGAGAACGGCTTGACAACCAACTGTGTTCCTTTCAAGTTAATCTGTTCAGCATTATCTCTGATCAGCGTCGTCAGATCCTGATCCGTCTGCGCCGGTTCGGTCGGCTGCCCGTGTCTCCAGTTGTGCGGGCACCGCGGGCCGTCGCCCATCAAGCCTGCTTGCCTCCATGCCTATGGGTGCTTCTCTGCTCCTTGTCGCGGTCCGCTGTACGCTGCTGGTCGGCCTGTTCGCGGTCGCGGTGCCGGCAGCAGAGGTGCGCTTACTGGACAGCGGGCCTGATTACGTCATCGTGGAATACCGCGGACCGGACACGGATGCCAGCAAGGACCTCAAAACGGATCAGCTGCTGACCCACAGAGGCGCGGCCCACATCGGCATCCCACTGGACGCGGAACCCCGGGTGGAGGTCCTCTCCGCCTCGGCGCGCATCGTGCCGGAGCGGGAATGGGAGCCGGCGGCCGAACAGGACGCCCATCTCCAGGGTCCGGCAGTCATCAACCAGATCGACTTCGTGCGGGACCAGCGGGTGGCGGAGCTGGCCTTTGTGCCGCGGCAACTGCCGGACGGTACCTGGGAGGTCTTCGATCACATTCTCGTCCGTCTGACCTTCGGCGGCAGCGGCGGCAGTCCGGCGCTGGCGGATGCGGACCGCTGGGGCGAGCATTACCTGCAGAGACTCGTGCTCAACTACCGTCAGGCCCGTGCCTGGCGCCGGCCCCGTCCGCGTCCGGCACGGCGGCCTGCGGATGTTCCGGTGGATACGGATCTGCTGCGTCTGCGGGTGCGGCATGAGGGCATGTACCGCCTCACGGGGGCGGATCTGCAGGCGGCTGGGCTGGACCTGGACCGGGTGGATCCGGTTACGCTGAGGCTCTACTATGGCGGCGGCAGGCCGCTGGATGCGGACAGCCCGGGGGTGGTGCGCCAGGAACTCCCGCTGATCGTCTCGGCGGCGGACGGCCGTTTCGGTCCAGCAGACTATCTCCTCTTCCACGCCGTCGGTCCCTCGCGCTGGGAATACTGCGCAACGGATTCGGTCAAGCGGTATCTGCACAACCTGTACACGCACGACAACGTGTACTGGCTGGCCAGTGGTGCTCCCGGAGAGGGCCTGCGGACGCCGGTCCAGCCCAGCGCTGCGCCGGAGCCGGGCATGACGCCTGTATCCTCGTATCGCGAGCGGCTCCACGAGGAGTACGAGCAGCATATCGCGGTGATATCGCACACGATCAGTTCCGGCCTGGAATGGTACTGGGAAACATTCACCGGCAATGCGCGCAACTATCCCGTGGTGATCCGCAACGCCGGCGCGGATACGGTCGACATCACCCTCGGGTTTCACGGCGTCGGCGGGCAGTTGGCCACCTTCGACGTGCGCTGGAACGACGAACCGGTGGCCTCCATCCCGGTGCCCGGACTGGGATACTCGCAGCACCGGATCCAGGCGCCGGCCGGTGCCCGGGAGGGTACCAACACCCTCGGGCTGTTCCATACCAACAACGCGCCCATGCGCTTCGACTTCTACCAGCTCGAATACAGCCGCGGCCTCGTGGCCCAGCGCGGCGAACTGCGCTTCGACGCACCGGCCGGCACCGGTCTGGCCGAATACCGGCTGGCCGGGTTTACCGGCGCGGCGCCCCGGGTTTTCCAGGTGGAGCCGGCGCTGGCCGAGATCACCGGTTTCGACCATGATGCCGCTGCCGGCACGGTGGTTTTCCGCGCCCCAGCCACGGATCCGCCGCGCCGTTATGTGGTCCTGGAAGACGCCGGCATGCGGCGGCCGGCGAGCATGGAACGGGTCCGGCACAGCGGCCTGCGCCGGATGTCCTCCGGTGCGGAGTACCTGATCATCACCCACGCGGACTTCCACTCCAGCGCCGAACGGCTGGCCGCATGGCGCGGCGCGGATGACCGCTTCGGCACACCACTGAGCACGCGCGTGGTGGATGTGCAGCACATCTACGACGAGTTCAGCGGCGGTATGCTGGATCCCACGGCCCTGCGCGCCTTCCTGCGCCATGCGTACGAAACCTGGTCCACGCCCCCGTTCTTCGTCCTGCTTCTGGGTGACGGCACCTACGACTACAAGAACAACACCGGGGTGAGTCCCGGGAACTGGATACCGGCGTACCAGGATCGGGAAAGCACCTACGACGAGTGGTACGTCAGCGTCGCCGGAGACGATATCCTGCCGGACATGGCCATCGGCCGTATACCGGTGCAGACCGCGTCGGAAGCTGCGGTGGTGATCGACAAACTGATCGACTACGACCGCAACCCGGAACGCGGCCCGTGGCAGAGCCGGGGAATGCTGATCGCCGACGACCTGCGCAATCCGGAACAGCCGGATCTGGTGGAAAGTTATTTTCTGCTGGACGCGGAGTACATGGCGCGCAATTTGCTGCCTGAAGACCTGAACCTGCGCAAGCTGTACCTGGCCCAGTATCCGCTGGAGGGACATCGCAAACCGGCAGCCCGGGCGGCGTTTCTGCGGCGTTTCAACCAGGGGGGCCTGTATGTCACCTATCTGGGACACGGCAATCCGGATGTTCTGGCCCATGAACACATGTTCGTCGTCTCGCGGGATCTGGACGAGATCCGCAACGACAGGCGGCTACCGCTGTTCTATACCGCTGCCAGCCAGGTCGGCGTCTTTGACGATCCGTACCGGATCTCCATGCCGGAGGCGCTGCTGCGGCGCGCCGAAGGCGGTGTGATCGCCATGATTTCGGCAACCCGGGTGGGCTACCATGGCAGCAATATGGTTCTGGCCAACGCCTTTCACGAACTGCTGTTCCGCGCTCCGGAACGTCATGTACCGGTGGGTATGGCGTTGATGCAGGCCAAGCACAGGGCTCAAGTGGGCATGCAGAACCCCGGGCGGACCAATATCCGGCGGTATTCGCTGTTCGGTGATCCGGCCCAGTACCTGGCCCGGCCGCGGTATCAGGTGGAACTCTCCGTGCAGGACACCATGCCGGCCCTGGGCAAGGTGCATATCCAGGGACAGGTGCTGGACCAGGCCGGGCAGCCTGTGCCGGATTACGACGGCCAAGCGTGGATCCAGGCTTTCGACTCCACGGTGCTCAGCCAGCTGGACGGGTTCCCGTACGAGCAGCTGGGATCCGAGCTACTGCGCGGTGTCTACCCAGTGCGACAAGGGCGTTTCGAGGCGATGTTCCGGGTGCCCAAGGACATCACCTACGGCGGGAAGAACGGTCGCGTCAGCGCCTACGTCTGGAATGGTACGGCACCGGCGGCCTGCGGCGCCCGGGACGGCATCGTGCTCGCCGGCACGGCGGAAGATGTGGAAGTGGATCTCACGGGTCCGGACATCCGGTTGGGTTTCGTGGGGCAGGAGGAGTTCAACTGCGGGGACACCATTCCGCCCAGTGTCCGCCTGCGGGCGGAGATCAGCGATCCCAGCGGCATCAACGTGACGGGCGAGACCGGCCATGAGATCGAGCTGCGAGTAGGCAACCGGTTGTTTGTGGTGACCGAATACTTCAGCGTGCAGGGAGATTACCGGCACGGAACCCTTGAGTATCGCCTGCCCCTGCTGGAACCCGGACCTCACGATATCCGTCTGAAAGCCTGGGATACGTTTAACAATTCCTCCGAGGCTCATATCGTGGCCCGGGTCAGTGACCGTGCCGGCGTGGTCCTGTCCCGCCTGCTATTCCACCCCAACCCATTGCGCGGGGACACGGGGTTTTTCACCTTCAATCTGGATACCCGGGGGCAACAGGCGCGTATCCGGGTATTTACGCTGAGCGGCCGGCTGGTGGACGAATTGGTCAGCCCGGTGCAGACGGGCTACAACCAGGTCGCCTGGACGCCGGAGACATCGCTGGCCAACGGCGTGTACCCATACCAGATCGAGATCGAGCAGGAGGGCGGTAAACGCGTGCAGCGCAACGCCGTCCTGCAACTGATGCGTTAGCCGCCGCAGGCGCCTGGCGGCTGGCAGGCAGAAAACCAGGACATCCACTTCCGGGGAGGAGTGCCTTTGCCGTAAGGTCAATGCTCGAGCGCAATACGCCGGTTGGACATTGCGCTGCAACACCCCCCCTGTGCGGCGACTGGGATGCCCGGCAGGACCATGAAGCAACTTGCCGAGCTGACGGTACCGTGCATATTATCGCTTACGGTCTCGGAGGAGGATGTTCAGATGAAGAAGCTGTTGACGCTGCTGAGTGCAGCCTTGGTGGGCCTGGGTGCTCAGGAGGCGGCGGCCACCCCGGAGAGTCGCGCTGCCGTGCTCTTCCTGCTGGTGGAGCCGGGGGCCCGCTCTCAAGGCATGGGAAATTCCTACGTGGCGGTCGCGGATGATGCCACGGCCACGTATTTCAACCCGGCGGCGCTGGCAGGGCAGACGAACAGAAAGCTCAATCTGACCCACATGCCCTGGCTCCCCAAGCTGGCGGACGACATGTCGTACCAGTTTGCCGCTTATGCCCAGCCGGTGGAAGGCTGGGGCAACCTGGGGATCAACGCTGCTCTGTTGAATCTGGGCGAACAGACCCGGACGGATGAGCGGGGTACGGTGCAGGGTACCTTCAGCAGTTACGATCTGGCCATATCCGTCGCCTACGGAGCGGAAATAGGCACCAACCTGGCCGCCGGCATCGGTCTCAAGTACATCCGCAGCAACCTGGCGGATCAGGGCGCCGGCATCGAACGCGGCAAAGGCGTGGGCAACAGTTTCGCCGCGGATGTGGGGCTCCTGTGGCGCCCCAGACCCGATATCAACATCGGCGGAGCGTTGCGCAACATGGGGCCCAGGATCGCCTACATAGACGCCGCCCAGGCGGACCCCCTGCCCCAGCATCTGGTCGTCGGTGCGGCTTATCAGATGCTGGATACCCAGTATCATGATCTGCTTCTTTCCCTGGACCTGTACAAACCGCTGATATCGGACGGCACGTTCGCCGCCAACTGGATCAAGGCCTGGACGGACGAATCCATCGGCACCACCATCCAGGAGATGGACCTTCACCTGGGCGCGGAGTACCGCTATGGACTGGCGGCGCAGAAGGAGGAGGCCTTCCTGGCTCTGCGCGGCGGCTATTCGCTGGACTACGACGGCGAGTTACGGTTGTGGCACGCGGGGGTGGGACTCAAGTACAACATGGTGCAAGTGGATGTTGCCTACATTTTCGGGGACGAGACCCCGCATGACGACAGCCAGCGCTACTCCCTGAGCCTGGTGTTCTGAGGGCAACGGTGTCGTGCCCGGTGGTCCACCGGGCACGGTATGCCAGCTGCTTCGTACACGGCTATGCGGCGTCCGGACGCAGACCGCCGTAAAGCGGCCTTCCCGGCGCCACGCGCTCGTAACCCGGCAACCCCTCAGCCCGCAGACCAATCGCCCTTGTCTGATCGACGCCTGTACTCCGCTGCGGTTCTACTTGGTACCCTCCTGCTTTGCGTTTCGGCTGGCGCGGCAACGCAGCCGTGGCGCATTCTGGCCCTGAGGGCGGATTTCCCTCCAGGGGATCCGGAGGAACGCTCTGTCACCGGTACTGGCCGGTTCGACCTGCGCTCCCACGACCAGGCTCTGCAGGACTATGCCCTGCCTTTCGACACGCCTCCGCATGACCGGGCCTATTTCGAGCATCATCTGCAGGCCTTGGCCAACTATTACGACACCGTTTCCGCGGGCCGCGTAAGCATCGAGTATGCGGTGTATCCCCGTGCCGCCACGGCCGCGTACACCATGCCGTATCCCATGCTCCACTACGGCACCGGACGCACCGCGGACGAAATCGGCGAACGCTGGATCGCACTGCTGCGGCATACCATCGACGCTGCCGCGGCGGATCCGCAGGGACCGCGTTTCGCCGAATACAACAGCTTCCTGGTGTTCCATGCCGGCGTGGGACACGAGAGCGGCCGGCTGAACGACATCCGCTCCGTGTTCCTGTCGGCAGCGGAGATCGACCGCCTGGCCGGCGGGCCGCTACCCACCGGCCAGGGAGAAACAGCCGTACGGACAGCATGGATCCTGCCGGAGACCCCCAGCTTTACCGGCCGTGCGGGGCTCAACGGACTGCTGGCCAAGTTTTTCGGATACCAGCTCGGTCTGCCCGGGCTGTCCAACTTCGCCGGCGGCTTGCCGGCCGTGGGGGGCTGGAGCCTGATGGATGTCGGCGCCAACCAGTTCAACTTCGTTCTGCGGTCGCGTCCCGGACAGACGGACAGCCTGGCCGCCGGTGTCGGCTTCGTCCCGCCGCATCCCATGGCCTGGTCCCAGATCCGCCTGGGATGGATGGAGCCGCTTACGGTCCAACGGGACACGACGGTCGCCATACAGGCTCTGGACCGCGGGGGTACGCAGCCGCGGGCCGTGCGTATTCCGTTGAACCATGACCAGTATCTGCTGCTGGAAAACCGCCAGCGGCGGGGACAGGCCGGGGTTCCGTCCGGCGTGGCCACGCCGTTCACGGACACCACGAATATCGCCTGGCTGCAAAACAGCCAGATCCAGTTCTCGCGCCCGGACAGCAGCGGCGTGTGGCTGCGCGTGGACGCCTACGACGCCTTCGTGCCGGGATCCGGTGTGCTGGTCTGGAGCGTCGATAACAGTGTGGTGGAATGCTCGCTGCGCACCGGCGCCATCAACGATGACCCCATCCGGCCGGGCATCGTGCTGATCGAGGCAGATGGTTACCGCGACATCGGGCAACCGGTGTTTCAGCGGCTGGACCAGATCGAAGGCTCGCCGGACGACCCCTTCCATGCTGCGGGCCAGAACCGTCTGGGGACGGCCGGGGGGGTGGCGGTGCGCACGCCGCAGGGGTGGGACGCCGGCGTGGAGATCGAGGTGCTGGATGAACCGGCGGATGAAATGCGGGTGCGCATCGCCTTTCCGCGGCAGCTGGCGGGCTGGCCGCAAGCGGTTACCGGCGGCCAGCGATTGGCCGCGGCGGATATGACCGGTGACGGCATCGCTGAATGGATCACGGGAACGCACGCGGGGGTCAAGGTGTGGTCGGGTACCGGACAACGGGTGCATGCTGTGACCGGTGGCCGGTTGCTGGCCGCGGGTCCGGCGACCACCGCCGGCGAGGCCCGTCTGTTCGTGCACCGGGACGATCGGGTGGAGGCCTGGACCGTGGGTGACTCGGCCCCGCGCTGGCAGACCCCCGTGACGGCGGTACCCGCGGCGGCCGTGCTGGCGCCGCTCGGATCGCATGGGGGACAGCCGGTGCTGGCGCTGTCCTGGGCGCCGGCAGAGGGCGCGCCTGCCTTCCTGTGGCTGCTGGATGCCGCC
The DNA here is from genome assembly GCA_007136405.1 of Candidatus Latescibacterota bacterium. Classification (GTDB taxonomy): domain Bacteria; phylum Latescibacterota; class UBA2968; order UBA8231; family UBA8231; genus SLHA01. Next base: position 18,228 of record SLHA01000038.1, read on the forward strand.
AGCGGGGTGCGCCTCGGTGATCATGCGGGAATGGGGCCGGCGCTGACGGCGGCGGACTGGCGCGGCACGGGGGACATCCTGTTGAGCGATGGCCGCATGGTCCTGACGGGTGCCGGCGTCGAGCCGCACTGGGAGGTGGATCCGCAGGAACTGCATCAACCGGTGGGTGGGGATTTCGACGGCAGCGGGGCGGACCGGATGGTCCGCGTGGATGCCGGCGCCGGGGTCTGGCTGCAGGCCTGGGACACTCCGCCACGCCGGCTGACCCGGCTGGAGCAGAATCCGGTGGCGGCCCCCGTTCTGGGTGATGTGGATGGAGACGGCCGGCTGCAGATCGTGCTGACCACCCGGGACGGGGTGCAGGTGCTGCGCGCGGACGGCATCACCCAGGCCGGATTTCCGGTGCGGTTGCCGCGTTACGCGGAGCTGGGGCCGTTGACGCATGCCCCGGCGCTGGCGGATCTGGATGCCGACGGAGCCCAGGAAATTCTGCTGGCCACGGATCGCGGTATCATGGGGCTGGATGCCGCGGGCCAACTCCTGGCCGGATTCCCGCTGCTCACGGCCGGGCCGGTGGTGGACGGGCCGGTGCTGGCCGATACGCGCGGGGACGGCTACCTGGAGATCGCGGCGTTGACCGACAGCGGGCTGTACGTATGGGCCCCGGCGGCTGTGGCGCCGCGCTACGCCGGCACGCGCGCCGAATGGCCGCAAGCCGGAGCTACCGCTGCCGGGACCTATGCCGGTGTGCGGGTGACCGGCAGTCCGGAACCGGATGCTGCCCTGGGGCTGTTGGTCCCCGGTCGCACCTACTGCTACCCCAATCCGGTGGGCGCGGAGGGCACTGCCCATCTGCGTTTTCGGCTCAACCGGCCGGCCACCGTCCAGCTCACGGTTTTCGATGCGATCGGCAGCAGGATCACGGAGGTGGTGGCAGACGGCGAGCTGGACGGACCGGATGAACACGAACTGGTCTGGTCGGTGGCTGGGTATGACAGTGGCGTCTACCTGTGCCGGCTGCGGGTGCGCGGCGCCGGCGGCGCCCGGGAGGAGACCTTCGTCAAGATGGCGGTGAAGCGATGACCATGGCCCGCATGCTGCTGCATGCAGCCCTGGCGTTGACGGTGCTGACCCGCGCGGCGCCGGCGCAGAACCACCCCCAGCTGGAATGGGAGGTCCTGGAAACGCCGCATTTCCGCGTGTATTTCCATCAGGGGCTGAGCGCCGCGGCTCAGCGCGCCGCGGACATCGCCGAACAAGTATACGGACCGGTGACGGAGCTGTACGGGTACGAGCCCGGCAGCAAGGTGCGGATCCTGCTCCGTGGGCATGATGACCAGGCCGCCGGCGGTGCCTACTACTACCAGGACACCATCGAAATCTACACCACGGCGTTGGAGCATGATTTCGAACTGCGCGGTACCTCGGACTGGCTGAGCAACGTCATCACCCATGAATTCACCCACATCGTGTCGCTGGGTGCCGCACGCAAGGCGCCCCAATGGATGCCCGCGGCCTACCTGCAGTATTTCGGTTATCAACGGGAACAGAACCGGCCGGATGTGCTCACCGGATATCCGGACGTGATCGCCTCCTACCCCATCATGGGTACGGTGGTTCCCATGTGGTTTGCCGAAGGTGTGGCTCAGTACCAGGCGCCGGGGGGCCGCCACGATCACTGGGACACGCATCGGGACATGGTGCTGCGCATGCTGGTGCTGAACGATCAGGTGCTGTCGCTGGACCAGATGGGCCGCTTCGGTAAGCGCGGTTTCGGCAACGAGAACGTGTACAACCATGGCTTCGGGCTGGTGCAGTACATCGCTGACACCTACGGTCCGGAAACCCTGGTCCGCTTGACCCGGGCCGCGGCCAGCCGCCGGCGTTTCGTCTTTGACTCGGCCATACGGCAGGTGCTCGGCCTGCAGCCGGAAGAGCTGCATGCCCAATGGGTGGCGTGGATGAGCCGCCGGTATGCGGACCAGGTGGACGCGCTGGGGGAGTTGGTCGAGGGCGAGCTGGTGGCGGACACGGGCTTCTCCAACATTCGGCCGGCGGTGGCTCCGGGCGGAGATCGGCTGGCCTATCTGTCCACCCGGCAACAACACTACGGTCCGCATCAACTGGTGTTGCAGGACCTGGACAGCGGCGATGTGGAAGTGTTGAGCGCCGGCGTCCACTCCACGATGAGCTGGGATCCGGAGGGGCGCAGTCTGTTGTTCGTCAGGGTGGACCGGGCCGACACCTACGGCTCGCGTCAGGCGGACATCTACACCTACGATCTGGATGCCGAGCCGGCCAGCCGGACTCGCCGGATGCTGTGGGCCGTTCCCTCCATGGTCAGCGGATATACGCCCCAGGCACCCCAGATCACCCGTCTGACCCGGGGCTTGCGTGCCATGTATCCGGCCTATTCGCCGGATGGCCGCTGGATCGCTTTCGTGCAGAACGACGGCGGCAGCAACAACCTCGGGATCATGCGCAGCGACGGCAGCGATGTCCGCTGGCTCACCGCCTTCGAGGACGGCACCCAACTGTACACGCCGCGCTGGTCTCCGGATGGCAGGCACCTGGTTCTGTCCGTGTCGCGCCAGGGATGCCGGAATATAGCCCTCGTTGCGGTGGTGGAGGAAGGCACCCACCAGCAGGTGGCCGCCTCCGGGAGCACTGCCGTGCAGCCACTGGCGGCCACGCCGGCAAACGCCAGGATGGAACTGTTGGTGAGCACGGCGGGCACGGACCGGGATCCGGTGTTCACCGCCGGAGGAGATGCCGTGGTTTTCGCTTCGGATCTTTCCGGAATCTTCAATCTGTACGCGCTGGACCTGGAGAGCCGCCAGGTGCGCCAGCTGACCAACGTCACCGGTGGTGCCTTTCACCCCACGGCCACCGCGGATGGTCAGGTGTTCTTCGCGGCCTACGGCGCGGATCAATACAGCATTCGCCGGGTGTCGCTGGACGCCTGGACGGATCCGGTGGTGGATTTTGCCGAAGCCACGTATCCCGGCCGGTACATCGAAGCGCAGTTTTCGGCCTCGCCCATGGAATATCCTTCCAGTGAATATGGCGTTGATTTTCTCAATACGTCGATCATGCCTCGCCTGCTGCTGGACGAGAACCGGTTCAAACCGGGGGTGTACCTCAGTTCGGGGGATGTTCTGGGCCGGCAGAATGTGTTTGCCGGCATCGCGCTGGCACCCGGCAGCGGCGAGCGCGACGTGTACGGGATGTACGAATATCGCGGCTGGCGGCCCACGCTCTTCCTGCAGATGGCGCACCAGACGCGGCGTTCGGCGCGGGGGGACAGCACGGAGGCGCGGGACCTGATCGTCACCCGGGTGGACTACAACCTGACGCAGGCTACCGTGGGCTTGCGTCATCAACTCGGCCGCGCGGCTGCACTGGAGCTCACCGCCACGTACGACCGGTATCAGGCCAGCGTCCATTCGGACGCTTTTGTGCCCTCCGGCACGGCCTTCGAGCGGATCCGTCAGAAACCGTACGGCTATACCTACCTGCATGGCTTCGATCTGGGCCTCACCTACACGCTGCGGCAACTGGCGCGGCGCCGGGACCAGGCCATCAATCCTCGCGGTCGGGAGTTGGAGTTCAACTATTCGCGCCTGTTCAATTTTTTCATCGAAGGGTTCGACCAGAACGCCGCTTTCATCCGGGAACAATATCTGCGGTTGTTTTACCATCGGTTAACCCTGGACTGGAACGAATACCGGGCCCTGCCCGGCAACTGCACGCTGGGATTGCGCTTGTACGGCGGCTGGATCACCAGTGCGGCGGTGGCGGATGTGGACCAGGTAGGCGGTTTTTTCGACTTTTACCTGGGCGGTATGGACTATCTGCGCGGGTACACGTATTACAGCATCCATGGACGCAAGGCTCTGATGGGCACGGTGACCTTGCGTTTCCCGTTGTTGACTCAGGCGGGATGGCGGCTGCACCAGCTGTACCTGCACCAGGCTTACGGCGCGGTGTACGCGGGCATGGGCAATGCCTGGAATCGTGCCTGGAACGAGCCCCGCGACCATTTCGATCGCCGCGGCGCGCTGCGGGACGTAGGGACGCAGTTGCGGCTGGATCTGACTTCCTACTACTCGGTGCCGACGCGCATCCAGTTGGATTGGGCCTATGGTGTCGACGAAATCGAGGCGAACAGTCCCTGGAAATACTACCTTACCGTATTGTTCGGGTACCACTAGCATGCCCTGTGCCCGGCAGCGGCAGGAGGAGAGGAGCGAAGTATGGAACGCGTAACAAGGATGGTCACGCTGCTGCTGCTGGGCACCATCCTGACGTCATCCGGTATCGTGGCCGGAGAGCTGCCCAGCATGTTCGGTGACCGTGGAGATGAACTGGTGCTGTGGCCGCTGAGCGGACGGCCCCAGGTGGTGGAGGCCGTCGCGGTGAGAGAAGCGCCGGCTGTAGAGGAACGGGCTGCCGGCGGTCCGGACAGAAGTCCGCGACGGGCTTTCATCATGTCTTTGTTGCTGCCGGGTTCCGGTCAGTTCTACGCCGAGTCACGCACCAAGGCGGCCGTTTATCTGGGACTGGAGGCTGTGGCTGTGGGTCTGTGGTATGCCTGGCGGAGCGAGGGCAACGACCTGGAAGACCAGTTTCGGGCCATGGCGGACCGGCACTGGGAACCGGAGGAGTACATGGTGTGGATCAACCGTCACGGCGGTAGTGGTCAGGTACCGATAACCCACGCACTGCCATGCAGTATGTACATCGATGAGTACCGGCAGACCGGGAGCTTCGGGGACTGCTCGAGCGCCGAGGTTCAGCAGTACTACGAGCTCATCGGCAAGTATCACCAATTTGTGGCCGGCTGGGACGATCTGCAGGATCGGGATACCGGCAATCCCATCCACAACAGGGCTCAGGATGTGGATTTCCGCTCGTACGACCCGGATCTCCATACACTGGACGCGTTCGTGGATTCGGTGTACCACTCGCCCAGAAGAATCGAGTATGAAGACCTGCGGCATGACAGCAACCGCTACCTCAAACGAGCCCGCCACGTCTCCGGACTCATCATGGTCAACCATATCATCAGCGCCGTCGACGCGGCTCGTACGGCTCAAGCTCGGTCCGCGGGCGTGGAGGAAGCGGTGATCGAACGCCGGACGCGCGTGCGGGTCGGGATGCAGCCGGGGGTGGAGGGAACGGTTCCCATGATCTTTGCGCTTAAACGGTTTGACTGACCTGATGCGTAAAACGGACCTGATGCGTAGACCCGTGGTGATCCTCCTGGGGCTGTCGCTGGCCGTGCCGGTTCCGGCCGCGGCGGTGTCGCCCACCGGAGCGTTCTTCCGGTCGCTGTTGATTCCGGGATGGGGACAGCGCTACGCCGGCCGGCCGGCGGCTGCCCGGCGGATGGTGACGGTGGAGCTGGCCCTGTGGGGAGGATACCTGGGACTCCACCGGCGGGCAACCGTGCGCCAGGACCGCGCGCTGAGTTATGCTGCCGTTCACGCCGGCGCGCGGCCGCAAGGGCGGGGCAAGCGCTTCCACGATCACCTGAAATTCTACGACAGTGTCCTGCAGTACAACCAGCATGCCGCCTACCGGCGAGGGCCGGCGGCCGAGTTGTATCCGGATACGCCGGAATTCTTCTGGGAGTGGGATGAGGCAGAATCAAGAGCCATATACCGGGATCTGCTCAACGCCAGCGACGAGGCTGAACGGCAGGCCCTGTACGTAGTGGGGGCGGTGCTGGTCAACCATGTGTTTGCCGCGGTGCACGCGGCGCGGAGCGCCGGACAGGCCGGCGACACCCATGGCGACCACCGGTTCCAGGTCTCTGCGGGTCCAGGCATGCCGTCATCGTCGGCTTACGGGCAACGGGGTTCAAGGGGCGTGCACATCAGCTGCGTGCATCGCTTCTGAGCCCCCCTCATGACAACCGCTTCGCTGCCACCACACCCAGGGCCGAACAGGCCCGGTTCCGTATGTCCCACGTCCGCAGCACCCGTTTCCGTCCACGGGCGCCCAGCCCAGCCCGGCATCCGGGTCATGCTGCGAGCTCCGCTATGGATCGCCCTGCTGCTCACGGTAGCGCTGCATGCGGGCGTCGCCCGCGGCACGGCGGACCTGCGTGTATGCGGCACCCGCTACCTGGATCGACACGCCGGCGTCCTGCCGCGGCCCAGCACCAGACCGTCCACTGCGTCCCAGCTTCCAGATACCATCGTCGTGGGCACCGAGCTGGATTTCCTCGTCGCGGGGGACATGTACCTGCGGTCCGGGACCTGCCAGTATGTGGGCGAGCACTGCTATATCTTCGTGGACACGGCGCAGTGGCATGGCAACGGCGGTCCGGTCGGCCAGGCGCATGTGGACGAACTGGGTGAGCTGTTCGACCGGTCCACGCCGGCGGATCCGGAGCGCGGTATGTACTCGTTGCTGACCGAAGCCTTCGGTACGCCTGCTCCGGTGGACGGCGATGAGCGTATTTTTATCTTCGTGGTCCGGCTCGTGGATCCGCGGCTGGTGGGTTTCTTCGACCCCAGAGTGGCCACCTGGCCGGATCCGGCTCTGCGCCGGGACGTAGTGTACCTGAATGCGGACAGGTTGATCTCAGAGCCCTATATGGTGCACGGGACCCTGGCCCATGAGTTTCAGCATCTCATCCATCATGCCTTCAACCCGCACGAGGAACTCTGGATCAACGAAGGCCTGTCCGGATACGCCGAGGCGCTGACCGGTTTCCCGGAGGTGGACCCCACCATGGTGCCGGCCTTTCTGGCGCAGCCGGATCTGGACCTGACGGCTTGGTCGTGGCCGCCCAGTGCCGCTCACTATGGGGCCACCTACCTGTTCGCTGCCTATCTGGCTGAACGGTTCGGGACGGAGTTGATCCGCGCCCTGGTGGCCGAGCCGGCCACCGGTACTGCCGGCGTCAACGCAGCGTTGCGCCGTACCGGCTGGGTGGCGGATTTCGACGGGGTGTGGGCCGACTGGATCGTGGCCAACTACGCCTCCGACGACGATCTGTACGGTTACGCTGCTCTGCGTGGCCGCAGTATCCAGACCCAGTCGTCACCGTCACCGCCTTTCGCGTCAGCCTCCTGGCAGGTGATGCGGCGCTGGGGTAGCCGGGGGGTGGTGATACCTGTCGGTCATCTTTCCGATGATCCCCTGTGGGTGCATTTCGACGGAGACGTAGAGGTTCGCTTCCGGGTCATGACCTATGCGATGCGCGGCCTGTCCGGCCAGGTGACCCCGATGGAACTGGATGCGGTGTCGAAGGGTTCCATGCAGCTGGATCCGGCCGACAGCGTGGCGGTCATCGTCGGCAGGATGTCGCAGCCGTTGCAGCCGTCGCGGCCGGGCGGGGGGTTCCGGCTAGCGGCCGAATCCCAGCCCATCACAGCTGTTCTGGTTGAGACCGGCGAGGTCGCTGCCCGCGTCCCGCTGCTCGGTCCGGCGTACCCCAATCCTTTCAATGCCGCCACCGTGGTGCCGGTGTGGCTGCCTGCCGCGGCCACGGTTCGGTTGAGCGTCGCCAATATCCTGGGGCAGGAAGTGGCTCTGCTGTTGCATGGCGGCCTGCCGCAAGGGGCGCACCACGCGATGTGGGACGGCAGCGACCGCCACGGCCAGGCGCTGGCCAGCGGTTTGTATGTCATACGCCTGCAGACCGGCGATCAGGCCTACCTGCGCAAGGTCATGCTGGTGCGGTAGCCCGGCCAGGCAGGCGCTGCGCGCCAGGTTCATGCAGCCGGCGGACAGGCCTGCATGTTATCGATCAACCGCACCTGCGACAGGCGTACCGCCACCGCCATGATCACCGGCCCGGTGATCGTCTGCACCGGTTCCAGGGAATCCGGATCCACCACTTCCACATAGTCGATATCGGGGCTCAGCGCTACGGCGATGTGCTCCCGCACCTGGCGCCGCAGCTGCTGTGCGGACGTCGTCAAGCCGTTCTCCACCGCCTGGCGCGCCGTGTCCAGGGCCTGGAAGATGGCCCCAGCCCGGGCGCGTTCATCCGGGTTCAGCCGGGTATTGCGCGAACTCATCGCCAGGCCGTCCGCCTCGCGCACCGTGGGCGCCAGGACGA
>SLHA01000012.1 GCA_007136405.1 Candidatus Latescibacterota bacterium
ACCGGCGCGCTCCAGCGCACCGTCACCCGCGACGGATCCGACGCATCCGCCACCGCGCTCACCTGCGACGGCGCCTCCGGAGGCATCTCGTCCGCCCGGGCCGTAGCTCCCACAAAGCCCGTGCGTTCGCTCTCCCGGCCCAAGGTATCCACCGCTGCAATGCGATAGAAATACGTATCACCTGCCTGGAGCAGCGAGTCCACAAAGGTGGTCATGCCAGTGGAAACGCCAGCAACCTCATCCCCGTCTCCCGCCATGAAAACGTACTCAGCATTGGACTGCACGGCACGGTACACCGCATAACCGGCCAGAGCCGGGTGCTTTACCGTATCCCAGCGCAGGCGGATCTCCGCTACTCCGCCCTGGGCCTGCAGGTTTGCGGGCGTGGGCGGCAGATCCCGCACGACATCAGCACGCGGATCCAGCGGGTTGACCCGGTCACGATCACAACTGTTGGACAGCAGCAGCCCCGTGGCGGCCACCATGACGGCGATGCAGGTACGTGCTTTCATGAGATCTCCTGCGACAGAGCTTGCAGACAGCGTCAGGGAAAACGGCGACGGAGTGACAGGCCGAAACCATCCTGCAGAAGGTGGCTGCTCAACTCCAGCCGGCCCGGCCCATGCGGCCGGTTGCGGCTGGCAATCCGGGGTTGCGGTGGTGACTCCGGCCCGGTAGTGAGGATCAGCCGAATGCCGGAGATGGCGCAGGCTGCCGCCAGAGCCCAGCAGAGCTGGCTTTTGGTATCCTGATTGTTCGTCCGCTGGTACATGCGTTCGATTTCTTCTGGTGTGGTGGCTTCTTTGTAGCGTTGGTAGAGCTGGTCTGCCTCGTTGCGAAAATCGAACCCCTGCCTGACCAGGACGGCACTGCCGCCGAGAAAGGCAAGACCGATCCCGCGCCGGGTGGTGAGCCACCGATCCTCACCAGCGGTGGCCGGTCCCGCCAGCAGCAACCCGGTGCAGACCAGCCCGACGACGAGTATGGAAAACCCGTTTGCGGTGGTTGTCGATGCAGCATCCTTCATACCTGCCTCCAGAGTTGATCCCTGCCCACCCGGCCCTGCAAGCTTGCTCCTGGACCGTGAATACGAGTCTTGCAGATATGCATAATCGGCATATGGGAGTTATTCTAGTGCCGGGAGTGAACCTTGTCAACAACGAGCTTGCGCCGGAGGGAGAGACGAGTAACGCGGCAAAGCCTCTCTGCTGCACTGGCACGTACCGGGAGCCGAGTGACCGGGCCCAAGACCCTCTCTTGACAAATGAACGCATGTGCACTACATATTGGGTGTAGACATGCTGTCAAACACATTGAGCGCACCCCTCCGGAGGTTTCCATGCGCAAGCCGTTGACCGCCCGGCAGCAGGCCATCATGAACTTCGTCGCCGAGGCCATCCGCCACCGGGGAGCCCCTCCCACCATCCGGGAAATCATGGAGGAGTTCGGCATCAGCAGCACCAACGGGGTCCGGTCGACGTTGGCCGCCCTGGAGCGCAAAGGGCACATACGCCGGCATGCCCGTCTGTCCCGCGGTATCGAGCTCGTGCATCAGGCCGAACCCGAACCGCTCTCCTCCGAGCTCGTTCATGTGCCGGTGGTCGGCCGCGTGGCTGCCGGCGAACCCATCCTTGCCGAGCAGAACATACAGTCCACCCTGCAGTTGGACCGGTCTCTGCTGCCGGCATCCGGCACCCTTTTCGCGCTCCGCGTACGGGGAGACAGCATGGTGGACCGGGGAATCCTGGACGGTGACGTGGTACTGGCACGCCAGCAGGAGCACGCGGAGCGCGGCGATATCGTCGTTGCCTTGCTGGGAGATGAAGCCACTGTCAAAGGCTTTGCTCCGGATCCGGACGGCATCCGTCTGCTGCCGGCCAATCCCGCCTACAGCCCGATCATCGTTCCCCGGGGAGACCCCGGCTTCAGCATTGCCGGCAAGGTGGTAGGTCTGGTCCGGCGGTATTGATCAAGCCCCCCTCTATCGTCCAGGAGGCATGATGTCATCAGCTTACGGCCCGGCCCAACGCCGGCGCCATGCGTACGCCATCTTCAACAGCGGTCTGCAGGCAGCGGATCCCCGAGCCTGCATCCACCGCAACCTCGTGCTGGAAGACCGGCATCTGTGCATCGCCGGCAGTCGTGTCGACCTGGACACCGTCAGCCGCCTGGTGGTCGTAGGCGCGGGCAAGGCCACCGCTCCCCTTGCCGCTGCGGTGGAGGAGATTCTGGGGGATCGCATCGCGGCGGGCAGCATCAACACCAAATACGAGCACGGGATACCGTTGCAGCGCATCGACGTGGTCGAATGCGGTCACCCAGTTCCGGATGACGCCGGCGTACGCGGCACTGAAGCCATTCGCAAGCTGGTTTCCGGACTGGACGAGCAGGCTCTGGTCCTCTGCCTGTTGTCCGGGGGCGGTTCGGCGCTGCTGCCGGCGCCGGCCGATGGACTCACTCTGGCAGACAAGCAGGAGACTACCCGGATGCTGCTGGCGTGCGGCGCCGGCATCGGAGAAGTCAATGCCGTACGCAAGCATCTGTCCGGCATCAAGGGAGGGCTGCTGGCCCGGCAGGCCCACCCCGCCCGCCTCCACACGCTGGCCCTGTCGGACGTGATCGGCGACCCGCTGGATACCATCGCCTCCGGGCCGACGGTGCCGGATACCACCACCTTCGCGCACTGCCTGGACATCGTAAACCGTTACGGTATCCGGGAGCAGCTGCCGTCAGCCGCCCGGCAGCGCCTGGATGACGGTCAGCGCGGTCAGGTCCCGGAGACGCCCAAACCCGGCGACCCCTGCTTCCAGCGCACCAGCAGCCATGTGATCGGCAACAATGCCCTGGCCATCGCCGCAGCCCGGGAAACAGCCCATCAGTTGGGTTACAACACCCTGGTGTTGACTTCCCGTATGCAGGGTGAAGCACGGGAAGTGGCCTCCGCGTTGACCGCCATTGCTCTGGAGGTCGTCGCCGCGGACCGGCCGGTGCCCCGGCCGGCCTGCATCATCTGCGGAGGCGAGACCACGGTCACCCTGCGCGGTGACGGCAAGGGCGGCCGCAACCAGGAACTGGCACTGGCCGCGGCCATGCAACTGGAAAACCAGAACGCGGTCACCCTGCTGAGCGGCGGCACAGATGGCACGGATGGCCCCACGGACGCCGCCGGAGCCCTGGCGGACGGCAGCACGCTGGAGCGGGCCCGCCAGCAGCATCTGCCGGCGGCCGAATACCTGGCCCGCAATGATTCGTACCACTTTTTCCAGGCACTCGACGACCTGCTGATCACGGGGCCCACGCAGACCAATGTGATGGATCTGCAGATCATCCTGGTGGGCTGAGGCGGCCAAGTAGCCGGGAAACCCACCGCGCCCGGCACTGCGGACGCAGGAACAGTCCGGCCAGCGGCCGGGCGTGGTGCTTCCCACGGCGGGACCGTTCCCGGCGCTCCTCTGGCTGGTGCAGGCCGGCCCACGGCCGGGGGTTGCTGGCCAACGGCCGCGGTGCCTGGCACCAGCCGGGAGTGCTTGGCACGGGCCGCGGTGCCTGGCACCAGCCAGGGTGCTCGATAACGGCCGGGGGTGCCTGGAAACGACCGGGGTTGCTTGACATCGGCAGCGGATCCGGTTAGTGTAGTACATCCTTAATGTACCGCCTTAATGTACCGCGTACCGCCTTATTACGTACCGCATCTGACGCGACGACTGGAATCGGCCTACGCTTGACTCAGCCGAACGCCAACCTTCTGCGCTTTTATGACGGCCTGCATGAATAGCTTACTCCTGGTGTTCGCCATCGCGCCTGTGCTACTGGCCGGACGGCCGGTAAGGGCTGCCTCCGGATATGCCGGGGAGTTTCTGGCCCTGGGCGCCGGTGCCCGGTCCATGGCACTGGGCAGCGCCTATGTCGCACTGGCCGATGACGCCACGGCAGGTTACTGGAATCCGGCCGGTCTGGAGAGCGTCGGCCGGCGACAAGCCCATCTGATGCACGCCCAGCGTTACGGCGGCATGGTCTCGCATGATTTCCTGGCGCTGGCCGGCCCCTGGCGCCGGGATCAGGGTCTGGCCGTAAGTCTGGTACGCATCGGGGTGGACGACATCCATTTCACCGAACTGCAGGACCCCGGCCAGCCGTTGAGCGAATCCAACCGGCCGGTCATCGCATCCACTCACAGCAGTGCGGATTACGCCCTGTATCTGTCGTACGGCCGTCGCCTGCATCCACGGCTGACGCTAGGCGCCAGCGTCAAGGGCATCTACCGTAGCGTCGGTGCGTACAGTGCCCGTGGCATCGGAGTGGATGCGGGCGCGCGCGTGGAGCTGCATCCGGCCGTTCATGCCGCCTTCGTGGTGCGGGACGTGACCACCACACCGGTAGCCTGGAGTACGGACACTACGGACAGAATCCACCCCTCTCTACTGGCGGGCATGGCGTACACCACCGGAGTGGCCAGTGGCCGGTTGACTGCCCTGATAGCCGCCCGAACCGGCGGTGATGCCGCGGATGCCGGAGATGCCCGGCCGTTGCACGCCGGGCTGGAGTATGTCTACCGCCAGCTGGCTCTGCGCGCCGGTCTGGAGGAAGGGCGGCAGGCTTTCGGCTTCGGACTCCGGCTCAACGAGCGTATCCAGCTGGACTTTGCTTACGCTCAGCATGACGAACTCGAATCCATCCAGCAGGTATCCGCTGTCATCGGTCTCTGAAACCCATTCTCTGCACTGCGGGTATGTCACGCTGGTCGGCAGACCGAACGCGGGCAAATCCACCCTCTTCAACACGCTCCTGGGGCAGCGGCTGTCCATCGTCACGGCCAAACCGCAGACCACGCGGGACCGCATTCTGGGCATTCTCACCCGGCCGGACAGCCAGCTCATCTTCCTGGACACTCCCGGCCTGCTGGAACCGCAGTACAAGCTGCACGAAAGCATGGAACACCAGATCCAGACCGCTGTCCGGCAGGCGGATGTCGTTCTTCTCCTGATCGATGCCACCCGGCCACGCGATCGCCTGCAGCTGGTCCAAGCCTTCCTGGCGGCCAACACCCGGCCGCTGGTGACTGTACTGAACAAGATCGACCTGGTGGATACCGGCCGCGTGGCGGGCTTGCGACACCTGCTGTCCTCCGAGCTGGGACTGGAATCCATCCTGCCGGTATCGGCTCTGCGCGGCGACAACCTGGACGAACTCCTCAGCCGTCTGATCACGCTCATGCCCAGCGGCCCCAGACTCTATCCTGATGACATGATCGCCGAGCAGCCGGAGCGTTTTTTCGTAGCCGAGTTGATCCGGGAGGCGGCTTTCAACAATCTGGAGAACGAGCTTCCCTATGCTCTCGGAGTCACTTTAGATGAGTTCCGCGAAGGCACGGACAAAACCTATATCGCAGCAGTCCTGCATGTGGAACGCCAGAGCCAGAAGGGCATCGTCATCGGTCGCAAGGGAGTCCGCCTGCGGGAGATCGGCATCCAGGCCCGTCGCGAGATCGAAGCCATGCTGGAGCGGCCGGTCTACCTGGACTTATGGGTCAAAGTGCGGCGGGACTGGCGTCGCCGCCAACGCGACCTATCCGAGTTCGGTTACCACGGCTGATCGGGCCATCCCGAACCCTCAGGAAGCGTCAGGCCACTCCGGAGACGGGCCCGGCCCGGACCAACCACAAGGAATGGACACAGGATCCCAGTCGGAGAATGGACACCTGAACTCAGGCAGAAAACGGCACCCGGACCCCAAGCGGAGAATGGAACGATGAAGGTACTGGTGGTCGGCAAAGGAGGACGCGAGCACGCGCTGGTGTGGAAGCTGACACAGAGCCCTCGCGTCGAGCGAGTATACGCGGCTCCAGGTAACCCGGGTATGGCCCAGACGGCCACGTGCGTCCCCATCAACGCGGATCTCGATGTCAGCGCCGGGGCGGAACTGCAGCACGAGATCGCCAGGTTGCGGGACTTCGCCCTGGCAGAAGACATCGAGCTGACGGTGGTGGGTCCGGAAAGCTCCCTGGCCGGCGGCCTGGTGGATGTTTTCAATGCCGCCGGTCTCAAGGTGTTCGGACCCACCGCCGCCGCCGCCCGGCTGGAAAGCGACAAGGCATTCGCCAAGGATCTCATGGCCCGCACCGGCGTGCCCACGGCCGAGTACCGCACCTTCACGGACAGCGCCCGGGCCATCGCCTATGTACAGGAACAGGGAGCACCGGTGGTCGTCAAGGCCAGCGGCCTGGCAGCCGGCAAGGGCGCCATCGTCTGCCACACCCTCAAGGAGGCCACCGACGCCATCCAGCAGCTCATGGACGAACGCGTGTTCGGCGACAGCGGGGCCACCGTCGTCGTCGAGGAATTCATGGAGGGCGAAGAGGCGTCGTTTTTCGTCCTGACCGATGGTACGGACTTCGTGCCTCTGGTTTCCGCCCAGGATCACAAACCCATCCTGGAAGGCGACCAGGGACCGAACACCGGGGGCATGGGCGCCTATGCACCGGCACCGGTGATGACACCAACGCTCATCGAGGCCACCGAGAATCGTATCGTCCGGCCCGTGCTGGCCGGTATGCGCGATGGCGGCTGTCCGTTCCAGGGCGTGCTCTACTGCGGACTGATGATCGACGACTCCGGACCCAGGGTGGTGGAGTTCAACTGCCGTTTCGGAGATCCGGAAGCGCAGGTCATCCTGCCGCTGCTGGAAACGGATCTGGCCGAAGTGCTGGCGGCCGCCTGCGACGGCCGGCTGGCCACGCTGAAGATTGGCAATTCGACGGGGGCGGCCGTATGCGTGGTCATGGCCTCCGGCGGATACCCCGGCCCTTACGAAAAGGGCAAAGCCATCCATGGGATAGACACCGTGGACGGCCGGGACGGAGTCATGGTCTTCCACGCCGGGACTGCAAGGAAAGACGGCCAGCTGGTCACCAGCGGGGGCCGCGTGCTGGGCGTCACGGCCGCCGCGCCGGATACCGCCGCGGCGGTGAAGCGCGCCTACGCCGCTGCCGACCGCATTTCCTTTGAAGGGGCTTACTACCGTCGCGACATCGCCTACCGGGCGCTTGCGCGGCGTTAGCGCGTTAGTTCGTCAGCGCGGACCGAAAGCCGGAAGACGCCACTCCACCGGAACGCGCCACACGGGCGACCGGCCGCTTCAGCCCTCATTCCGGCTCTCTTGCTCTACCGGTTTACGTCCCCCGGCCCCGGGATTCCGTGGTTGCCGGTAAGTCCGGACAATCTCAGCATGACCACACAACACCAGGCTTCGATGGTCGGTACGGTGGCCGACCAGCGCGGTGAAGTGCCTTCCACCGCGTCGCCAACGGCCGCCCCGGATCCATCCGACTGGGTAGAGGCCTTCGTCAGCTGTGGCAGCAATCTGGGTGATCGTTCCGCGCATTTGAGCGGTGCTCTGGCGGCGCTGAAGGCGCACCACGGCATGCGGGTTACAGCTACGTCCAGCGTCTACCGGACAGCGCCTGTGGACCACCTCGACCAGCCGGACTTCCTCAATGCCGTGATTCGCCTGGCCACGGTGCTGCCCCCCCTCACCCTGTTGAGGGTTCTCCAGCACATCGAGACCCGCCACGGACGGCAGCGCAGCACTCGCTGGGGACCCCGCACCCTGGATCTGGATCTGTTGCTGCATGGCCGTACCCGATGCGACACCGGTGAACTGATCCTGCCCCATCCCCGGATGACCCAGCGCGCCTTCGTGCTGGTACCGTTATGCGAGCTGGCCCCGGATCTGCGCCACCCCGGCACGGGCCTTTCCATGCGGCAGCATCTGCAGCAACTGTCGCCCCGCCAGGTCGTGCAACGCATCGGCCCGTTGCGTGCCCCCCCTATACCCGGTGAATTCTCATGACCGCATCACGGATCTCTGTCATCAGCGACACCGCCGCCATGCAGGCGCAGAGCCGGCAATGGCACCGTGAAGGCCGGCGCATAGGCCTGGTGCCTACCATGGGTTTCCTCCATAAAGGGCACCTGTCCCTCGTTGAGCTTTGCCGCCGCCATGGCGACCGCACCGTGGTCAGCATCTTCGTCAACCCGCTGCAGTTCGGTCCCAACGAGGATTACCAGACCTATCCACGGGATCTGGATCGAGACCTGCGACTGCTGGAATCATTGGATATAGATGTCGTGTTCAATCCAGCACATTGCACGTTCTACCCGCCCGGCCACTGCACCTTCGTGGAAGTCGAAGGTCTCACGCAGGGGCTGTGCGGTGCGGCACGCCCGGGACACTTCCGCGGTGTCACCACCGTGGTTACCAAGCTCTTCAACGCGGTCCGGCCGGACGTGGCCGTATTCGGGCGCAAAGACTACCAGCAGGCAGCCGTGATGCAGCGCATGGTGCGCGACCTGGACATGGGCATAGAAATCGTCCTGGCGCCCACGGTGCGCGAGGCGGACGGCCTGGCGATGAGTTCGCGCAATACCCGGCTGAACCCGGATGAACGCGCCCGGGCTGGGGCCATCTTCCAGGCCCTGGACACGGCGCG
>SLHA01000140.1 GCA_007136405.1 Candidatus Latescibacterota bacterium
CCAACTGGATCTCACCGACACCGAGCTGACCCGGGCCATCATCGGCGCTGTGGGGGATATGGATCAGTACCAGTTGCCCGATGCCCGCGGATTCACCGCCGCGGCGCGCCACCTCAGCCACGTGACCGACGCCTACCGGCAGCAGATACGCGACGAAGTGCTGGCCACGCGCAAAGAGGATTTCACCGCCATGGCCGAGGTGCTGGACCGAGCCGCGGCAGCCGGCCATGTGGTGGTGCTGGCTGGGACCCACGCCGTCGACGAGGCGGTGGCGGCGGGACTGAAGGAGCCCCGCCGGACGCCGTTGTTCTGATACCGCGCGGGCCGGCGGCTTGCCTGTCGAGCGGCCGCGCCGGGCCGCGCGCCGCCGCGCCCTGAAGGGCCGTGCCGCGCCCCGATATGCCTGGCCGCGTTTTGTCGGGGCGGGTGCGCCTACCCGGCGTCGTTCAGCCCGGCATGCTTGTCGCGGATGGTGTCGGCCAGAGTGTCCAGCGCGGCGAACGCCTCTTCCCGGGGCATACCCTTGCAGACGACGGTGCCCAGCAGTTCCACCTTGAGCTGGGGAATCAGGCCGGAGATGTGCTCCACCGCCTTGGTGCCCCATCCGTACGAACCGATGACCGCGGCGTAGCGCAGCTTGGGGCGCAGGGCATTGGCCAGGTGGGTGGCGGAGACGACGCTGGGGTGCGGGCCGACGTGCACCGTGGGGGTGCCGATCACCAAGGTTGCCGCGTCCACCAGGGCCATGGCCAGCATGCCGATGTCCGTGGTGGACAGCTCGAACGGCCGGACACCGACACCGCGGTCCACCAGGGCGGCGACGAGGTGATCGACCATCATCTGGGTGCTGCCGTGCATGGAGATATAGGGCAGCACCACCTGGTTGGCCACCCGCGGCGAGACCCAGTCCTCGTACGCCGCCAGGATGGTGCGCGGCTGGTCGAACACCGGGCCGTGACTGGGCGCGATGTAGTCGATGTCCAGGTCACGCAGCTTCTGCATGTTATTGGTGATGATCCGGCGAAACGGCATCATGATCTCGGCGTAATAGCGTTTGGCCGCTTCCAGTACATAAGGATCCTCGCCGGCGAACAACGCCGATGTGGCCAGGTGCGAACCGAAAAAGTCGCAGGAAAACAGTATCCGGTCTTCCGGCAGGTACGTGACCATGGTCTCCGGCCAGTGCACCCAGGGGGTGGACACGAACCGGAGGGTTCTGCCGCCCAGGTCCAGTTCCTCGCCGTCGGCCATGGTCCGGATCCGCTCCGCGTCCACGCCCAGATGCTCGATCAGCATGGGCTTGGCTTTCGACGTGCACAACAGGGTGGCGCCGGGGTATTTGTCAAGCACGGCGGGCAACATGCCGGAATGGTCCTGCTCGGTGTGGTGCGAGACCACGTAGTCCAGGTTTTGCACCGGCTCCAGCTGGCGCATGAGCACGTCGCCCATGGCCGGATCCACGGTATCGAGCAACACGGTTTTCCGGGCGCCGCGCACCAGGTAGGCATTGTAGCTGGTACCGTCAGGCAGCGGGATGAGCGCATCGAACAGGCGACGGTGCCAGTCCACCGCTCCCATCCACTGTATTCCGTCGATGATTTCTCTGGGGTTCATGGATGTGTCCTTTCTTTATCCGAAGCCGAGCTCTGTCGGCGTTATCCGAGCGCTGCGCCTTGTAAGCCTGCGCATGCCGGTTGGCGCGGGTTGTCCCGCCACCGCGCCCGCGCTCACGATCGCCACCGCGCTCAGGTCCGTGACCGTGCCCGCGATCACGACCGCCACCGCGCAAAGGTCCGCCAGCGTGCCCGCGATCACGACCGCCACCGCGCCGGCGCGCGGTTCACCGGTCAGTGATGTCTATATCCACCTGAATGGGACTGGTCCAGGCCCGACGCCCGTGTTCGTCCTGCAGGACCACGATCAGCCGCTCCCGGACCCGGTACCCCGACACCGCGAAGTCGAACACGAAGATGTCGTCGACACCCTGCCCGTCCGGCGGGTAGACGCTGCTGCCGCCCAGGCCGCCGCCGGTGGCGCGAAAATGGCAGGCGACACAGGGGGAGCAGCGCACGGTCAGCTTGCCATCCGGAGTGCAGGACAAGGCCTTGATACGGGGCCCCTCCGAGGCGTACGTGCGGCCGGCGCGGATGGCGTCCAGAACGCCCTGCGCGGAGATGTCCTCGGCCAGCACTCCGGTCCAGGCGATGTGCGGTATGCCGCCCCAGCCGCTGCGATCCGCGTCCTCGTGCGGACCGTGGGCGTCGTCGTTGCCCAGCGCCAGCAGCGGCCAGCCTTCGCGCAGCAGATTGTGCCACAGCTGATCCGCGCGCCCGGAATCCGCGCCCTTACCGCGCACGTTGGAATTGACCACCTCGATGCCGTCCAGACCGGCGGCGCAGAAGCGCCGCAGCGCTTCCCAGGTGTACCCGCTTTTGAACGGATGGGCGAGGACGGCGATGCCGCCGGCGGCCTTGACCGCCTCGATCATGGCCACCATGCCGTCATCCGGATCCGCCGGTTTGTCCAGTTGCGGTAATGACCGAATGCCGAGGGCCAGCAGATGGCCCGGACTGGACATTTCCGCTCCAGGCACGATGACCAGGTTCGCCGGCTCTCCCAGATCCACGATCTGATTGTGATCCATGCCGCCGATGAAGTCGTACCCCATCCGGCGGTAATGGTCCGCGGCGCCAGAGCGCCATTCCGGTTTGCCGGGACGGTCCAGGTGGTTGTGGAGATTGCCCTGGAGCCACATGCCCGGGACGGCGAACGGGTTGCGGATGGTGCCGGTAAGCCGCACCGGTCGTTGTTTGGCCATGCCATCGATCGATAGCTCGGTAACCGGGTTCGACGCCTGGTTCGGTATGGGCATGAGTCCGTCCTTTCAGGGGGCTCGGTATGGCGGCAAGGTTGTCGCCCGCGGCAGCCTGGTCGTTGGGTCGCTGGTCATGTGAACTTCGAATGAATGTCGAATGAACTTCGAATGTACTGGGACTGGGTCTCCCGGCAAGGCAGGCCGGCGGGCTGCACCACGCCGGCGCGAGCGTCTCCGGCGGGAGCCTGTCTGGCGCGAGCGTCTACCAGGGCGTGTCTGCCGCCGGCGCGTCTTCCGTGGACGCGTGACCGGCTGGAGGGTCCAGGCGTCTTCCTCCAGGCGATGCCAGGTCTACAGGCCGGCGAGCGTCCGCAGCATGGCCGGCGGCAGCGGGCCGGCGGCCTGGAACGCTGCCGCCGCGGTCACGTGCCCGGGAGCGCCGAAACCGATGATGGCGGAGGTCACGGCGGGATGGCTGAGCACGAAGCGCAAGGCGATTTCGCGTAGATCGGTGCCCGGATCCAGGATCCGGCGCACATGCTCGCCGCGGCGTCGATCGCGATGGTACAGGTCGAGCGGAAAGTATTGCGTCTGCAGCGTGTGGGCGCTCGGAGGCTGGCCAGCCAGGGCGCCGCCGGCAAACACCCGGATGGCCAGAACGCCCATGCCCTGCGCCATGCACTCTGCCAGCAGGCTGCCCGGTTCCGGGTGCAGGCCCGGTGAGGCCTCCGGTACTGCGCCGTTGCGAGCCATCTCGACGCCGCTGCGCCTGCTGCTGCCGACCTTGCTGCCGCCCTCCGTGGCCCTGCCGTCGCTGCGCCCGCTGCTGTCGACCTTGCTGCCACCCTCCGTGGCCCCGCCGCCGCTGCGCCTGCTGCCGCCGACCCCGCCGCCAGGATCCGCGTCATGCGCTGACGGGACGGTGTTGTCGCGGGTGTTGGCAGACGCAGAGTCGCCGCCGCTGCCGCCGCCTTCCTTGTCCGCTGGAGCGTCCTGCATCGCAGAGCCCGAGCGATCGCACCCAGGCGACGCTGGCAAGCCGTACTCCGCGTCCTCTCCGCCACCGGCCGTCCGCGCCGCCGCCCTGTCGACCAGGCTGAAAGGCACCTGGGCGGTCTGGAAGACGCCGGTGCGGATCACCTGACGCAGAGCCGCGGAATCTCCTGTTGCGGTCAGGCCGAAGTGGGCGATCAGGCCTTCCTGTCGCAGGCGAGCGAGCGTATCGGCCACGCCTCCGGGACGCAGCACGTCGTCCGGTGTGACGGCGTCCGGCCAGGCGCCGCGGTCAAAGGCGATGGCGTTGTGCAGTTGCAGCAGCGTCACCCGGTCCACCCGCAGGCGTTGCAGGCTGCGCTCCACCGACCGCCGCACACCGCCAGCGATGTCGTCCAGATCGGCCGGTTGCAGCCGCACCTTGGTGGCCAGGTGCACGTCGCGACTGGCACCCAAACCGGCCAGGGCGGCACCAAGGCCGGCCTCCGATCGTCCCTGGCCGTACCCCGCCGCGGTATCGAAGCCATTGATCCCGGCCTGCAGGGCCGCATGCACGGTCTCAATCTGTCGGTCCGCATCCGGTCCGGTCATCAGTGCCGGCACCGGACCGGCGCCGAAGCTGACGGCGGACAGACGCACGCCGGTTTGGCCCAGGGGGCGGTATTCCATGGTCATGCGGTTTCGTCGCTCCTCAGGTACGCGGATCCACCAGCCGCCGGCGACCGGCTCTCGCCGCGGTGGGTGGCTCTCGGCGCGGCGGGGGCCGGCTCTCGGCGCGGCGGCACCTGCGGCAGGGGGGGGCCAGGTCGAGTCGAACTCCGACTGCGCCGGTCGGGCAGTCTACAACCGGGCGGCCAGGAACTGTTCCGTCAGTTTCATGCTGTGCACAGCTTCGTCGATACTCGATTCCGGTTCGGCCCCGCTTCTGACGCAGTCGATGAAATGCCGGTCTTCCTGGTAATAGCCGTAATACCGGTGGAAGGCGGTGGTGCCCGCCAGCTCCTCGCCGTCGATATCCATGTACCCCTCGTCGGCCGCCCCGGCGCTGGCCAGGCTGTAGCGCTCCTCGCCCTTATGCACCAGGATGCGCGCATCGGCGGCCGGTCCGCCGAAGCCCAGGTCGATAAAGGCGCTGACGCCTTCACCATGCATCTGGAAATGATGCACGCGACCGCCGACGCGGTAATTGGCCTTGATGATGCCGGTGGCGCCGTTGTCGAAGGTGCACACGCCGTTCCAGGCGTTGGTCACCGGCGAATCCCCGTAGCAGCCGTCCACCATGGCGGCCTTGACCGCGGTGCGGGCACCGGCCAGCCAGCGGATCAGGTCGACGGCATGCACCGTATCCGAAGTGAACGCCGGCAGACTGCCCTTGTCGAAAGCGCCCTGGCCGAACTTGTAAAAGCAGCCCTCCACCTGGGTGACCGCGGTGCGCGCCATGACGATTTCGCGGGCGCGCCGCACGGCGGGAATGAAGCGCCGGTTGAACCCCACCATGAGTTTCCTGCCGGCGTCTCCGGCCTTGCGCGCCAGGGCCTCCGCCTGGTAGGAGGAGATGCCGGGGGGTTTCTCGCAGAACGTGTCGTATCCGGCATGCAACGACTGCCAGACGACGTGAAACATGTTGCCCGGTTCCACCAGGCAGAATACGGCGTCGATCTCTTCCTCGGCCAGCATCTCGCTGTAGAGGGTGTAGACCTTGGGAATGCCGTGGTCCCGGGCCCGCTCCTGAGCGCGCGACTCGATCAGGTCGCATATCGCCACCACTTCGACGTCCTCCATCTCGCTGAGCGAGGGCAGGTGCACGCTGCGGGCGATGCCGCCGGAGCCGATGACTGCCACCTTCACCTTGTCCATGTTGTCTCTCCAGATAAATCCTGCGTGGTATGCTCCGGGCCTCGATAGTGCCGCCGGTCCCTCATTGCGGCGCGCCGGTCGCGGTGCTCCGGCGCCATACTGATGCTGATATTCGGCCGGGCTGTCAAGTCTGACGCCACCGACAGATAGACGCGCCGTTGCCAGACCGTCATCTGACGCACCTTGCGTTCCCGGCCCGGATGCGCCTGTTTGTGTGTCTGACGCCAAGCCTGGAGACGATCATGCGGGAGTCGGGCTCATGATGCTCAAGATCGCCGCGGCCACGGCCTACGTCGCCATGGTCTATGTCAACTACCTGGCCAATGCCCTGCCCATCAACGGGGTGACGACGGGTCAGGTCTCGGAGGCGTACCCCAACCTTTTCGCACCGGCGGGTCCGACCTTCGCCATCTGGGGTGTCATCTACCTGGCGCTGGGAGCCTACACCGTATACCAGACGGGTGTCCTGCTGCGCCCCGATCGTATCGCGGCATGGATGCCGCGGATCAACAAGCTTTTCATCCTGTCAAGCGGCGCCAATATCCTATGGATCTTCGCCTGGCATTACGACTACATCGGCCTGTCGCTGCTAGTCATCGTCATCATCCTGGTATGTCTGATCGGCATCGCGGACTGCCTGCGTGGCCAGGTGTTGTCGACCCGGGACTATCTGCTCGTACGGCTCCCGTTCAGCCTCTACTTCGGCTGGATCACCGTAGCCGTGATCGCCAACGTGACGGTTCTGCTGGTCCGGCTGGAATGGGGTGGTTTCGGCCTTCCCGAAGCGCTGTGGACGGTCGGGGTCGTGTTCGGCGGAGCGCTGATCGGCACGCTGCGGCTGCTCAGAGACCGGGACATCGCCTACGGCGCGGTGCTGATCTGGGCCTATCTGGGCATCCTGCTGAAGCATGCTTCACCGGAAGGACATGGCGCCCGGTACGTCGGGGTCATGGCCGCGGTGATCCTCTGCCTGGTCGGCTTCGTGTTGGCCATCGGGTATGTGGCCCGGATGAAGACCGACGCCAACGCCACGCCAACCCCAACCCCACACCCACTCCATACCAACAGGTAAACACGATGCGAATCCAGCTCGTCAGTCCCGGGAACCAGTCCACCACTGACCCCTTGCCGATGTTCGAACACCTGCCCGGAGTCCCGGCTGCGCCGGCAGCGATCGATTTCGATACCGACCAGGGCCCTGTCGCCGCTGAGGATGCGATTCCGGCGGTGGTGGATCGGAGTGTCCCCCGAGCCGTGGAATTCACCTGGCAAACGGTGCCCGAATCCAGCCCGGAAACGGTTTTCCATCTTCAGGTCCGGCCCCGACACCGGCCTGCGGATCTCCATGTGAACCGGTCGCTTACCGGACAGTCTTGGGCGGTATACAATCTGCATATCGATACCCATTATACCTGGCAGGTCAGCGCCGAACAGACGGATGGCAGCGTGATCGAATCCCCGGTATGGACGTTCAGGACGCATGCGTCCACGCCTCGATGGATTCGCGTTCCGGGAATGACCAACGTGCGCGACATCGGCGGTTGGGCGCTGCCGGACAACCGCAGAATCCGGCAGGGGCTGATATACCGTTCGTCGGAGATGGACCGGCACTTGGAGATCACCGAAGAGGGCAAAAAAGTGTTGATCGAAGAGCTGGGGATTCGCACGGACCTGGATTTGCGCGGCAGCACCGAGGAACCCGGACCCGTGTTGGACGAAGGGGTGGTTCGCTGGGTGAATACGCCTGTGGGAGGGTACGGGGGGATCATCGAAGACCGCTGGCGCGAATCCTACCGGGATGCCTTCCGGGTGCTGGCGGATCCCGCCAATCATCCTGTGATCTTCCACTGCTGGGGCGGTGCCGACCGGGCCGGAACGGTGGCTTTTCTGCTCCAGGCATTGCTGGGATTGCCGCTGGAGGATCTGATGCGGGATTACGAGCTGACGTCGATGTCGATCTGGGGCGAGCGGACGCGCACCTCGGAGCAGTTTCAGGCCCTGCTGCAGGCACTGGGCTCCAGCTGGAGCGACGGCAGTATCCACCAGAGGGTGGAGCATTACCTGCGTTCCATCGGCGTGACCACGGCGGAAATAGACGCCATCCGGGACCGTATGACCGGACCGGCGGAAGGGTCATAGCTTTTCCGTACGTTCAGTGCATATGACCACAGGAGGTATCCTCTTGAAGCACTCCGGGAGGTGCTCCTGTGGTCATTGGGTATTACCGTGCCACAGTCATTGGTCTCGATTATACCATGCGCCGGCCCGAATACGGAAGATATGGACTCCGCTGGACAGAGCGGAGCCGTCAAACGTAACGGTATGCCCGATTTTCGCTGTTCACGGACTTCGCAGCAGTCCATCCAGATTCTCAAGAGTCAGCAAGGCTCCGTCCTGCGGTCGTTCCAGGAAAGGGGTGATATCGTTGCGGACCGCTTGCAGATTCAACGTGGCTAACCGTTTCCGCACCAGTTCGCGCCAGCATAGCGCGTTATGACGGCCAGCCCCCTGCGTCTGGTCCAGCGCATTTTGCAGCAAGGACAGATTCGGTGCTACCGGTGGACGTTGCGAGAGGTGCCACACCAGATCGTACCAGTCCCGCCCCTTGTCATACTTGCGGGTGAGGACGGCATGGAGTTTCCCCGCCAGGAGAGATGGCAGGTCGTAGTATTGCAACAGGAAGGTTACGTGACGGGTGACGACTCGGCGTTCGCAGCGTGCCCCCGCCGGCGGACATGTGTCGATCTCAACCTTGATGGCCAGCTTCTCGGCGGGCTGTCCCGACAGCCCCGCATCGTGCAGGAGTCCGGCTAGGCGCACCCAGCCGATATGCACGACTTTGCGGTCGTTCCAGGTCACCTCAGGGCTGAACCCAGCCAGTACCAAATCCCGTTTCACTTGTGCCATCCACTCCTGGCCCGCGTAGCCTTCGTCCATCACGAGCGAGAAGTCGAGATCCTCCGAGAATCGCGGCAGATTGTGCAGGAAGCGCAGCGCCGTTCCACCGACAAAGGCCAGAGGTCGGAACGCCTCACGTTCGTGGAACGACCGCAACACGAAGGCTTGGAGATATTCCCGGAGCCGGTTCACGGCTTGCCCCGGATCTGACAGACCTCGAACCAACGCCAAAGCCTCCTCTTTCATAGCGTCACCGTTCCTTGTTCCGCATCGGCTGCCAGCCGGAGCCACCGCCGGACCGCCCGGTCGAGGCGCGGGCTCTGAAACCGTTGGGCGTAAAGATCGAGTTGTTCCCCATCAACCTGCTCGACATTCTGGTAACGCATCTCCTCCAGACGTTCCGGTGTCCACTCCCCCTTGGTCAGATGCCAGTAATCAAGCAAGGCCTTCTCAGGCACCGCGATGAGGAACTTCTGGTCGCCGACTCCGGCGGACGAAAATCCGAAAAAGCAGTCCTGCTTGATGTTGCGATAATCGAAGACGCCATATGGATTCTCGAAGCGCTGCGGGACACGCGGAGTCACGCTGGTGAACCGGACGACTCGTTCCGGTATCAGGTCATAGTGACCCAGCGCCCACAAACCGCTGAGGTAGGACGGTCGGTACAAATGGTTGGCCAGTACGGCAGGATTCAGCGGAGCGCGCCGGTAGGTCTCGGAGAGCGTGTACATACCGCGCCGAAGACCGATCACCTTGCCTTGTGTCATCCAGCGCGAAAGCTGAACCCGGATCGTTTCCCGCCGGTCATCGAACGCCTGCGCCAGCAATGCCAGATCAAAACACGGCAGTGAATTAGTGAGCTTTACGATGTCATCGTAATTCATATAAAAAAAATAACATAATTGTTATTTATTGCAAACAGAATTTGTAGTCGGCTTCTGCGCCCATTCCGACGACCGCATGGCATCGAGGCACTTCACCTGCCAGTCGGACGCCGTTCGGGATAAAGGCTGCGGACGCGCTGCTCCATCGCCAAGAGCCGCTCTACTAGACGGTTGATCTCCGCAGGGAACGGTTCGGACTACACGCACGGCTTGGCCTTGCTGCAAGGGGCGGTTGCCCTGCTGAAAGCAACGGATAGATACTTCTGTGTTCATACGAGATTACCGCAGCACGGCCACGCGGGTGACCGCCACCTGGGCGCCGGCCTGGAGGCGGACGAAATACACTCCTGATGCGGCCGCCGTGCCCCGCTCGTCGCGGCCGTCCCAGTGCGCCTGGTGGAGGCCGGAGTCCAGCTCCGCGTTCAGTAGCCGGCGGACCACCCGGCCCAGCGCGTCGTAGACCGCCAGGCGCACCTCGGCGCGCGCCGCCAGGGAAAACGGGATGACGACCCGCTGGTTGAAGGGATTGGGGTACCCCGGTCCCAGGGCGAAGGCCACGGGTGCCGGGACGGGATCGGTCACGGTAGTCAGGTCCGGTTCGTCCAGCAGGAACGGAACCCAGTTCACCGGTCCGAACATCATCGCGGCGATCTCCGTACTGTCCACCGTGCCCCAGTAGTTGTCCTGAGCCTCCAGCGTCAGTTCGGACTGGTTGTCCACGGCCGGTCTGTTGCCTGTAAAGATGTTGTACCGCACCCGCTCCGGCAGCCGCTGCCCCAGCACCTGCAGCGCCGGCGCGTTGTCCGTGAAGCGGTTGCCGGTCAGGTGCGGGCTGGCGTCCCGAACCCGCAATCCCGGTGACGCTCTGGAGAATTCGTTGCGCTGCACCTGCACGGAATCCGCGGCGTCGATCTCCAGAGCGGCCGTGCCGCTGAATGCGCCGTGCTCCACGACCCCGGTAGCATTGCCCTGCAACAGCAGCCCGCCGCCGGAGTTGGCCGCGAATACCGCGCCGGTGATCTGCACGGGACTGTTGGTTACCCGCGCGCCCCGACCGCGGTTGCCCTCGAGCGTCATGTCCGCCAGCACCAGCCGCTCCGCGCCGGTCACGCGCAACCCGTCACGGCCCTGGTCGCGCAGTTCGCCGTCATGCAGCTCCACCGTGCCTTTCCAGGCATCCAGGTCCAGTCCATGCAGCGTGTTGGCGGCCACGCTTGCCCGCGTCAGCCGCAGGGGCTGACCGCGGCCGCCGACCGCCACGAGGCCGGAGCGGGGATCGTCGCCCTGCAGCAGTCCGTTGCGCTCCAACACCAGGTCTTCCGCCTGCAGGCCGACGTTGCCCAGATAGATTCCTTCGCGACCGTTTTCCACCACGGTCACCTGGCGCAGCACCAACTCACCGCGACCTTCCACCTGGAGCGCCTGAGCCGGATTGCGGGTGAACACCGTGCGCTCGATCACCGCCTGGCCGTGCAACTGCAGCCGCAGGCCGCCGAAGGCGCTGGCGCCGAAGCGACTGTCGGCGATGCGCAGGTTGCCTTCGGTGGAGACCTCGCCGCTGAGACTCAGCACCGCCCGATCCACCTGCAGCCCGCGGATGTCGGCCACGGCGCCCGGTTTGAGCCGCACCCCATACCACAGGCCCGGTTCCACGCTGGGATCGCCGGTGAAGCGTACCGGCCGCCCGTCCACGCCTTCCACCGACAACCGGCCCTCGACGATCAGTTCGGTGCGTTCCGGATCCCGCCCCTGTCGACCCAGGTCCTCGCCGAATCGCACCACGGTGCCCGGCTCGACTACCAGCTCGGCATCGGCGGGAATGACCAGATCGAAGGGCACCTGGTGCTCGCCGGACCAGCGAGTGACGCCTGGCGGCAGGCGCATGCGCACGACCTCATGCCGGCTGTTCTCGACGATCACGTGGTCCAGTTCCGGATCCTGGCCATCGAGCAGGAAGATGCCGGCCCAGCGGCCCCGCCGGATGGAGGAGGTGAAGCGTATCGGCGCGGCAGCGGTGCCCTGCAGCACCAGATCGCCGAACACCAGCAGCTCGCCGAGTTCGGGATGATACCCGGTCTGGTGCCAGTCGAAACTGGCGAAACGAATCTCGGTACCGGCCGCGATGGTCAGGGTCACGCCCCGCTGCACCACCACGTCTCCGGACACTTCGACCACCCCCGACCACAGCGTGTCCGCGGTGATGTGTCCGGGCAGCGGCTGATTCATCTCGATATCGACGATCATGCGCGGGCCGTCGGCGCGGATGTTCTCGATGGCTATACCCGGCGGCAGGCGCCGGGTATAGCCGGTATACGCGCTCAGGCGCGGATTGGTGTCGTGCGCCAGGCGGGTGAAGCGGATGCCGTCGAACGGATCCGTGGCATCGCCCTTGTTGCCGTGGTGCGCCTCGGCATAGGCAGCGTCTCGGGCCCAGAAATCCAGATTGTCGCCCCCCGCCACCGGATCGGGTTGTTCCCCCGGATAGCCCCGGTCCGCGAACTGGCCATCGGCGCACAACAGATCCACCCATTTGTGCCGGGCTTCGTCATTGTTTTCCGCGCGTTCGTCCACATGCCAGATCAGCAGGCCGCTGGCCGGGATGTTGCGGTTGTAATGCGAGTCCGAAGCCTGGCGGTTTTCGAGCAGCAGATACTCGTCACCGGTCAGCGGGATGCGGTATACCCGGCGGCTCTGGATGATGTCCTCGATGACCAGATCCCGCTGGCTCCGGCGCACGTCCACCACGTCGACCCAGCCCAGCCGGGCCAGGGACCAGGCGCAGAAGGCATTGGGGCCGTCTTCCACGCCCCAGCCCAGCGTGCCCAGTCCCATCAACCCCCAGTTGCCGATGCCGGCGCTGTCCATCTCCGGCCCGAAGTCCTCGTTGGCATACAGAAACGACTGGTCGAAAAGGTCCGGCAGTCCCAGCACATGGCCCAGTTCGTGGCACAGGGTGGACGCCGCGATGCTGAATGTGTGACCGCGCTGGATGGTGCCGCCGATGCCGCTGAAACGGCCGCGCACCCGCACCTGGCCGCCGCCGGGCGCGGTATCCTGGCTGATGAAATCACTGTCGAATCCCAGCGAGGCGAACCCGGTGGCCGTACCGAGGAGGAAGTTGGCCGGAACGGTGCGCAGGATGACGAAGACCATGTCCACGTATCCGTCGCCGGTGGTGTCGAAGCGTCCGAGATCCTCGTCGCGATCCACCTGCTCGAGGATCTCCAGATTGAACCGGCCGAATTGGCCCCGCTGACCGGGTGCGCTCGCCAGGTACGCGGACGCGGGCTGGTAGGAGCTGTACACCCGTGGTAGCACCTCGCCGCCGATGTCCATCCGGCCGCCGGACATGTCGCGGAAGAAATGCGCCACGCTGCCGGGATATTCCGGATCGAACAACTGCTGGCTCCACGCCGGCGGTTCGGTGTAGTCGAGGGCCTCGCCCTGGAACTTGGCGAAGATGACCAGGGCCCGGAGGGAGCCGGTGCCGGGAACGGCCGCGGCCCTGGATGCCGCTCGTGGTGCAGTCCTGAAGGCCAAATTCGCGGGCAGCTCATGGGCATGAATGGAACCACGGTGTAACGGCGCTGCCACGCACCATACGATGCCCCAGAGAACGAGCATGCACCACGGACCCGCCATGGGGCTCGGGCGCGGCGGCCGGGACGGCGCCAGCTCGGTTGGGCCTCCATGCGATCCCGGGTCGCGCCGGCGCGGCATCCACGAACCTGTCATTCCGTGTATGGGGCGCGGGCGCGGTGTGGCGGAACCTGCAGCAATACCTTTGGCGGAACCTGCGCTGGCATGGATCATAGCTGCTGCTTCCTTCCGGATTGGTTGCCCGTACCGATTCATCGGTCCGGTGGGTGCGACGCCGGCCGCGACTGCCTGGCGGAGCCCGCTCCTGCCTGACATGCAGGTACGCATACACATAGCGTAAAAACATGGCCGTCCGCCGCAAGCGGCGGCGGGCCCGGACGGGGGGGCAGGATGAGATGGTGGGCAGGCGCAAGGGCCCGGGGACGCCGGTGCGCTTGCCCGGGGGCGGCAGTTGGCACAGATTGTGCCGGCCGCCCACACCATGCAACACCCCGGCGCGCAAGACCGTTAATGCGCGATACTACCGATGGCCAAACACGGCAGGCGCGACACTGCCGGCGAACAACACCGTCATGTGGGTCAAGACGGCCGGCGCGCGAAAGCGGCAGGCTCGACACCGCTGATGCCCACAAAACGGCCGGCGCGCAAGCCCGCATACCAGGAGGACCCTTCCGCCATGTCGACCACCGCGAACCGTCGCGCCCAGGGCGCCGTTGCCTGTATCCTCCGCTGCGTCGTCGTTGCTGCTGTTCTGCTGGTCTCAGGACCTGCTCCGGCGGCGACCCCGCGGGTAGTCAAGAATCCATATGGCAGCATGGACTGGGACCGGGTCACGGCCTATGTGGCCAACCTGCACGCCCATACCGTGTACAGCGACGGTCGGGCCGAACCGGAGGCGTTGATCGGTATGTACGCCGCGGCGGGGTACGACATCCTGGCGATCACCGATCACGATAATTACCACATCACCCGGTCCGGCGAGCGTGCAACGGCACCCACGACCCAGACTACCTGGCCCTGGACCCGATGGCTGGACGCGCAACCGGAGTCGATCTGGGAGCAAGACGGCGTCGAATCCGCTGCGTTCTATCCGTCTCTGGGCCGGCGCGGCATGGTGGCCATCCGCGGCAACGAACTGACGGCCCATCCGCATATCGTCAGCCTGTTCAACGGTTGCGGGTTTTCCGAGCGTGTGCGTTTGCCGGATCCGGATCACGATCGTCTGCGCTTCGCCTGTGTCGAGGCGCAGGGTGGGTTGGCTTTCTGGGCCCATCCTGCTATCTACCTGCCCGGCGGCCGGTGG
Source organism: Candidatus Latescibacterota bacterium (assembly GCA_007136405.1). Taxonomy (GTDB): domain Bacteria; phylum Latescibacterota; class UBA2968; order UBA8231; family UBA8231; genus SLHA01. Next base: position 14,351 of record SLHA01000140.1, read on the forward strand.
GCGGACCGCGGCTTTTCCTGGGACCAGGCCATCGCGCATTTCGGCGGACTCATCGCGGACTTCGACAGTGTCCTGGGCATCGAGATGCAGCTGGGGCGTCAGCGCCAGCTGGAGGAACAACTGTTCGACCGGCTGCTGGCGGCGTATTACCGGGACCATGACCTGTTCATCATGGGCAGCGACGACACGCATGCTACCGAGGTGGCGTCGGATGCCACGCTGACGATCGTCCTGGCCGAGGAACTCACCGGACCATCGGTGCGCCACGCCCTGGAAAACGGCCACCTGTTCGTGGGCTCCCGCGTGGACGTGTTGCCGGTATTCCAGCGCATCGACGTCGACGCGGCGGCCATGTCGATCACGCTGGACATCCTGCATCACGACAGCATCACCTGGATCAAGAATGGTGTGGTGCATGGGCACGGCGAGTCCATTGGCTATGCCGGCATGCGGGACGCCATACTGCGTTTCGAGGTGGCGGCTGACGGCGCTGTGTTCTACTCCCAGGCTTTCCATATCGCCGTCGACTGAGGAACCGGCCAGCGGCACCATCGACTGGGTCAAGGCCGGCGGCACCGTTGGCTGGGTGTAAGCTGGCGGCACCATCGACTGAACCCAAGCCGCGCGCACTATCGCTCCAGCGCTGGCCGCGCGCACCACCGCCCCAGTCCTGGCGCCAGGCACCGTCAGCAGAACCCCGGCCACGCGCACCACCGCCCCAGTCCTGGGGCCAGGCACCGTCAGCAGAATCGCGGTCGCAGGCATCTTAGCCCAGACCCTGGCCTCGGGTCCGGCGCCGGCATCAACGCGGCTTGACGCGCCGGCCTGTCCCGGTGGGATCCGCGCGGCCCGGCAGGCGGTAGGCCGCGATGTACACCGAGAAGAACCGGTCGACTTGCGAATGCATCGGCACCAGGCGTTGCGGCCGCAGGCCGTAGTGTGTCTCGATACCGCGGATGATGCGATCGTCCTGTTCGGAGATGAACAGAAAGGCCTCCCGTCCATCCTGGCGCAAGCGGGTGAGCAGGCGTCCGAGGGGCTCCGGACCGGGCGCGGCAAACAACTCCTTCTGATGATATATTGCGGCCACATTCAGCGGAATCCACCAGGGTTGCGCCACTACCGTGGGCACGGGACTGGCCGCGATGGTCTGCATGAGGACCTGGTTGAACCCCTTCTTCGCCCGCAGCAGGTGCAGTCCCCGGGCCTGCTGCACCGTGCTGACGAGTACGAAACCGCACAGCAGCAGGGTGAGCCCGATCCGGCCCGTCGACTGAAGCCGCAAGGCCGCCGCGGACTCCCAGACCAGAAGGATCAGCAGGGGGTACAGCGGCACGAGGAAGCGCGGGCCCCATTGCAGACCGCCGCTGACCGGAGCGATCAGACCGATCGCCAGAGCCGTCAGCAGGATGGCGCGGAACCATTCGGCCGCGGTGGCATCGCTGCCCGGCGGGCGGTAGAACGACAGGATGATCCACGGACTGAAGACCAGCAAACCGCTGGTTACGGGGGTGGTGCGGATGGGGAGCGACTGGGTGAACGAAGTGCTGACGTGATAAACGTAGCCGCCCAGCAGCAGTGCGCCAAGCAGCAGGGTGGCCCCGTACGCTGCACGGCTGCCGGCCAGTCGCGCCGCCACGCGCGCATGGAGCGCCAGACCCGTCCAGCGGGATGGTGGATCCGGCGATGGTGCCGCCGCCGCGCACGAGCGGAGCGCCAGCCAGAGCCCGGTGGCGGCCACGGGTGCCAGCAACAGGCGGTCGATGCGGGGGTCCCAGTGGCCGGCCAGGAGCAGTTCGCGCAGCACTCCGAGCTGGTGCGCCAGCCGGCCGCCAACTCCCGTGGCGGTGTCCGGCAGGGCGGCGAGGTTGTGCGCGAACTGGGTCAGCAGCGTTCCTTCGGTGAACTGTTGGAACACCAGAAATACGCTCGCCATGACGGCGCTGCCGGTGCCCAGCCAGAGGCACGGCGCCCACCGCCGGCGCACCGACCAGCGTGCCAGCGCATAGGCTGCCGGAAACAGGATCAGTTCGGTGCGGAAGAACAGCACGCTTCCCATGAGCATACCCGCGGCCAGGTTGCCGCCGGCCGCGTGCGGCGACCAGCGAACGCTCACGAATACGCCGGCCAGCAACAGCAGGGCGGCCGTGTTGATTTCCCAGAAGGTAAAGGCGTAAAACAACAGCGGACTGGCACAGGCGATACAGAGAGCGATGAGGACGGCCTGGGTATCGCCCCGGCGCTGGCGGGCGAGCAGATAGCTGACCAGAATCAGCGCCACCGACGACAGCAACGGCAGTACGTACAGGCCGGGCGGGCCCAGCCAGCGCAGCATGAGCGCGCTGGCCAGGGGGAACAACAGTGGATAGACGGAGTAAACCTTGCCGTCACGGATGCGGGTGTGAGAGCCGGCCAGGGGATGAAATTGGTAGTGCGGATCCAGCGACTGCCCGGGGTACGCGATGGCGGCATCGGTACCCCGGGATTCCATCAACTGCAACGCCTGCAGGTATTTGATGCCGGCATCCTCGGACCAGAAGGCATCATACCGGCCCATCCAGACGAACACACCCAGGTAGAGCAGGGTCACCGGGGTGAGGACCAGGGCCAGGGCCGGTATGCGCTGGAAGGTCATGCGGCCTCTTGCACGGCGTCAGCGCCGGGCCTGCCAGACGGCCGGCGGGTCGATCTACCCGAGTACGGCCTGCAGATCCTCTGCCGGGGTGGTAATGGGCTGCAAGCCGAAGGTGTCGACCAGAGTGTTGAGTACGTTGGGACCGACGAAGGCGGGCAGGCTGGGTCCCAGACGCATGTCCTTGATGCCCAGATGGAGCAAAGTGAGCAGGATGCACACCGCCTTCTGTTCGTACCAGCTCAGAACGAGCGACAGAGGCAGCTCGTTGACCTCGCAGTCGAAGGCCTGCGCCAGGGCCACCGCGATCTGGATGGCGGAATAGGCGTCGTTGCACTGACCGCAATCCAGCAGGCGGGGGATGCCGCCGATGTCGCCGAATTCGAGTTTGTTGAAACGGTACTTGCCGCAGGCGAGGGTGAGGATGACGCAGTCCTCCGGCACGCTCTGGGCCATATCGGTGTAATAGTTTCGTCCGGATCGGGCGCCGTCGCAACCTCCGATGAGGAAGAAGTGGCGGATCTTGCCCGCCTTGACTGCGTCGATCACGGCATCCGCGACGCCGAGTACGGCATTGCGGGCGAAACCGATGGTGATGGTCTGCTCCTCGGCATCTTCGCTGAAACCGGGTTCTTTCAGGGCGGCCTCGATGACGGGGGTGAAGTCGCCGTCGTCGATGTGAGTGACGTCGGGCCATTGCACCAGGCCGGAGGTGAAAATCCGTCCCTGGTAGCTGTCGGCGGGTTTCTGGATGCAGTTGGTGGTCATCAGAATGGCACCGGGAAAGGCCGCGAACTCCTTGCGCTGATCCTGCCAGGCGCCGCCGTAGTTGCCGGCCAGGTGCGGGTATTTCTTGAGCTCGGGATAGGCCAGGCAGGGCAGCATTTCGCCGTGCGTGTACACGTTGATGCCCTTGCCGGCGGTCTGCTGCAGGAGGAGCTCCAGATCCTTCAGATCGTGCCCGGAGACGAGGATGGCTTTGCCCTTGATCGGTGTGACGCGTACCTGCGTCGGCTCCGGATGACCGTAAGCGCCGGTGTTGGCCTGATCCAGCATTTCCATGACTCGCAGGTTCACCTCACCGACGCGCAGCGTCATGCCGACGAGGGTGTCGACATCGGTGGGGTTGTCGGCCAGGAAGGCCAGCGCTTCGTGGAAGAAGGCGTAGACCGCGTCGTCTTTGACGCCGAGAATGCGGGCATGGTCGGCGTACGCAGCCATGCCCTTGAGGCCGTAGGCAATCAGTTCCTGCAGGCCGGTCACATCGTCGCCAAATTCCTGCAGGCGTCCGGTCAGCCGGATGTCGACACCCTGGGCCACCAGGCTGTCGACGTCGGCCGCGGGCTCGAAGGCAGCCGGACCGCCCAGGTCGATATCACCGGCGGCCTGGCGCGTGGTGGCCTTGACGGCAGCGCCTTCGCGGGCCATGGCGGTGATGGTCGCTACGTCGAAGTTGACGTTGGTGACCGTGGTGAACAGCGCCTTGATCACGAAGTGGTCGGCCGCGGTGGTGTCGGCGCCGGCCTGGCGCGCGGCGTGGGCATACTGGCTGATGCCCTTGGCCAGATGAAAAAGTACATCCTGGGCGCTGGAGGTCTCCGGAGATTTGCCGCAGACGCCGAAGGCTGTGCAGCCAATACCCTTGGCGGTTTGCTCGCATTGATAACAGAACATGGGATCCATTGGGTCAGCTCCATGGTGAAGGGTAGGGGTGGGGTCGAGCATTACGGTCGTTGTCTGGTGGTCGTATGCATGCGGTGCACGATGCGCATCGACTCGTCAAGGGGCTCCTGAAACTACGGCTATCCAAGCGCCATGGTGGTGTGTCCGAGTGAACGGGCCGTAGCTTCCTGTAATGACATGGCGGCCAGGGCATCGCGCAGCTCATCGACGCGCTGGAACAGGTCGCCCAGAATGCAGCACTGACCGTTGCAGATGGGTTCGCGGAGCAGGCAACTACGCTCCTGCAGCGGACCCTCGATCGCTTCGTAGATCCCCAACAGGGTGATCGACGCGGCCGGACGGCCCAGGCGGACACCGCCGCCGGGACCGCGAACCGTCTGGATCAGTCCGGCACGCGCCAGACGTTGAATCACCTTGGACAGATGCGCCTGCGACACCTGCAGACGGCCGGCGAGGACCGACGTGGCCACCAGGTGCTCTTCACCTGCAGCCAGCAGGATCATGGCGTGCCAGCCGATGGACGCGGCTTCCGAAATACCGAGAAGGGTGTTCATCGTCCAGGTTGCACCATCACCAGGTGATCCGTTTCGCGACAACGCTCATGCCGCAGCTCTCGTGCCCATGCCGCAGCTCTCGTGCCCATGCCGCAGCTCTCGTGCTCATGTGATACGCATCGTTCGATAGGTATCGTTGGTTGTGCATCGTCAGCGTTACGCATTGCTTGCGTTGCGCATCGTCAGCATTACGCATCGCTATCGACACGTATTGCTATTGATGCGCATTGCTATCGGCACGCATTGCTATCGTTAATCTGGTACCATAATACCTAAATAAACCGGATCTGTCAACCCCGCCGCTGGATCGGTTAACTTCTGCTTGACCGCTGCCCGGGACATTGCCCAGGAAACCCCCTGTACCCTCCCCTCCCTGATGGCGTGAAGAATTTTTACGCCGGCAGTACGACGAAACCCATCGCGCCAAAGTGCCGGTCAAAGGCGAACACCTCACGTATGCCGTCACGCTGCATCACGGCAAAGCTCACAGCATCGGCGTAACTGTAGTCCTGATCGTGATAGAGCCGCAGAACTTCACGGGCGCTCACTTCGAGTTCAGCATCCGACCACACGCAATCAATGCGCCCGGATTTCTCCATCAGGTCCAGGAAGGCGACGGCTTTTCCGTGGCTGCTGCTGCGACGGATGTTGATATACGTCTCGGCGACAACCAGGTTGGTGGTGACGAGACTGGTGTAGGCGGATAACGCGTGCCGGAAAAAATCAGCGGCTTGGGCGTGATACTTGTCCTTCGGATCCAGAATGCCCAGCCAGCCGCCGGTATCCACAAACAACGCATGCTGGCTATTCATTCCGGGTTTCCTCGACGATATAACGGTCATGGGCCACCGACATGTCGCCAGGGCTGTTGGTTTGCTCTCCAAGCAGCCCGATAAGCTGCATCGCGGGGTCATCGTCTACCGTGAGGGTTGTTCTGGACAGAGCATCGATGCCCATCCGCAACACCTCGGCGTAAGAAACGTCCAGACGTTCGGCCAGATACGATAGCTTCGACAAACGCGCTGCATCCAGGTAAACCTGCACAGGTTTTTTATCCGAAGCTGTCATCATCGCCTCCGAAGGCATTATGTTGCATTGATAAATTCAGGATAATGCCTTTATTGTCGCCTGTCAACCCCGCAACGCCAGAAAACAGGGCTTTACCGTTACGGCGCGCTGGCGGATAACGCTGTGCAGGAAGGTCACGGGCGCGGTTGCGAAGCGCCGCCCGTTTCCCATGAGCAGTACGGTCCGTGGGCTCATGGCCGAGACGAGGAGATCGAGCGTGGAGGGTTCGCGCTCATCGAACCGGGGTGGCGCGCTACATCGACGTGATGCGCTGATTCTGCCAGGTACCGCAGTGGAGGCCATGCGCCGGCGGCCGCGCGCCGCCGGGACAGACCCATGTACCCGGCCATGGAAAGGCCAGCCTCCCGTGGAAAGAGCCAGCCTTCCATGGGCAGGCCCTGCTACTCCAGATCGAACAACCTCACCGCGTTGGCGCGCGCCACCTTGTCGAAGACCGGCGGGCTGATCGCTCCCGTGTCGCGCCAGTGCACGAGCAGGTCGACCAGGGGGACAGGCATGTCGGGGAAACAGAGATCCGTGCCGAAGAACAACCGGTCCTGGAACTCGGTCAGAAACCGGGGGCCGTATTCCGGATCCCGGGCCAGGGCGTTGTGCGCCGTCATGTCGGAGAGGTCGCCGTACAGGTTGGGGTACCGGCGCATCAACCGGGGGACGACGCCTTCCTCGCGCACCGGTCCGCATGGCAGGCGGCCCACCTGGCCGCCCTGCGGGCGAAACACGTAGCCGCGTTCGCCGGGGGTCTCCAGCCGGGCGATCTCCGACCAGAATACCGGCCCGTGACCGAACAGGATCAGGTCCGGGTAGCGCTGCAGGGTGTGCTCCAGTTGCGGCAGGCCCGGATCGTCGTACAGACCGAAATCACCCGTGGTCTGATCCGAGCCGTCGAAGATGACCGGCAGCCCTGCTTCGGCGGCGTGGCGGAACAGGTTCTGGACCATGGGATCCATGACCGGCAGGTTGGGCATGACCTCACCGAGTCCTTTGCAGCCGTGATCCCGGTAATGGCGCAGCAAGTCGCCCAGCGGCGCCTGCGACGAGTTGGTCAGGGCCCGTGGATCGATGTTGCAGAACGCGAAGAACCGGTCCGGGTGCTGCGCGACCATGTCGAGAATGTCCTCGTTGGCCTGGGGCAGGTAGATCTCGGGACTGACGATAGGGAGTAAGGCGCCCTTCTGGATGCCGAGCGCATCATAACGTTCGATGACCTGCCGGGGCGTTGAAAACGAGTAACCAGGCGGCTGCCTGCGGTACGCATGACAATGGATGTCGATGAACATGCGGGATCGTCCTTGCCGAAACGGTGAAGTCGAGGTTAAATGATCGGACGGGTTGGCCAGAGGGGCGGAATATAGCTTCAGCCTGTAGGTCCAGCCAGGGAACGCTCAACAGGAACGAGAGGCGCTGACCATGGGTCTGCTGTTGCGCTGCCCGGCGCGGCATGGCCCACCGCGGCATGACCTGGTGCGGCATGGTCCGGCATGGCATGGGCCAGCATGGTATAGTCCGGCGCGGCATGACCCGGTGCGGCATGACCCGGTGCGGCATGGCATATCGCGGCATGGCCCGACATAGCATAGCCCGGCATGGTCCGGCATGGCGCCTGATCTCCGGGGGACGAAGATCCGGTACCCGTGATCCGAGTTGACGACAAAATACTGTTCCTGGTCAACCGCAGCGCGGGCCGGAGCCGGCGCGGAACTCTGCAGCGACTGTTGGAGGCCATCCCCACGCGTTATGCGCGGGCCGAGATCCGGGTATACGATGCGCTGGAGGCCCCTGCCTTCAGCCCAGCAGACTATGACTGCGTGGTGGTGTGTGGCGGTGACGGATCGGTGCAGGCGGTGGCTGCACGCATGCAGGGCACGCAGGTGCCCCTGGGCATCGTTCCGTTGGGATCCGGTAACGATCTGATCAAAACGCTGGGCCTACCGTCCGATCCTGTGCAGGCGTTGGAAGCCCTGGGTGCTGCCGGTACCCGGGCCATGGATGTGGTGCGTTTCTCCACCGGGAGGAGCGAACCAGCACAGGAACAGAACCGCGGCATCATGGTGAACACACTGGGCCTGGGCCTGGATGGACTGGCCAGTTACGAGACCCGACGCTACCGGGCCTTCGGCGGGCGACTGATGTACTGGCTGGCGGTGCTGCGGGCGGCCCGGCGACAACCGCGTTTTACGGCGCAGGTGACCACGGAGCATCGCTCCGGCGTGATGGAGCTGTGGATGCTGACCCTGGCCAATGGATCGACCGAGGGAGGGCATTTCCGGGTCGCGCCGCAATCCGTACCCTGGGATGGGCTGATCCACGTCACCGCCATACGGGCCATGCCCAGGACAGCGTTGCTATTGTATCTGCCCTGGTTCATCTCCGGCAGGCAGGAGCGCCTGCGTCGTGTCGTCATGTTTCGCTGTCGCTGCCTGACCGTTCAGTCGTCACGTCCTGTCCGGGCGCATGCGGATGGCGAGGATCTGGGCGAGCTGAGTTGTCTGAGCGCGAACTTGCAGGTGGGCGCGCTGCACGTCCTGGGTTAGCGGAATGTTCCTGTTAGCGAGATGTACCCGGCCGGAACCGATAGGGCATCGGGACCGCTGGCGCTGTTGTCGCTTCGATACCAAAATGGGGTGTCCATCGCCCATACCGAGGAGGATTCGATGAGCATGCTGAGCAAACGCCACCTCACCGCCGAGCTGCAGAGTGGCGGCACCGTTAGCATTCCCGCCTGGATCCTGGATACGGGTAAACCCGGTCCGGCGCTGCTGCTGGTCGCCGCCCAACACGGCAACGAAGTCCATGGCTCCGAAGCCATGCGCCGGTTCGTGGACCTGGCCGCCGGGCAGATGACGTGCGGCAAGGTGTTCGCCGTACCCTTCGCCAACCCGCCGGCGCTGCACACGCGCCGCCCGCATATCCACCTGCAACCCGAGCGGCCGTATGCCGACGATGGCGGCCACAACATGAACCGCTGGTGGCCCGGACGGCAGGACGGCAACGATACCGCGCGCCTTCCGCAGGCGATCTACCAGACCTTTGGCGACGAAGCCACGCACGCCCTGGACCTGCACTGCTGGAACAGACACAACGCGGCCGCCGTGCTCATTCGCGACGTGCCGGACATCCGTGAGCTGGCGCGGCAACTGGGGCACCGGTTCGTGCGGGTCAGTAAACCCAGCGGCCCGATCGAGTCCACCGGCGGTTACACGCTGAGTGGCTGCTTCTGCGAAAGCGGCCGTCTGGGCGTGACCTACGAGTTTGCCGGCCAGTATACGATTATAGAAGACGAAGTCCGGCGCGGTCTTCGCGTGATCGTCAATATGGCCCGGAGTATCGGTCTGTTGCCGGGGCGTCCAACCGAAGGCGACAACCCGGTGTTGTTCTCGGACGAATGCGAGTCCATCCATGTCGCATCGCCGTGCAGCGGTGTCTTCGTGGATGCCGGCATCCGGATGTACGACGAGGTCGAACAGGGGGCACTGGTGGGGCATGTGCTGTCGGATACGGATCTGGAGACACGCGAAGTCCGAGCCCCGGTCACCGGGTATGTGCGCGGGCTGGGCGCCTCCCGGCCCCACTGCGACGTGTCTATCACCGGACACCATCCCTACGTGCTGGAAGGCGAAACCGTGGCCACGCTGGACCGCCGCAAGGCCTGACCATGGCGCGGTCAGCGCGGCTGGCACAGAGCCCTTCGCCACATCAGGCCGGACAGCTTGCATGCCGCTGTCCGGCCTTTACGTCGTTCCGTCCGGGAACGTCCTACAGGGATGTGGTCACGGTGATGCCCAGATGGCGCGGATCGCCGTGGGTGACGTACAGGCGCCGGGGGTAATCCGGCGGCTCCAGGCCGAAGTAGAATCCGCGCACCGCATGCCGATGGTCCAGCAGGTTGCGCCCCCATAACGTGATCGACCAGGTAGCACCCCGGTACCCCGCCTGGCCGTTGAGCAACTGGTGCGCCGCGGCTAGTCCGTCGTGACTTTGGGAAAAGTAGAACTCGTCTGAGCCCGTCGTCTCGACACGGGCGAAGAGACCGGAAGACCAGCCGTACTCGCCGCCGAAACGGAAGGTGTAGGCTGGCGCATAGGCCGCCCTGCGCCCTCCCAGCGTCACCTCTTCATCCACTCCGGTCCGGAAGGTGTAAGAGTCTACCCGCGTATGCAGCAGCCCCAGTGAGCCGAACAGCCGCGTCGACGGCCGCAGCCGCAGCGAATGCTCCAGCTCGAGACCTCCGGTGCGGCCGGATGAAGCGTTGGCGGTGTGATACACGAAGGTGCTGGGATCGCCGGGAGTCTGCTGACTCGACAGCTCCACCTGCTGGTCGGCGCGCCGGGCGTAGAACAGCGTTGCGGTCAGCGTGTGACGCGATCCGGAGGCGCGGTATCCCGCCTCGTAGCTGGTGATGTACTCCGGTTTGTAGGGGCGGCTGGCGGCGGCCAGCCGCGGATGCTGGTTGAGGCCGCCGGGCCGGTACCCGCGGGACACGGAGGCGAACGCGGTACGGGTCTCGTTCAGCTGGTAGTGCAGGGCCGCCTTGCCACCGGTCAACCAGTCATCCACCTGATGGTCGACGCGCTCGGCGCCGCCGTCGGTCAGACCTTCGTACCGCGTGCGATGGTGATCGGCGCGCAGGTTGGCCGACAGGCGCCAGGCGGCGGTCAGGGGAAGGCTGTATTGGGCATACAGGGCCAGATCGCGCACATCGAAAGTGCTGAGCAGATCGGCTGCGTCACCTCCGAATAGATAACCGCTGGCGTCATCCTCTTCCTCGAGTAACTTGGCATACACGCCGGTCACCACCTCGTCGCCGGAGATCAGCAGGCCATCCCTGATCAGGCGGAGTTCCTGCGTCGAGGTGGTGCGTTGGCGGCGCGTGTGATCGTAGAAATCGTAGCGCCAGCCCTGCTCCAGCGGATCGAAACCGTAGGGGGGGGCGGCCCAGAAATCATCGTTGCCCCAGTCGCCGTCGTAACTGTGCACGGCCCGGGTGCGGGAGTGGGCGGTGACCGAGACCAGCGTTGCCCCCAGCGGCGGCAACGGCGCCTCGGCGCGCAGGGAGAGTCCGGTAGTGGACTGGCTGTCCTCCCCCTGGCGGTCCGTATAGGTGCGCAGATCCGTGTTGTTGTCCGGTGCCCATACGTCGTAGCCGTTGTCCAGGTCGGTGTGAAACAGCGTCGCGGTCAGCTGCGCGCGCCGGCCCGCATACAAGGCGCGGAGACGCGCCACATTTTCCCGTCGCCGGTTGGTGTCGGTGCGTTGCAGGTATTCGTTGGTACGGAATCCGTCGGCCTGGCTGGTGGCATACCCCAGACGTACCGCCAGGTTGCGGGTGGCCGGAAGGTCGACGTTGCCGGTTACCCGCATCATGGCGTCGGTCCCGGCGGTGGCCGAGATCCGGCCTTGCAGCGCGCCTGCCGGAAGGGCGGATTGCAGGCTGATGAGACCCGCCATGCTGTTGGGTCCGAAGACCGTCGACTGGGGTCCCCGGAATACCTCCACCTGGTCCAGGTCGAAGAGCAGGCCGGCCGAACCCAGTCCGCTCAGGTCGACGTCGTCCAGGACGAATCCAACGGTGAAGCTGGGCGGCCCGCCACCGGCGTAGTGACTGCGTTCACCAATGCCGCGGATCTGGAAATACCGGGGCCGCGAAGTGCCGCCGGCCCAGTTCAGGTTGGGTACGGTGCCTGCCAGGGTTTCCAGATGAGCACTGCCGGTGTCCTGAATCTCGTTGTCATCCAGGATGGTGATGCTGGCGGGCACGGCGGCCAGCGGCTGCTCGGTCA
>SLHA01000086.1 GCA_007136405.1 Candidatus Latescibacterota bacterium
GCGCGGCTGGCGCCTGCACCGACTGCCGGCCGGAGGGAGCCGCCACGCGCGCCGCCGGACGGGCCGAATCCAGCGCCGTTCCCGCCAGCGCCGCCCACGACGACGATGGCGGCGACAGCGCCTTGCCCGCCGCCTCGGCCTGATCCGCCGCCTCGAAATCCGCCACCGCCTCCGGCGGCAGCCGGTCCAGCACCGAACGCACCGCCGCCTGATAGGCGGCGAGGTAGCGCGGATCATCCGGCACATCCACGCCGGCCGCGTACAGCGTCTCCATCAATTCCGCCAGCGCCGCCACACGCGGGTCCACGGCGATCACCTCCATGGTCAGCCGCGCCCGCTCCGGTACGCTGGTGACCAGATGCGGACACTGGAACACCAGCGCCCGCGCCGTCGAGGCGATGTCCAGCGGCGCTGGCTGCGCGGCCACCTTGCCCGCCGTGCTCGCATCGACGATGTCCACCGCCAGCAACAGCCGCGAACTGCCGTCTCGCGGCACTGCGAAGTGCGTCGTCAGCCCCTGCGCCGACACCGGCAGCACCACCCCGCCGTGGCCGTCCGCAACCGCGTCCTCCAGAAAGGCGTTGACTACCTCGTAGTCGCCGGGCTGCAGCCCCGCCGGCGGCACCAGCCGCAATGGCCTTGCCACCGACACGATAAACTCGAAGTCGCTGAACGCCGTGCCCCCGGGACCGGTCACCGACACCGGCGCGCGCACCACCCCGTAAGGCACCGTCACCGTCAGCGCCGTGCCGGTGGCCTGCAGCACCTCTGCTTCCCAGTCGCCGAACCGCACCAGATTGTCCTCCGGACGTCCCGGTACGAAACCCGTCCCCACCACCGTCACCCGGTCCCCCGGCGCGCCGTGCGCCGGCTCCAGCCGCGTGACCACCGGCCGTTCGAAAGCGCCGGTGACCTCGCCTCGGGAGGCGGCCCCCACGTGGTAGCGCAACAGCATCCGCGCATCCTCCAGCGTCAGCCGGCCATCCCCCATCAGCCGCCCCTCCGTGCCGGGAAACGGATGCACGTCACCGCGCCACACCGCCGCCTCGTCCACCGGCCCGCGCCCAAAGACCTGACGCAGCACATACAGCGCGTCCAGCCCGTCCACCACCCCATCGCCGTTGGCGTCGCCACGCCCCACCGCAAACCCCGCCGTCGAAGCCAACGCCGGCCGCGCTAGCGAGGACAGCGGCGCCAACACCAGCACCGCGGGCCACACCACCGCCGGCAGCACCAGCCATACCACGCGCAACCAGGTTCGCATCGCCCCCTCCCTTCCGTTCCGTGCCGGCAGCACCAGCAGCATCAGAACCACGTTCGCGCGAGTCGCGTTCACGCCGGCGCGCATCGCTTCTGTGCATTGCATCCGAGCCGCACCACGTTCGCACCGCGGCGCGTGCCCCGGTTTCTTCCAGGTATCCCGATATCAGCCAGTACAGAATGACCGCGCTCCGCCAGAAGGCCGTCGCTGCTGCCGTGGCGGGCGGGCTGTCACGGGCATAGCCACACCACGGTCAGCGCACCAGCAGCGACTTGCGCACCGCCACAAAGTCACCGGCGCGTAGTTGGATCAGGTACACACCGCTGGCCGCCGGCCGGCCGTGATGATCCCTACCGTCCCACGTAGCCATGCTGTGACGGCCATCGTAGTACCCCGCGCCCAGCTCGCCCAGCGTCAGCACCCGCACCAGTTGGCCCATCACATTGTAGATGCGCAATTCCACCACCGCCGGACGCGCCAGCTGAAAGGGTATCGTCGTGCTCGGATTGAATGGATTGGGGTAGTTGGGCAGCAGCGCCGAAGCCGCCGGTAGCGGCCGTTCCTGATCATCCACAGCCGTGATGATGGTATAGCCCCCGTTCAACCGCGACACCTCCAATGGCTGCCCGTTGGTGTCCGCCGCCGTCGCCGCTGCCATTTGCACCGACACATCGCCATCGGCGCGCAGCGCCACGTCAAAGACCAGTTCCAGGACACGGCCTTGGACGGTGAGCCCGGGAGCCGCCGCCACAGCACAGCGCAACCGGCCGCTGGCATCCGGCAGGACCTCCGGATGCAAGGCTACCAGCACTCCGGCGGATTCATCCCCCAGATATCCGGCCGGACGCACCTCCACCAGCGTCAGGGCGCCCCAATCGTATTCCAGCTCGAAATCCAGCAAGCCGACGCCCGCCACGTCCGCCGCGTACACGCTGAGGGTGGCCTGGCTGCCCGCCGCTACCGGACGCGTCTCCAGACCGAGCTCCACACCTGCCGCGGAATGGCTCCACAGCATCGACAGGAACACCAGGGCCCATGACCGCACAGGTAAGCCTCCTCTCGACAGCATTACATACCGGCAGCGCTGACGTGTTGTTCTTCCGCCCATTTTGAGTTGTCGAATTCCGGATCGAGGCAATATATAGTCGACCTTGTCTGGCGTCCACGCAGCAGCGCCATCCAGCGACAACTCGTCCCGCACCAGGTCCAGGCGGCATCACTCCGGAGACAGATCAGGCTGGCATCCCCGAACCTGCAGACGGCGAACTACATACAGCTGTGGGCGGCCGCCTGCGACTACCTGGATCCCTGATGCGAAAGAGTGAATCCCTACCCGGGTGCCCGCCGTTCAGCTGTCACTTTGCGCCGGTCGGCCGGGGTTCCGAGCTGGTCGCCGTAGCGCGCCGGGCCGGTACGGCGCCGCTTGACCAGAAGAGGATGTTCCGCATACTGTCAGTGCGGATACGGCGATCATCCGCATTCCGGACGGAGTGAATCGATCGACACAGGGGGAGTTGAAGCGACATGCATACCTGTCCGCCTACGGTTCCACGTACCTTGTTGGGCAACACGGGGATAGAGGTATCGCGCCATGCCATCGGCACAGGCACGCACGGCTGGTCGGGAAACTCGGACCAGACGCGACGTGAGTCAGGCTGGCTGAGCGGCGTCCTGGTACGCGGATATGAACTGGGCATCAACTACTGGGATCTTGCGGACCAGTACGGATCTCACGGAGAAGCACGGCGCGCACTGGCATCTTTGCAGCGGAACGAACTGGTTCTGTGCACCAAGACCACGTCGTCCGGATACGGAGCCTGCCGGGACGATATACAGCGGTTCCTGCGGGAGCTGAGTACGGATTACCTGGACATCGTGCTGCTGCACTGCCTGACAGCAGACACCTGGCCGCAGCAGTATACCGGCGCCATGCAGGCCCTGAGCGAGGCCAAAGCGGCCGGCTGGGTACGGGCCGCGGGTATCTCCAGTCACGGCATCGGCGCGCTGACAGTGGCCGCGGAGCATCCCTGGGTGGACGCCCTCCTGGTCCGGCTCAACTACAGCGGTGACAACATGGACGGCTCGCCGCGGGATATCGTCCGCCTGACACACCGGGCGCTGGCGGCCGGCAAGGGCGTCACCGCCATGAAGGTGCTCGGATGCGGATCTCTGGCGCACGATCCGCGCCGGGCCATATCGTGGGTTTTCGACACGGGCCAGGTGCATGCAGTCACCATCGGTCCCACCGAGGACGAACAAATGGAACAGTGCGCCTCCTGGGTGGCAGCAGCGCATACCGCACCACCCCTGTGACCCTGGAGAGATGCCCCTTGAACCTGATTGAGTTGCTGCGGACATTGGGCGCGCCGGAGGCTGTCGACTTGTTTGCCAATCACTGGGAAGAGTCGGAAGCCTGCTTTCCGGCTCACCGGCCCCGGTTCCTGCAGCCGGCCGTTCTGTGCGACGCCCGCGCCCTCGGCGGTCTGGATGCTGCCGCCAACGCCCCCCTGGACGCCGCGGCGGAGCGCGTGGCTGCCTCTCCGGAACTGTCGCATCTGGCCTGGCATGCCCACCGGCTGTTGTTCGAGCATCCAGAATACGAGGCCGCGCGTATCGGCCAGTGGCCGTTGCTGATCGCCTGTCTGGGCGACTGGGCCGGCGCTTTCTATCTGTTGATCGCTCTGGACGCCGTACCCCGCATGCGCGCCGTGCACCAGCGCCTCGGCATACCGGACGAGGTCAGCCGCGCCACCTGCCTGCACTACCGCGAACCGGTGCGCGTGTACATGGATCATCACGACGGCCACTACGGACTGCTGCCCGGCAATCTGTACTGGTGGCGCAACCACGTCCGCGGCGATCTGTACCGCCTGGGCCGGCTCGAGTACATGCGCAAACCGTTCCACGGCTGTGTACAGGCGTTCCGCCATCGGCGCACCCGGGATGTGGTAGCCCTGGCCGTCACCGGCACCGAGTTCGACGCCGAGGGCCTGGTAGCGGGCGGCACGCGCGAAGCGGCGTGGAGCGCCCGGCTGGAACAGCGTGCAGATGCCTGGGCGGGTACACCAGTCACCCCGCACGGACGCGCCCTGCAATGCCAGGTCGTCCTGTGCACGCGCACCTGGGAGCCGGCCCTGCAACCGGGCGATCCGGTGCTGGAAGTCCACATTCCCGCTGGCGGCGGCATGACCCTGGCGCGCTGCCACCACTCCATGTCCTGGGCCGCAAGATTCTTTTCCCGCCATTTGCCGGACGCCACTGCGGTCGGTTTTGCCTGTTATTCCTGGATTCTCAATCCGGACCTGGCCCGCATCTATCGTCCGGATGGCAATCTGGTCCAGTGGCAGCGTCAGCTCTATCTCTTTCCGGTGCCCTGCGGCGACCGCAGCGGATTGAACTTCGTCTTTGGCACGGAACCCACGGATCTGTGCGCCGCTCCGCGCGACACCAGCCTGCGGCGCGCCCTGCTGGACCACCTGCTGGCAGGAGGCCGGCTGGCTGCCGGAGGCATGTTCCTGCTCGACGAGGAATTCGAGCGCTTCGGAGCCCAGGTGTACCGGAATCGGTGGGACCGGACGGCGCTCTCACTCGAGGCGGAATAGGCCCCACACCACGGTTCATCATGCCTGCCTCGACCCACCCTCCAGCCCGCAACCGCGGGCGCATATCCACCACCCAACGGAGACGCACTCCATGAAGATCACCGCCATCGAGCAGATACCCATCACCATGCCCCTGGCCGCACGCTACGACAATTCCGCCGGACTCCTGCGGATGTACGACATGGATCAGCACCTGGTCGTCAAGGTCCATACCGATACCGGCATCACCGGTTACGGTGACTACGAAGACAACCCCAATCCGGTGCCCCAGTCGCTCATCGACACGCTGATCGGCCGCAGCCCCTTCGATTTCATCCACAATGATTTCCATCTGGCCCTGGGCATGGCGTTGTACGACGTGATGGGCAAACACCTAAGCGTGCCCGCGTACAAGCTCATGGGGCAGAAGGTCCGCGACGCGGTTCCCGCCGCCGCCTGGACGCGGCCGTGCCCGCCGGAAGTGTTCCGCGAGGAGATCCAGCGGGCCGTGGCCCAGGGTTACCGCGTCTTCAAGATGCACTCGGACGCGCGCTTCGACGTCATCGCCCAGACCGAGGCGGCGGCGGAGGTGGCGCCAGCCGGTTTCAAGCTACACTGGGATCTCAATCACAACCGCACCCTGGGAACCATGCTGTCCATCGTCAGCGAGCTGGAGCGATTTCCGGTGGTCGGCTACATCGAGGACCCGCTGGTGTGGACCGACATCGACGGCTGGCGCACGCTGAGACAGAAGACCAACCTGCCCCTGGTCATGCACGTCCCGCAGCTGGGCGGCATCCAGGAGGTGATCCACGGCGTGGCCGATGTATACATGATCGGCGGGGGTATCGGTCGCACGTTGATTTCCGGTTTCGCCTATGCCCGGGCCAACATGCAGGTGCTCATCCAGCAGTCCGGCAACACGCTGATGAAGGCGTTGACGCTGCACCAGGCCGCCGTGTTGCCGACGGCATCGGTGCACACCATCACGCTGGACGATCAGTACGACGAAGACATCACCACGGAAAAGATACCGGTCATCGGTGGTTCGTCGCCGGTGCCGGAGAAACCGGGGCTGGGGGTGGACGTGGATGAAGACGCTCTGGCACGCGCCGCTGAGCGCCAGCCCATCCAGACGCCGCCGTTCATCGGCGTGTTGCATCTGCCCGGCGGTTGCCGCGCCTACAGTCTGGGCAACCCGAACGTCCAGCGCCTCACCGGTGTCGAGGAAGGCGGGGTGCCGGGTATCCGCTACGAATACTGGGAGGACGATGGTTCGGCACGATACCGCCAGACTCGGGAACGGCTGGAGCGCGACGGTGCATTCATAGAGAAGCAGAAGTAGATTGGCGAGACGCGCGTCCTGGTAGCTGCCGCCTCTGCCAGGACGCGCGGTAGGCCAGGTTGGTCACGCCGCGCTTGTCGGGGCGCGAACGGCCGGTGCTGGCAGGCGAGCGGCCGGTATGGGGGCGCATCGGCCGTTGCCATCAGGTAACTGGCCGGTGGCGCCTCCGTGTAGGCCTGCCCGGAAGACGCGCCGCCATCGCTCCTCGCCGGGCAACGCCGCTCCCCGCTTGCCGGCGCTGGCTGCAGGCGCGCAGCCGCATGGATCCAGCCGGCGTCCGCTCTGCAGGCCGGGTCCGGGTTCGGACCTGGCGGCCATGCGCCCATACCGTGATGCGGCGCTACTCCTCCAGCCCGTAGCCCTGACGCAGCCGGGCGAGCACCTGCCCGTACCGTTCTTCCTCGAGCCGGCCAGCCGTATACCCGCCCTGCTCGATACGTCGTTGCAGTAGTTCGATGCGTTCCCTGGTGTCCGGATGGGACGCCAGCATGCCCTCGAACACGCCGCGCCGCGCACCGCCCTCAAGATTGTACAGCTTTTCGAAAAACGTCTCCAGCCCGCGCGGATCGTACCCCGCAGCCGCGGCGTAACGCAGACCGTACAGATCCGCCTCCCGTTCATCTTCACGGCTGAAGGCGGCCATGGTGCTGGCACCGATCAACTGGGAAGCCAGCACCGCCAATTGGCCGGGCTCCTCGCCCAGGGCGATGCTGGTAAGCAGCGATACCCCCATCTGCGTGGCCAGGCGGTTGGCCGAGTGGCGCGCCACCACGTGCCCCAGTTCATGCGCCAACACCCCGGCCAACTCGGCTTCGTTCTCCGCCAGCAGCATCAGGCCCGTGTATACGTAGATGAAGCCGCCCGGCAGGGCGAACGCGTTCACCTGTCGGGGATCGTCCAGCACGCGCACCCGATAGACGATATCCGGCCGGTCACGGGTGCTGTGTACCACGAGTTGCTGGAATACGCCGTCGACATAGTTCTGTATGTAAGCGTCGGGCAGCACCGGCTCCTCTTGCTCCACCTGTTCCGCCAGCTCCTGACCCAGTTGCACCTCTGTCTGGGTGGGCAGGACTGCCATGCCCAGCTGCTGACGGATCATCGTGCAATGAGGTACCACCACCAGCAGGGCGACGCTGATGAGGATGCAACAGGCTCTTTTGGCCATGTCTCATTCCTCCCCGTATCAGAGGTTGAGTCGCCGCCGCGGCAGCAGCCAGGCGGCCAGGGCAGGCAGCAGGAGGATGGCGCCGAGCATGTTCACCAGGAACATGAAGACCAGCAGCAGCCCCATGTCGGCCTGCAGTTGCAGCGGTGACATTGTCCAGGTGGCTACGCCGGTAGCCAGGGTGATACCGGTAAACAATACGCCGTTACCGGTGATCCGCAGCGTCTCCCTGTAGGCTTGATGCAGAGGCAGTCCCTGCGCCAGCACACTCTGCAGGCGGCTGAAAATGTAGATGCCGTAGTCTACGCCGATACCTACGCCAAGCGCCACGACAGGTAATGTAGTCACTTTCAAACCGATTTCCAGCCGTGCCATCAGCGCGTAAGCCAGCAGCGATACCAGCCCCAGTGGCAGAACCACACACAGCGTACCCCGCACCGACCGGAAGATCAGCAGGCACAGGAGCGTGATCGCGGCGAACACCCAGCCCAACATGGGATACTGTGCCTGTCGCACGGCGTCGTTGGTTGCCGCCATGACGCCGACGTTGCCCGTGGCCAGACGCAGGCGCAAGTCCTCATGCCCATGGTTTTGCTGGAAACGGTGTACCGCTTCCACGACCCGGTCGATGGTTTCTGCCTTGTGGTCCTCGGTGAACATGATCACCGGCATGACGCTGCAGTCGGCATTCAGCAGACCGGTACTGGTGGGCACATACGCGACCGACTGTACCAGGACCGACTGATTGCGGGGCAGCACCTGCCATTTCAGGCTGCCCTCGTTCCATCCGGCATTGATGCCCTTGGCCACTTCCGGCAAGGTCAGCACCGACTGCACGCCCGGCACATTGGCCATCCACCAGGCGAATTCATCCAGCCCGGTCATCACGTCGTGATCGATGCAGCCGTCGGGGCGCGTCTCGGCGATCACCGTGATGATGTCCACGCCGATCGAGAACCGGCTGGAGATGATCTCGCTGTCCAGATTGTACCGCGACTCCGGACGCAGTTCCGGCACGCCGCGATGCAGGTCGCCCACACGAATGTGGCGAGCCTGCCAGGAGCCCAGTACGACCAGCACCAGACTGACGGCGATAATGACTGCGGCAGGACGCGGGGCGGCAAGCCGCGACAGGGTTGTCCACAGGGGTTCCTGTATTTCCGCCCGCCGCCGCATCCGCCGCCGGAAAGCATCGTCAAAATTCATGTACGACAACAACACCGGCAGCAGTACAAGGTTGGTAAGGATGATGGTCGCCACACCAAGGGCGGCAGCGATGGCCATCTCCTGGATCACCTGGATCGAAATCAGCAGGATGGTTACGAAACCGATCGTGTCACTGATCAGGGCGACACCGCCGGGAACCATCAGACGCCTGAAGGCCGTCCGTG
Source organism: Candidatus Latescibacterota bacterium (assembly GCA_007136405.1). Classification (GTDB taxonomy): domain Bacteria; phylum Latescibacterota; class UBA2968; order UBA8231; family UBA8231; genus SLHA01. The sequence continues at coordinate 8,747 of SLHA01000086.1, forward strand.
CCGCGTCCAGAGCATCGGCACCCTCGTCGAGTGCGGCTCGGGCCGCGCTGATCATCTGTACGCCGTGACTGACACCGATGGCGAAGATCAGAAACGGCACCAGAATGGACATGGGGTCTATCCCGAAGTCCAGCAGTGCCAGCAGTCCCAGCTGCCAGACCACGGCCGCCAGCGAGCAGGCCAGAGGCAGCACGGACAGACGCATGGACTGGGAATACAGGTAGACCAGAATAGCGGTGACCACGAAGGCAATGCCGAAGAAAGTCACCACCCGGGTTGCCCCCTCCGCCACATCACCGATCACCTTGGCAAAGCCGATGATGTGCACGTCTACCGGCGACGCATCTCCTTTCGCCTCGAACCGCTGCCGAATGGACTCCAGTTCCCGGGCCACCTGGATGTAGTCCAGCCGTTCACCCGTGGTGGGATCGACCTCCATCAGTTCGGCGCTGACCAGAGCGGCGGAGAAATCGTTGGCTACCAGCCGGCCGACAATCCCGGATCTGAGTATGTTGCGACGCACCGTCGCCATACCCTCGGGAGTGGGCTCGAAGTCGTCCGGGACGACATTGCCGCCGGCGATACCATCCTCCACCACCTCGGTGAAGCGCGTGTTGGGCGTGAACAGCGAACTGACCAGGGCCCGGTCCACGCCGGGTATGAAGAACACCTCATCCGTGACCTGGCGCAGAGCCGCGAGGAACTCCGGCGTGAAGATGTCGCCGTTGCGCGCCGACAGGGCGATCAACACCCGGTTGGCGCCGCCGAATTCATGCTGATGGTCCATGTAGGTCCGCATGAATTCGTGCTGCAGAGGAAGCTGCTTGGCAAAGCCGGCATCGATGCGCAGGCCTAGAGCCGAAACGGCCATGAAGGCCGTGACGACGATGAAGACACCGATCAGCATACGCCGATGGGCGAATACGAAGCGTTCCAGCCAGGTGGTCAACGAAGCGCGGATCATGGCATGTTCCGGGTTACTGTGGGCGTATTGCCGGCTTCTCGGGTTTTCTCCTCCGGGCGCGGCAGACGCAAGGGCTCGACGCCCCCTTCGCCCACCCGTATCAGCCGGCCGTCGCCGGCCTGCAGCACGGCCGTGATACCGCGGCGGTCTGACAGTCTGGACAGCACGAAGGACCGACCGCCGTCCGTACTGGCCAATACCGTTCCACCCAGACCGCTCACCATCACCGTACCGTCGTCCAGCATGGTGCCGTGACCGAGCAGTTCGACGACACCGGTATCCAGTTGCTGCCAGGAATCACCCGCATCATCCGAGCGGAACAGATGGCCGCGCAGCCCGAAAGCCAGAACGATCCGGTCCGCCAGGGGCAGCATGCCGAAAAACGATCCGGTGTATGGGGAAGGCAATTCCTGCCAGTGCTCTCCATCGTCATTCGAGCGAAAGAGAAAACCCGCCTCGGCAGCCAGATACAGCTGTCCCGAAGGAGCACGGGACAGGTGGTTGAGGTGCAGGTCGCCCTCGCCGATATCGCGATGGTGCCAGGTCTGCCCACCGTCGTCGGTTTGCATGAACGCCCCATAGGCACCTGCCGCCAAACCTCGAGTCTCATTCAGGAACAGAATGGTCAGTAGTGGACGTTCTTCTTCCGGCGCCGTGTGGACCCGGGTCCAGGTCCGCGCGCCGTCATAAGTGCACACGATGGTCTCGTCATGCCCCACGGCGCAGCCGCGCTGGCCATCGGCAAAGTCTACCGCAGTCAGCGTGGCGCGCGTGGGGACCGCTGCCTGGTCCCAGGTGGCGCCGGAATCGGCGGAAACGAGAATGTGTCCCCGCTCCCCCACTACGATGAGTTGCCGGCCGAAAGCCGTCCCGTCCAGCAACAGGGACTGCGCCGCCAGCGGCGCCGTTATGGCGTACTGCCTGTCCGGACTCGCCTCGACGCCACCGGCCGCCGCGACTGCCACAACGCAGAAGAACAGTCGAATGCCCTGCACACAAAGGTTTCGATTCATATGCGCAGATCCCGTAATGGTATCATGGAATGGTGGGCCAGCGCTGAAAAGGCTATGGCCGGTCCGCCGCCGAACCGGCCACATCCATGCAAACCAGGTATCAACGCACCCCTTCGCGGCGCAATGCATCCGGCGAGAAAGCCGCCTCGGTCAACTCCACGCTGTAATCGTACATGCTCGTTTCGTTGGTCAGTCCGTAGGCCAGGTAGCGCCCCGCCTGCAGATCCGTATGGACCTCCAGCGTCGTCCAGATGGTAGGCACCTCATAGTAGTTGATCACGTGACCTTCGGAGACCCGCCAGAGCTGGTCGCGGTTGTCGTACTGATCCACCGCCAGGATCTGCCAGGAATCCTCGTCCACGTAGAAGGTGCGCCGCTTGTACAGATGCCGGGCGCCATCCTTGAGCGTCGCGTCCACCACCCATACCCGGTGGAGCTCGTAACGCAGATGATCGGGATTGAGGTGCAGCGGGGTCAGGATGTCACGGTACCGCAGGCGATCGCTGTGCAGTTTGTAGGAATTGTAGGGGACGTAGATCTCCCGTTTGCCCACCAGCTCCCAGTCGTACCGGTCCACGGCGCCGTTGAACATGTCAAGCTGATCCGCGGTGCGCATGCCGTCCGCCGCGGTGCCGGGATTGTCGTAGGCCACATTGGGCGCCCGCCGTACGCGCCGCTGTCCCGGATTGTATACCCAGGCGCCGCGCGGCTGACTGACCTGGTCCATGGTTTCATGCACCAGTAGAATACCACCGGCCAGCCGCGCCGGTGCGGTCACGCGCTGCAGGAACAGGAGGATGCGGTTGCGCACCGCATCTTCGCTTATGCCCCGGTTCCAGGCCAGAATGAGGGCATCCTCCTCGAATTCCACCAGGGTGTACTGGCCCCGGCGTGTGGGTGCCGCCTGCGCGAACCGCCGGCTCACCGCCTCACCCCGAAAGCGCATCAGATGGTTCCAGATGACGTGCAGACCGTTCTCGGGGATCGGAAAAGGCACTCCCTGTAAAGCTCCGCTCACCCCGTTGCCACCGTCCTCCAGGCGCGCCGTTGCGGCGGCCCGGCGCGTGCCGTCGTAGACCCACTGCGGCGCCGAGGCGCTGCGCCGGGTGGGATAGACATGCATGGCATAGCTGTCGTAGGTCTGGAGCATGGCCAGATGACCGGCCGTCAAGCGCTCCCGGTATTGTTCGGCATTGGCACCGGTGATCGTGAACAACACCTCATCGTCGGCAAACGGATCCGGATGATGCATGCCGGGCTGGTAACCCGCCGGCGGCGTGACGATACCGCCTTCCCAGGCTGGAATGGTTCCGTCCTCGTTACCCGCCCGCTCCGCCCCGAGAGGCGTGAGATCCGCGTCCAGACGGGCCAATTGCTGCGGGGTGAGTTGAGCGAATGACGGGTTGGCAACCAGCAGGGCCAGCAGCGCCAACAGCGCCGGCAGCGCCCAACCCGCTCCTCTGAATAGGCTGCGCGACATATCGGCCTCCCTAGAACGAATACTTGATGGTGGTGGCAAGGAAATCGCGATCGTTCAGCAGGTTATAGCGTCCGGCGCCGGAGAAGTGGGTGTAGCTGATGTCCAGCTCCCAGGAGATCCGGTACACCGCCCCCAGGCCCAGCCCGAGGGCGCGGCGGCCTTCCAGGAAATTGCCGCCGGGACCCGGCGAGATGCCCTTGACGTCGTGCTGCCACGAGAAGCGTGGAGCGAGGTTGATGCCGGCGAAGACGTTGTTGTAGTCCAGACGGCCGGCCACCTGGTAGCCCCAGGCCCAGGCGCCGGGGAAGGCGCTGGCGGGTTCGGTGGCGGGCTGGACCACCTGCTGTACTACCTGGCCATCTTCCCCATAAATGTGGGTATGCGCCGGATTACCGCTGGTATAGGTTCCTGGCGCCTCCAGCCGCAACTCGCTTCTGGCCGGCATGTCGTGGACATGAGACACCGCGCCCTCGCCCAGCACGATGATCTGGTCGGCTCCCAGCCAGCGTCCGAACATCCGGGTGGCGGTGGCCTGGAACTGGCTCATGTCAAAGCGACGGTAGCCGGCGATATACTCGCCAAAACCAAAGACACCCACCTGATTGGTCTGAGCCAGCAGCATGCCTACCTGACCGGCAGCGAAGAGTGGGTGGTCCGGACCGTATCCGTCCATTGCAGTCACCGCCGCCAGCGGCGACATGGCCGCATACAACAGCTCCAGGTCATCCATCTGCAGCGGCAGATCGCGCCGATACGACACTTCTCCCTGGATCGCGATGCCCGTCCAGCGGCACAGAGTGTTGAAGCTGGCGCCAAAGAGCTGAATGTCTTCCGGATACTCCAGATAATACTCGGCGCTGCCCACGTAGTTGCCGCCATCCATCAAGCCCGCCATGGTGCCACTCCGGGCGCTGATCATCGGCAGACGCGAATGGTAGTTGAGGAAGTACAGCCCGAATTCGGTTTCGTTCAGTCCCGCGGCGAACCAGCGCAGTGCCAGGCCGTACTGTCCGCCATCTTTGGCCTGACGATCCGCACCGCGCAGCACCACTGCCCCCAGCGGGGAATAAACGGTCGGCCCCGGATCGATGTCGTCTGCATCGAAGCCGAATCCTAGCATCACCCGTTCGCCACCCGGTCCGGCGATATCCGTCGTCGAGAAGAACGTGCCGGGAGGATCGATCTGGGTCTGTTCCCACGCATACTGGTAGAAAGCCTCGACCGCCGTGCTGGCCGTGGGACTGAGCGAGGCGTGCACCAGGCCCACCGGCAGCAACGCGTCGCGCAACTCGGCGCCCGGAACCCGCAGGGCACTCACGTCCACCGGGTTGACCGCATTGATGCCATTCTGTATGAAGGTGCTCTCGCCCCAGGACAGCACCTGATTGCCGGCACGCAGACTAACCGGCATGGCTCCCAGATTGAACCGGTACCAGACAAAAGCATCGCGGATCTCGACCCGACTGCCTACCCGGTCCAGCGCCGGTGATGTCAGCGGCCGGCGGGCCCGCTCGCCGCGCTCGTTTTCATAGTCGTAGAATCCGTACAGCCGGCCGAATGCACCGAAATCCCGGAAACCGATTTCCAGTTCGGTAGTCATTTTGCCGGCGTTGCTGATCAGGCCCGTGTCATAGTTCAGATTACCATCGTCGCCATTGACGGAGAACGCGCTACCGCCGTTGGCCAGACCGATCAGCCGCGGATCGGGGTCCGCCAGCCGAAACATGGCGCCGTAGGACAATGTGGTGCCCCAGGAGATCCGCAGATCTCCCTGGCGGTACTCGAGGGCCCGGGCCGGCGGTGCTTGCAGCATCAGGCCGATGAGCAGTACAACCGGCGCCAGGTACACCCCGGCTCGCTGTCTACCGCACTCTGATCCTAAGGTCATGCTTCTCCTCCCTCGGAAGACGAATAGTAAACGATACCTGGCCTCAGCCAGATTCCTGCGCGGCCACATCCAGACTGAACTCCGCGCCAGCTTGGGTAACGAGCCATCCGTTCGTGCGTCGGTCAAATATCGTGCGTCGGTCAAATATAAGGTATTCCGGGTATCTGGCAGACTTGGCTCCTCCAACAGCCGGCACCCGGATCGGCCATCCGGGCAGGCCGGGCCTGCGCATGTTCGCTCCGGAGCACCCGATTCAGCGCGTTCCATCCGCTATCCCAGTGATAAACCGATGAGCGCGGAGTGCCCGTAAGTCCTCGATGGAACACTATTACGAAGCTATTATGAAGCTCTACGCTACCTGCTTGTGTTTCATGCCCTGGGGTCGGCGAACGCCGATGGGAAACTATTGTGTAAGGACTATGCAAAAGCGACTCCGAACTAACCTACCCTGGCGAACTTCTGCAGCGTATTCGTACCCCGGTCTACCTTGCCGTAGGACTGAGCCACTTCGCCGACGTACAGATCGCCCCGGGAATCCGTCACCATCACGTGCGGACCGTAGAGCAGCGGATGGTCCACGGAATGGTGCTCATTACCCCACCGTGCCACCAGGGTTCCGTCCGGTGAGAAAATGCTGATCCGCCTGACCAGCTCGGAGACGTAGACCATGCCGTCGGCATCCATGAAGATGTGGGTCGGCCGCATGACATCGGTCCACTGGTCGAGGAATGCACCCTCCGCGGTAAAGATCTGGATGCGGTGATTTTCGCGATCCGCCACCCATACGCGGTCTTCGTGGTCCACCCAGAGATTGTGGGGTAGCCGGAACTGGCCCGGGCATCCCCCCGGCTCTCCCCAGGACAGCAGGTGTTCGCCGCTGGCATTGAAGCGATGCACACGCGCGTTGCCGTATCCGTCCGACACGAAGATGGCGCCGGTACAGGACACGGCCACGCCTGTGGGTTGGTTGAACGGAGGGCCGGCGCGTTCGATGGAAGCCACCCTTTCGAAAATATCGAACCCGGGACGGTGACCGGTGTCCGATGGCTGGTCCGGCTGCCCCAGCGCCATGAGTTGTTCGCCGCCGGTGGTGAACCTGTAAACCATGTGCCGGTAATCATCCGTGCAGTAGATACAGCCGTCCGGGGCCAGGCAACTGCCGTGCGGCCGCCCGAACCGGCCTTCACCCCAGCAGGACAACTGGCGCCCGGAGGAATCCAGAACGATAACCGGATGGCTGCTGCGGTTGAACACATAGATCCGGTCCTGGGCATCGACCGAAAGACCCACCACGTCCACGAACGAATCCGTACTCTCCGGTTGGGCCCAATCCGGCACCAGCTCGTACCGGTGCGCGCCATTGCCGTATAATGGGGACAGATTTATTTTCATAATGATAATCGCCGCAATATGGGATTAGAAAAATGGGAGAAAAATGGGGACAGATCTATTTCCCATGCGCTGCTGCTGCACACCATGCAAGACCGGTGCAGAAATGGGGACAGATCTATTTCCCATGCGACACCGCGGCACACCGTGCAAAAAACCGGTGAACGGTTGTAGGCAGAATCAGCCGACTTGATATCGCTCGACCACCTCCAGATCTACCTTGACCCCCAGACCAGAGCCCTCCGGCACGATGAAGTGACCCTGGTCCAGCACCAGGCTTCCTCCCAGCACATCCGCTTCCCGGGTAAAGGGCAGTTCGTCACAAGGAAGGGTGGCGTTGGGTATAGTGGACTGCAGGTGAACCGACCAGGCCGCCAGAACCCCCGTGCACAGCCCGCCCATCTGCACCCAGACCGGCACGTCCGCCGCTGCCGCGATGGCCGCGGCCTTGAACAGTGTGCCGGAGCCGCCGCCGATGTTCAGGTAGTCCACGCATTCGGCTTTCACAGCGGCCAGGACATGGGCCGGCGCACCGCTGTGCAGAGCCTGGGGAATGGTCGTTTTCTGGCGCAACAGGCGGTACCAGTCCAGGTTGTTTTTCAAAACCGGGTCCTCGAATACGTTCACCGTACCGAAGGGTTCCAGCTCCTGCGCCAGGCGCGCGGCCACCGGGACGTACTGGAACTGAGTGTTCGGATCCACTCCCACGGTATATTCCGGACCCGCCGCCTCTTTCATCAGCCGCACCGTCTCCACCACATTCCACGTGCGCGCCTTGATCTTGTGATTGACAAAGCCCATCCGGCGGCCCTTCTCGGCCTCGGCCGCGGTCTCTGCCGGTTCCATGGGACACGACCAGTAGGATACCGGCACGCGGTCGCGCACCCGGCTTCCGAAGAAACGCCATACCGGCATGTTCCAAGCCTGACCGCACAGATCCAGTACCGCGCAGGTCAGCGCGTCCGGCAGGGCATGGGCGTCCAGGGTGAGCGGGTCGGTCCCCACCAGCTTGTCGGCCGCGTTCCGGCAGGCGGTGGGCTTGCCCTGGTATTCGCCCCACCCCTCCAGGCCGGCATCGGTGCGCAGACGGCACAGAGTGATGTCGTAGATTTTGGGCATGTAGGTGCGAATGGGCGTTATGGGCGGGATCTCGACCTCGTACAGGTCCACGGCGACGATTTTCATACAGGTCCTCCGGAGAGCGGCTGGTGGCGCCAGGAGCGGACAGGAGTCGACAAAAGTCGACAGGAGTGGGCAGGAGCGGATACACCCTGGCGAAAAGCATGGGTCATCCGGACTTTATGTCAATGTCAGGCATGGTGTCACGCATCCGACCGGAGACCGAAGACGCCGTCCGCCGGGCCCTCACCTCAGGGCATGTCAGTCGTCAAGTGTCGCGCCTATTGGGCGACGGCCGTGCGCATGCAGGCGCTACAGCGCAGTTCCATGACCGGGCGATTACATAGTTATCCACTGACAGGCCCTTAGACACCGTCCTCCGGGCCATCGTTCTTTACGCCGGCTGCTGCGGCCTCACCGTATACGCCGTCTGCCGGGCTTTCAACTTAGACACCGTCCTCCGGAACCTCACCGTAGACGCCGTCCTCCGGGCCCTCACCGTAGACGCCGTCCTCCGGAACCTCACCTTGCCTGCCAGCCCCCTGTTTGTTTGGGTATGACAGTGCAGCACCGCACAGCGGCCGGAGCTTTTCCGCTTTATCCACTGCCGCCGGCAGCGATATCTCAGCGGCCAGTCTGAAACAGCAACCCCTGAGCAGCGAATACGCCGCAACGGGTTGCGTTCGGATTCGTCAGATGGCTTCAACATTTACCGAAACCTGGGCAGAAAGGAATTTCTGCGGATGGTTCATCGTCGTCCTGGATGCTTTTCAAGGAGCCTCCACTTCGATCCGCAGCTGCGGAAATGGCAGGAATAGCTGGCACACGGAGCTGCCAGCAGAACCGCGAAAAGGCTCGTTAACTCGTTGCGACACTTGATAGCTCAGGAGGATTACCGTCATGCCCATAATCGATAGCCACGTGCACGTTCTCCCGGAATACCGGCCCATGGCGCCGTTCGAAGACCTGGGCCGGGTGGATCGGCTGCTGGCGCTGATGGATGATGCGGGGGTGGATCGAGCCGTGATGGTTCCGGTGTTAGGGGCCGACACACCGGACAACAACGACGAATGCGCTGCGTGGGCGCGGCAGCATCCGGATCGCCTCATCAACCTGGTTGCCCTGCCTCTGGATGCCCCGGACGCCGCGGCGCAGGCAGCGCGTGTGCGAGACGCGTACGGTGGCGCCGGAGTGAGCTGGTACCCGCCCCAGACCGATCCGGCAGCGCTGCTGCAACCGGCCAGGGAACCCGTGTGGGAAGCCCTGCAGGCCGAGTCACTGGTGTGCAGCATTCAGGCCCGCCCACCGCTTTTCGCCGCGCTGTTGGAACTGGCCCGGCGCTACCCCGCCATCACCTTCGTCGGCAACCATCTGGGCCTGCCCGGTGAACACCTCGAACCGGACGACCGCACCTATGGCGGTCTGGATGCCGTGGGCTCGCTCCCGAACGTCTACATAAAAGCATCCGGCTTCTACGCAGCGGCGGCCCAGCAGTGGGACATCCGCTGTCCGCGATCCCTGGCCTACCTGCATTCGCTGATCACCGCCGTAGGCGCTGAACGTGTCCTGTGGGGCTCGGACTGGCCCCCCTGCGCCCGGCACTACACTTATCGACAGTCGCTGGAAATCGTGAACACGGTGGCACCGCTGACGGCCACCCAGCGCACCCTGATCATGGGCGTCAACGCCGCCCGGATCTTCGGCCGAGGTTGAGGCGACGGCCGCGGCACAGCGGCAGAGGATGGGCCGGTGCTGCCGGTACTCGCAGCGCCTGGCACGGCAGTGCCACCACAGGTCTGGCAGGGCGCTTGGAATGTCAGCATCACCGCCGGTCCGGCGTGGCGGCTGGAGCGTCGCAAGGTAGCATCACCTTGACCGCGGCTACGGCGTGGCGCCTGGAATACCGCGGCTACGGCGCAGCGGCCTGCGACATGCCGGCTTCCGCGTAAGAGAGCAGCGGCGCTTGGCACGCAAGCCTCACCGCGAGTCAGGCGCAGCGCCCGGAGCATCGCACGGCGCAGCGGCCTGCCACATACGGGTCTCCGCATAGGACAGCAGAGGCGGCTGCGGCTGTCCCTTGCAGATCCCGGTGCCGTGGTAGCCGCAGAAGGTCAGCATCCCGCCGGAAAGCGTCGCCACGGTGAAGCCTCGCTGTTTCAGGATCCGGTAGGCCAGGTAGCTGCGGAACCCCACTTTGCAGTAGAGGAACACGGGAGTTTGCCGGTCCAGGGAATCCAGTGACGTCCGTAGATCGTCAACCGGCAGATTGCGGGCGCCGGGAATGTGCCACTCGGCGTATTCGTGCGGTGAACGCACATCCACCAGGATTCCCGTGGCCGTATGTTCCGGGTATTCCTCTGGATACCAACATTCGATATACCCCTGCAGCAGATTCGCGGCGACGAAGCCGGCCATGTTGACCGGATCCTTGGCGGATCCGTACGGCGGCGCATAGGCCAGTTCCAGATCCTGCAGATCGAACACCGTGAGTCCTGCCCGCAGGGCCACTGCGAGCACGTCCAGGCGCTTGTCCACCCCGTCATACCCGACGACCTGCGCGCCCAGTAGCCTGCCCGTATCCGGCGCGAAGAGCACCTTGATGTGCATCGGAGCGGTACCCGGATAATACCCGGCGTGCCCGGAAGGATGCAGATACACCTTCCGGAAGGGCAGGCCACTTCTCACCAGCGCTTTTTCCGAGGCTCCGGTGCCGCCTCCCGTCATGTCGAAGACCTTGACGATGGCCGTGCCCTGGGTGCCGGCATAAACGCTGTCGCGGCCGCAGATATGGTCCGCCACGATGCGCCCCTGGCGGTTGGCCGGACCGGCCAGAGGAATCTGCGCCGGCGCACCAGTGATCGTGTCGATCACCTCCACGGCGTCCCCGGCGGCGTAGATGGCCGGATCCGAGGTGCGCATGTGCGGATCGACCTTGATGCCGCCGCGGGCGCCAGTCTCCAGCCCGGCCGCGACGGCCAGCTCCGTGTCCGGTTGCACTCCGGCGGACATGATCACCAGATTCGCGGTGATCACCGTGCCATCGACCAGTTCCACGCGGACCCGGTCACCGTCGTCGCCGAAGGCGGCTGCCGCGACGCCCAGGTGCAGCCGCACCCCGTGCCAGCCCATGTGATCTTCCAGATCGCGGGCCATCTCGCGATCCAGCGGCGGCATGATCTGATCCACCATTTCCACCAGATCCACGTCGAGTCCCCGCTCGCGCAGATTTTCGGCCATCTCCACGCCGATATAGCCGCCGCCGATGACCACGGCAGCCTGGGCGCCGCCGTCGACCACGGCCTTGATCTGGTCCATGTCATCCACGTTGCGCAGCACGAAGACGCGCCGATGATCGATCCCGGGCAGAGGCGGCCGGAGAGGCTGGGCGCCCGGACACAGCACCAGTTTGTCGTAGGATTCGGTATATGTCCGGCCGCTCTCCACCTGGCGCACGCGCACCGTCCTGGCCTGACGATCGATGGACACGGCCTCGTGGCCGATGCGCACATCCAGGTCGAGCATGGCTCCCAGACTCTCTGGCGTCTGCAGCAGCAGCGCGTCGCGCTCCTGGATCGACCCGCCGATATGATAGGGCAGACCACAGTTGGCGAATGACACGTGAAAACCGCGCTCCAGGATGACGATCTCCGCGTTCTCGTCCAGTCTGCGAGCCCGGGCCGCAGCGGACGCGCCCGCGGCCACCCCACCGATCACGACAAGTTTCATTTGCGCTCCATTCTTTCACGGTTAGAGGCGATAGCGATCAGTCGACGATGCAATATGACGATGCAATATACTCTACTCATCCGCACGGAACCATCAAGTCTGAACCTGATTGCCCTCCGGATCGCTGCATGGGGTTTCGTCAGCCGACGTGAGAGCAGGCAGGCAGCCGGCAAACGATAGGGCAGGCAGAGGCGTCGGCTGGAAGCATGTCATCGACTATGCTCGAGGGGAACTTATCCCTGGAGCGAGGCCGAATTGCCCTACGGTGCGTACCGCGATCATCGCTTGCAGGGCGCGGCCATCGAACCGGCTCGGGAATACTCATCGGGTTTGACCGTATCGCCGAACAAAACCTCCGCGCAGCCTTCCCGGTCGAACCTGAACATGGCTTGCGTGGCCTGGTCGATATCCAGTTCAGAGACGACCAGCTCCTCACGCTTCATCTCCGCCTGCGCGTGCACCTGTCCGTCCGGCGCGATGATCATCGAACGGCAGTTCTGGTGAGGAACATGAGCGCAGTTGCACGAGGCGAACCAGATCGTATTCTCGGCGGCGCGCGTTGCGATCATGGCATGGTGGACCGGGATCTTCCAGTCGTTGGGGCGCGTGGTATTGTTCTGGGGATGGAACACTACCCTGGCGCCCTGACGCACGCATTCGGCAGTGGTCCCGGCAAAGCGAAACCCTTCGAAACAAATGACCACCCCTACAGTCACATCAAAGAGTTCGAATGTTTCGAGCGAACTGCCCGCCGTGTAGGCGACGGCATCGAGCGGGGTCAGACGCGTCTTGTGATGTGCACCGAGAATTACACCCCTCGCGTCGATCACCAGCGCAGAGTTGTAGGGTCGGCCATGGTACGGGTCGCTCTCGAGCGGGATCTCCGTGCCGAGGATGCAGGCCACGCCCAGTTCACCGCACCGCGCGGCAACCCGGCCGTGTACTTCCTGCAGCTGCTCCACGGGTACGAGCATCTCGGGTCTGACGATATCCACGCGATAACCAACCGTCTGCGTCTCCGGATAGCATAACACCTGCACCCCCTTACGTGCTGCAACGTCGAGAAAACGGTGGATCGTGCGAACATTCACCTCCAATTCCGCCGTCTGCCGGCACTGCGCCAGGCCAACTTTGAGCTTGTTCATGGTGATCCTCTTCCACCTTACCGAGTAATATTACACCGTAGTACCACACCCGTCTCATCCATACTACCGGACAGCCAGCGCCTGTCCAGCATGGGATCGTATTGTATGACGCGTCCGTCAAAACTCCATTCAATCGGTTTGGCGTACAATATATCGAGTAAGTTGGCTGCTGCGATACGCAACAGGATGTGGTCGTCCAGCGACGGGATGACTTTTGACGGTGGCGCCAATAAGGAAAGGTATACCCTAACACCTCCAGGTATTGCCGTTTCTGTCCCGAGCTAACGGGCAGCTCAGTTGCCGCGGTCAGCCGTCTCCTGGAGCGTCGGGTTGGCCGATCTCATCTTCAGGGATTGGTTCGCGTGACGGAATCTTGTCGAGAACCCTTCTGAAGGCACCCTCGCGGGCTCGCCTGCCGCGATGCCGAACTGGAGGCCGACCCGCCGCGAAGCCGTGCTGGATTGCGAGAGCCAGCCGCCGGCAGTGGGCCGTCTCATCGGAGCGACCGGCTATCAGTCGCCGGATCCGGTCGCCACGCGTGTTTGACGCATGACATTCAGCGAGATACTATGTCCAGCGATAGGATCCTGAGCGCTCTGCTGGAAGCCGTGCAACTGACCGGAGGCATCGTGATGCTCAGAGAGAGCCAATACAGCAACGGGTCCGCCACCCTACAGGTATCCCTGGACCGCATAGATGTCCTCGTCAGATCCGAAGACAAGATCGTCAATTTCCCCCGGCTCATCGAGCTGGAGGGAGAGAAGCTCATCCTGCCCTACGGCCGAGGCCGGCACGGAGGCCGCGAGTCGCGGCTGTCCGCCTTCTCGGAGGATGGCGGCCGAACGTGGCGCGACTGTGCCAGGGGTTCACCTTGGAACGACAACGTCCAGACATCGGGTGTGCTGGGATACCTGGGCGACGGGATCATCGCGTACATCGACGTGTTCCCGCTGGAGATAGGGGGCTGGAGGGGCGTGGCCAGCCCGTGGTACAGCCGCCACGTGGCCGACCCGAGCTGGCGCCTGCGCCGCTTCTCCCGGTCCGGCGAGCTGCTGTCCGACGGCACCTTCCACGTCGGCGGGCTTCCCTGGCAGGAAGCGGCGTACTACTGTTACGGCGACCTGCTGGATCTGGGAGGCGGCGAGCTCCTGAGCGCGCTGGGTGCGCAGATACCCGGCCAGGAGTCCGAAACCGGGTCCATCCGCATCACCACCTTCTTCGTGCGTTCGCACGACAACGGCGCATCGTTCGAGTACGTGGCACACATACCTCCTGAAATCGATGGCAAGCCATTCGGTCCCGAAGGCTTCAACGAGCCGACACTGGTGAGGCTGGACAACGGCGAGATTCTCTGCGTGCTGCGAACGGGGAGCCATTCACCGCTGTACCAGGTCCGATCCGCGGACAACGGCAATACGTGGAGCACGCCTGTTTCGACCGGCTGGCCCGCTGTCAAGCCTGCCCTCCGCCTCCTGCGCAACGGCGTGCTGGCGTGTTCCTCCGGGCGCGGGTCGTTCGGGCATCCCCAGGTCACCCACGCCATGTTCAGCATCGACGGCCGGGGCGAGTACTGGGAGGCGCCTTTCGTGTTCCACACCGGCCCGGGGTGCTCGTACACCAGCAACATGGAACGCGATGGCCGGCTGTACGTCGCGTACTCGGATTCGTCGTTCACCCAGCCCAGGGACCGGTACGACATGCCGTACCAGTCCATCAAGTGGGCCGTGCTGCGGGTGGAGAAACGGGCGCAGGGCTGAGTGGTACTCCTCCGGAAAAACGAACAGTTTCAGCCGCCATGGTCGCCGTCATGGCGTCACCTTAGGCTGAGGTGATCCACCGCAGTGCGTTATCTTCACAGCACTTGACGGGCTCATACATATGATGCATATTGATACATATAAATGAGCATAGAACAGGGAGAACACCTCTTGAGGACTACGTTGATCATCGAGGACGATCTGTTCGAGAAAGCCGCAAGGCTGACCGGCGTCAAGCAAAAGACTTCCCTGGTCAGGTTGGGACTGGAGGCGTTGATTGCCCGCGAAAGCGGCAGGAGACTCGCCAAACTCGGCGGGACCGAGAAGAGACTGGAACCCCCCAGGCGGCGACGATCCAAGGACGGTTGAGATGGTCCTGGTCGATACGTCCATTTGGGTGTCTCATCTACGCGAACGGGAGGATCGCCTGGTTACCTTGCTCGAAGAAGGAGTTGCTTCCACTCACCCATTTGTGATTGGCGAACTGGCGTGTGGCCATCTGATGAACCGAACAGAGATCCTGTCGTTGTTGCAGGCGCTTCCATCGGCAGAGCTCGCGACCCATGAAGAAATATTGGCCTTCATAGAGAGTGAACAACTGATGGGCAAGGGCCTCGGTTACGTGGATGTTCACCTGCTTGGCTCGGCAGTCCTCTCCGGCGTCCCTCTGTGGACGGCGGACCGTCGCCTCGCGGAATGTGCCAGCGCTCTGGGAATCCGCTACGGATCGTCATAGGAAGATAACCACCGCATGCATCTGCTGCCGGGCGCCTCCCGGCGCCTGTGGGTAAAGCCAACAGCCGCCAGAGACGCCCGCCACAGGGGATGCTGGCGTTCGACCAGTTATGGAAAGCAGGAAATGAAGAAGGTGATCGTCGGGCCGGTTCTGCGGTGCGCTGACCCACCGTAACCAGCATCGCGATCGGCTGACGATGTCCGGTTCCCAGCACACCCTGTTGTTCCGGCGCACGAGTCCCCGCATCATCGTATCCTGGCCTCGCCCTGCATTCGGCAGCTGCACTCGGTAGCGCTACCTCGCCGCTGATGGCCTGGCGCGGGTGCGCCGCTTGCGTTTCGTTCTGGGGCTCCGCTTCACGAGCAAGGCACAGGAGAAAGCGACACGAACCGCTGGAAGCCTTGAACTACCACAACATGGACAAGGTGATCATTCATGGAATTGTACCTCATCCGTCACGCCCAGTCTGGAAACAACGCCCTGGCCAGCGCCGAAGGCCGCCACCAGGACCCGCCTCTCACCGGGGTCGGCGAGCGCCAGGCCGACCTGGTGGGGCTCCACCTGGCGTCGGGGCCGGCCAAGTGCCCCGCGACGCGCGACAGTCCCGCCGAGGGTTTCGGCCTGGATCACCTCTACTGCTCCGCCCATCTGCGCTGTCTGCAGACCGCCGATCGCATCGCCGAGCACACCGGGCTGGTCCCCGAGATCTGGGTGGACATGCACGAGCAGATGGGCATCTGGCTGAAGGGTGTCGATGTCCTGCCCGGGCTGACGCCGGCCGAAATCCGAGACCGATTTCCCCGGGTGAAGGTCCCCGCCGACATGCCGGAGAGCGGCTGGTGGAACCGGCCGGTGGAGACGCAACCCCAGTGGGAGGCGCGCGCCGCGCACGTGGCCCAAACCCTCCGGCAGCAGATGGCCCACCGTGACGCGCGCCTCGGCGTGGTTACCCACGGAGGCTTCACGCGCGTCCTGCTCGCCACCCTGCTGCACGGCGGTCCGCTGAGCGGTGACACCTTCGCCGTGGATAACACCTCGATCCATCGTATCGACTTCGGACCGGATGGAATCCTGGTGCGCTACCTGAACCGCATCGAGCACCTACCCCCGGACCTGGTCACCTGAGTCGCCGGGGCGCCGGGGCATCGAGAACCGGCCCCTGGCCGGGGATTTCTGCGAGACTGTTTCTCAGACCTGGAGGTCGTCGATCCGGGAACAGAGCCGGCCCTGTGAATCGGCTGTGGCTCGAGGTGTATGCATCTTGCCGGCTGTGTTGCCGTCAGGATGCGGGCGTTCCACTCGATGCGGGCGTTTCACTCAGTGATTGCCCGCGCGACGGTGGCGCCAGTCCCGTTGCAGCGCCCATCAACACGGAGGCCATTCCATGCGCATCACCCGCATTCAACGCATCGTCGTCCGGGTGCCGTTCCTTCCAGGTATCCTCCCGCCCCCCGACATGGAGGAGTCCACGACCAGTTACCCACAACCGCTGGATGCCCGCTGCCAGGATCTGCTGCTCCTCGACACCGATTCCGGGCTGCGCGGGATCGGCATGTCCGGCCCCTACTTCGATGCGCGCGATGAGGACCTGTCGGCGCTGCTGGGAACCGATCCCACCGCCATGCAGCCGCGCCAGATGAGCGGCTCCGGTGCGGACATCGCCCGCCTGGACCTGATGGCCCAGGCCGCCGGCTGGCCGTTGTGCCGACTGTTTGGCGGACGCCTGCAGGAACGCGTGCTGGTGGACTACTGGATCTCCCGCATGGGCCCCGAGGCTTCGGCGGATGCGGCCCGGCGCGCCGTGCAGGGTGGATTCCATGGCATCAAGCTGAAATGCAAGTGGGAGGATGGCAACATCGTCGAGCGCGTGCAGGCGATCCACGCAGCGGCCCCCGGCCTGCGCATCGTCGTGGATCCCAACGAACGGTTCC
>SLHA01000101.1 GCA_007136405.1 Candidatus Latescibacterota bacterium
AGCCCAAACGCACTCCCTCCCGAGATCGCGGCCGAACTACCTCGAAACCCCCTGCTCCCGGCGACCTTACTTGGGCGCCGGGCGATCGCGACCGACTATCAGGGGAAGGGTCTGGGTGCGTTTCTGCTCATGGATGCTCTACGCCGCAGCGTTACGCAGAACCAGGTCATCGCCGCGATGGCCGTGTTGGTCCAGGCTAAGGATGATCGGGCTCGCAGCTTCCATGAGCGATAAGGCTTTGTCCGCCTCCCCGAACATCCCTTCCAGCTGTTTCTGCCCATGAAGACCATTGCCGAGTTAATCACCCACTAGACAAGTTGGTCGCAGAGGAACTGGCATGAGAGACGCCCTTTTTTTTAGGAGGTGCGTCAGAACCTGCGCGAAGGCGGGGCCATCCTTGAGTACTGTGAACCTTCGCGCGGAAATAGGCGCTAAGGGATTACAGGATCACCTTGTTTCTGTTGAGGATGTAGTCGCCGTTTAGAATGACGTTTTTCCATAAGACGGGGCTGATATTAGTGAGCAGAACCAGGTCAAAGACACTGGGGGGCGTGTGGGTTTGGATGACGAAGTGTAGGAATACTCACAGCCATTGCCTGTTGCCCGAGCGGGATTCCTCGCCGAACAGCTCGTAGTACTTGCCCCGAAGCTTACCTGGAGTTACCTTTTCCATAACTGCCAGTTCGAGCGCTACGTTGATCGTCGCGTTCATGCTGCCGTCCTTCGTTCTCAAGGCCGTTAAACCGCCTGGACGGCAGGCAGGCCAGTGGGCACATTGAGCCTCGATTCGCCGCCCAGCTCACGGGCGATTCTGCGAAGACTCAAGAGAATTTTCCGGGCCGGCTTCATGCGGGACGGCTGTCGCCGGGGGCATGCCGGCCAGGGCGGCCGAGAGGATCGTAACGATTTGCTGCTGCCGCTGCGGCGGCGTCAGGCTAAGCTCTGCGTTCCTTCGCGGTCGAGGCAATGGCTGGCTTCTTCCGGGATGCGTGGGTCTTGTTAACCGCTACATCCGCAGAAGGGGCCGATTTGCCGTGCTGCTGCCCAAAGAGCCGTGTTGTGAACACAGGCATACCACAGCATGAGATGGCAGGTCGCTGTGGAACGGCCGAGAGCGAGGTCAGACAAAACTTGAATACGGCCTTGGACGGTGCGAGAATCACCCGCCGAGAGTGAAGGAGCCGTTATGGATTAGCCAGTGACATGTCCCATATTGTGAACTCGCTGCCGCTGTCATGTATGGAACAACAGCGAAAGGACTGCATCACATGGAGCCGAATGAGCACCATGGGATTGGACTTGGTAACTGCGTGGGGTGGTGGCGCGTGGCATGGCTCGCAATTCCCGTGCTGCTATTGGCCCTGGCTGCCGCAAGCGTTCCCGTTAGCTGCGACCGCGAGAAAGAAATCGTCGCGCCAACAAGCGGCCTGGTGGAGATAGTTATCGCTACGGGGGCATGGCCAGGTTCCGCTGCCTTGTTCGTCGCGCAGGAAAAGGGTTACTTCAGCGATGAGGGGTTAGCTGTGAGCCTCCAAGGCTTCGCCTCGGGGCATCTGGGACTAGAGGCCGTAATGGCCGGTGAGGCGGAACTCGCCTCCGTCGGAGAAACGCCCATTGTCAGTGCGGCCCTGAACGGCGAGCCGGTCGTGATCGTTGCGACCATCTGCCGGATTGACAGGGCTATCCTCATCATCGCGAGGGAGGACAGCGGCATCGCTAGTGCCGACGACCTGCGTAGCAAGCGGATTGGCGTGGTCCCTGGCACCACGGCCGACTTCTTCCTGCATATCTACCTGACGACGTCGTATATCAAGCCTTCCGAAGTGCAGATTGTCGAGTTGGACGTCGACGCGGTCATCGATGCTCTGGAGGCCGGAGAAGTCGACGCCATCAGTACCTGGGCTCCGTATACTGCTCTCGCGCGGGACAGCCTGGGCGACAACGCCGTGGTGCTGGAGGATCCGGGCCTCTATAGGATGAGTTGGAACATCATCGCCTCCAGGGAACTGGCCGCTCGCGCGCCGGATTCCATCGAGCGTGTCCTGCGCGCCATCGTCAGGGCCAATGAATTCATCCGGCAGGAGCCCGATCAGGCCCGTGCCATCACCGCCGCATACACCTGGATGGATATAGCCGCCTTGGAAAAAGAATGGCCGGATTATTACATGACGGTCATGCTGGATCTAAGCCTGCTGCTTTATCTGGAAGATCAGGCCAAGTGGATGATGCCGAGGACAGCCCGTGCCGTGATGCTCCCCAATTTCCTGGACCACATATACAGTCCCGGGCTCAGAGCCGTCCGTCCCGAAGCAGTCCGAATCGTGGAGCCGTAGGAGCAGAACATGCGTATCAGCACACGACTGAAGACCGCAGCACTGGTGCCGACGCTGATGGCGGCGGTCACCGGGGTTGGGCTGTATATCGCACGTGCTTCGGTGGAGACGTGGGAGCAAAGGCAGACCGCCGCCTTTGCGATCCGAGACATGGTGGGCGAACTGAGCAACCTTGCCAGCTCATACGCGTCTGACCCGCAGGAGCGGTCCCGGCGGCAGTTCCTTCACATGCACCAGCAGGCCACGGATCTGATCTCCGTGTCCGTATTCGACGACACCTGCCAGCAGCGGGACCTGGACGGCATTGCGCGCAGCACCGAGGTGCTCAAGACTCTGTTCCTGAAGATGGTCTCCAATAACAAGCGCCATGGAGCAGGCCAGAGCGACGCCCTGTTCGCCGAGGCCCAGCAGCGGTTGGTCGGCCAGATACTGATCCGGACGCGCGACGCTATATATCATGCTTCGGAACTGGTCAATCGGATCGACCGGAGTATCCATGCACGACAGCGAAGTGTCCATGTGTGGATGCTGTCTCTCATGCTGGCGACAGCGGCGGCTCTCACCGTGCTGCTGCTGGGCTTGATGAAGCGCATCACCAGGGCGCTCAAGAAGCTACAGGAAGGAACCGAGGCCTTCGGTAGTGGCGATATGACGTTTCGCATAGGCATGTCGGGCGGGGACGAACTCGGGCGGCTTTCGCAGGCCTTCGACCGCATGGCCGGCACGCTACAGACCACGACGGTGTCGCGGGACGAACTGACGGCGGAGGTGGAGCAGCGCAGTAAAGTCCAGGATGAGCTGCAACGCCAGCAGGAATGGCTCCAGGTCACGCTCACCAGCATTGGCGATGCCGTGTTGGCTACCGATATCGACGGAAGGATCACCTTCCTGAACCCGGTGGCCGCGACTTTGACAGGCTGGCTACATGACCAGGCCCTGGGGCGACGCGTCCATGAAGTCTTCCGAATCGTCAACGAGCAGACACACGAGCCGTGCGACGACATCGTCGAGAGCGTTCTGCGTGAAAAGAGAGTTGTTGCCCTCGCTAATCACACCATGCTGGTGACGCGAGACGGCCGGGTAGTGCCCATCGAGGACAGTGCTGCCCCGATCCGTGACAGCGAGGATCGTGTGGCGGGAGCAGTGCTTGTCTTCCACGATGTGACAGAAAAGCGGCGCGCCCAGCAGGCCCTGCGCAAGAGCGAGAAGCAGTATCGCGAGTTGTTCAGCAGCATGAGTGAAGGCTTCGCCCTGAACGAGATCATCACGGACGAGGGCGGGCAGCCCTGTGACTACCGTTTCCTCGACGTTAATCCGGCGTTTGAGCGGCTGACAGGCCTGAAACGTCAGGACATACTGGGCAAGCGCGTGCTGGAGGTGATGCCGAACAATGACCCGGTCTGGCTCAGGGCGTTCGGCAAGGTTGCCCTCACCGGGGAACCGGCGAACCTTGAGATCTTCTCGATGCCGCTGAACAGATGGCACGAAGCCTTCGCTTACCGGCCCGCCTCCAGGCAGTTCGCCGTGGTCTTCACGGACATCACTGCGCGCAAGAGAACTGAGGAGGCACTGCGCCAGGCAAAGGATGAGTTGGAGCAGCGGGTCCTTGAGCGTACTGCCCAGTTGGCCCAAACTGTCACGGTTATGGAGCAAGAGGCAAGAGATCGGATAGCGGCCGAGCAGGGCGTCAAGACCGAGCGGCAGCGGCTTTATGACCTCCTGAAGACGCTCCCGGTTTACGTGGTGCTGCTCTCGCCAGATTATCGCGTGCACTTCGCCAATCGTTTCTTCGAGGAACGATTCGGCAAGTCCAATGGCAGACGCTGTTATGAGTTGCTCTTCAATCTGACCGAGCCATGCGAGAACTGCGAAACAATGAAGGTCTTGAAGACCAATGCGCCCCACCACTGGCAGTGGACCGGCCCGAACAGTCGCGACTACGACATCTATGATTTTCCCTTCACTGACTCCGACGGTTCATCCCTGATAATGGAGATGGGCATCGACGTCACCGAACGAAACATGGCCGAACGGGCCCTCCGCCAGCAGTCCGAGCAGTTGCGGACGCTCGCCTCGGAACTGACGCTGGCCGAGCAGCGTGAGCGCCGCCGGCTGGCCGAGGTGCTCCATGACGATCTTCAGCAGCTTCTGGTGGGCGCGAAGTTCCTGATGTTTTCGCTCGGTCGCTCGCCGAACGAAGCTGTCAAGAAGGCAGCCGCGGAGGTCCTTGAGCTGATCGACCAGTCCATCGAATGCTCTCATTCGCTGACGAGCGAACTGAGCCCGCCGATTCTGCACCAGGGGGGCTTGGTTCCCGCTTTGGAATGGCTGGCCGTCTGGATGCAACAGAAGCATGGCCTGAACGTCATTCTCCAGACGCAGGGCAGCACAGCACCAGAATCGGAGGATATACGCGTCTTGCTGTTTCAGTCCGTGCGGGAACTGTTGTTCAATGCCTCCAAGCACGCTGGGGTCAAGACAGTCGAGGTCTGCCTCAGGAAGACGGACGATCACGTCGAGATGACTGTCTCGGACAAGGGCGCGGGATTCGATCCGGAAGCGACAATTCCGCGCGAGGGCCAGACCAGCGGATTCGGGCTGTTCAGCATACGCGAACGCCTGAGCCAGCTGGGCGGAGAAATGGAGATCGACAGCGCCCCCGGCCGGGGCAGCCGGTTCACGATCCGCGCCCCGATCGGTCTGCCCTCCACGGTCCGCGACGAGGATGCCGAGGTGCCGGGGACTCTTGCCGGACCCAGGGGCTCCAGAATGGGGCCCGAGTCGCCGAAAGCGGTCTCCGGCCTGTCACGAATTCGAGTGTTGCTGGTGGACGACCATGTCGTCGTTCGGCAGGGCCTCTCCCACCTGCTGCGAGAAGAGCCCGATATCGAGATTGTGGGCGAAGCCTCGGACGGACAGACGGCCATCGAGATGGTCAGCCAATTCTTGCCGGATGTCGTGACGATCGACATCAGCATGCCAGGGATGGACGGCATCCAGGCCACGAAAACCATCCACGCAGAGTTCCCCGACGTGAAGGTGATTGGCCTGTCGATGTTCGATGAAGGCCAGCGCGGGCAGGCCATGCTCGACGCCGGGGCGGCGACCTACCTGGCCAAGAACGGCCCATCGGAGGCTTTGGTCGCCGCGATCCGCGCGTGTGCGCGGCGGGTCGGCCGAAGAGAATCATAGCCAATAGGCGAGCAGAAGGAATGCAATGCCTGCTCTCGGAAGCTGAAGGCGGAATGCCACGATGGCATTAACAAGTATTAATGCCAAGTGTGTGGACACATCTACGATCCCGCCCGCGATGTATCGGACCAGGGGATTCCTCCCGGAATCGACTTCGAGGATCTGCCGGACGATTGGGTCTGTCCCATTTGCGCGTCCGCCAAGGCCATGTACGAGCCGATGTGACCTGGTTCAGGCCATGTCTACCGCCGCCCAGCGTCACCGCAAACGGGTTAGGCGGGGGCCTTCCACCGGCAGCGCGGCAATGCCGCTGTCGGCGTCGACGGGGATGAGCAAGGCCGACTATGCGCGGGACCTGGAGAGCCATCTGCAGGACCTGCACGAACGCCTTCGGACGCAGCGGTATCGGCATCAGCCGATCCGCCGGGTCTACATCCCCAAGGAAGGTCGCCCAGGGCAGAGGCGTGCGCTGGGTGTCTCCTGCTTCGAGGACAAGCTGGTGCAGGGAGCGCTGCGGGAGCTTCTGGAGGTGATCTATGAGCCGCTTTTTCGACCGTGCTCGTAAGGTTTCCGGCCGGGACGCAGCGCCCATGATGCCGTGCGCCTGGTCCAGAATACAACACCCCGGACCAGGGTACGGCGCAGGGCTCGGGGCTGTCACCGATGCTCGGCAACATCTACCTGCACTATGCTCTGGTTACGTCGTTCGAGGATCAGATACGCCCGCGCCTGAAAGGACGGGCCTGGCGGATGTGGTACGCCGATGACCTTGTCCTCGGTTTCGAACGGCGGGACGACGCGGAGCGGGTAATGGCTGTTCTGGGCAAGCGGCTGCAGCGGTTCGGCCTGACTCTTCAGCCGGAGAAGACCCGGCTGGTGCCGTTCCAGCGTCCATCGCGGACACACCGGCGCGGCAAGGGACCCGGGACCTTTGATCTGCTGGGCTCCACCTGGTATTGGAAGCGCAGCCGCAAAGGCCATGGGGTGCCGGCGTGCAAGACGCGGTCGTCGCGTCGCCGGCGGATGGTTCGATCCGTCGCCGACTGGTGCCGCCACCGGCACGAATCGATTGCGGCGCAACATGCCGCCCTCGTGCGGCGCCTTGGCGGTCACTTCCAGTATTTCGGCATCAATGGCAACGTCGAGAGTCTGGCCAAGGTGGCCTACCACGCAGAACGGGCGTGGTACAAGTGGTTGAATCGGCGTAGCCAGCGATCGCGCTTGAAGTGGGAGGCTACTTGCTCGATGAGCTGTTGAATCTGCTGATCGGTGGGTGGCGGCACGGCCACGACCGCTGGCGGGTAGTGATGACCACACCGAGCCGGGTGAGCCTCCTCCCGCGCCACCGGTAGGCCGGAGCCGGAACCGGGGTCGATGGTAGGCCGACTCCGGCGGAGGTCCGCTGCTGGACGCGCGCCCCCAACCCTCCAGGTAGCAGACGATAGCCGACCCGGTGCGCGATAACCGCGGCCGCTGGCCGGGCTGGGGTGGGGGCTTCGTGGAAACATACCCCTGGGCCTGCTGTCTCTCCACGGAGCAGTCCGGGTTTTGGCCGGTGCGGAGTTTGACAGCAGGGGTGACTGCTGGCGATACTGGACTTGGCGCGTGGTGCGCGGCGCTACGCTGTCGACGCAATCCATTGGGCGCTGACCGCGGCCCCTCGTGGTCGGCTGAAGAAATAACCGGGCGGTAGACACGGGTAGGGATATACGTGAAGCGACAACAAGGATCAGATGATCATGCATGAACTGATGAGCGAGGGACGCCGGACGCCGCCGCACTGGGCGGTGCGTCAGCGGGCGCTGATGCAGCAGATGGAACGGGCCGCGGCGCCTTTCGTGGCGCACGCCACCCGCCCGGATGGCACTCTGGTATGGCGCCGTCAGTGGACCAGCATGGACGGCACGGACAACGCCTACGAGGCCTTCCTGTCGTTCCCGCTGTTCTACCTGCTGGGCGCCAGTGACGACATGCTGGGTCTGGCGCGGCGGGAATTCGACGCTATCACCTGGCAGTTCGAAGATTACGGCACGGTGGAGCGGGAGTTCGTCACCGGCTTCGACTGGTTTCATCACAGCGAGAGCTACACCTACCTCTATTATCTGGCCATGGCGGATCCGGACGGATACAAGGAGCGCGCCCGGGCGGTCAAGTTCGCTGCCATGTACACCGGCGACGATCCGCTGGCACCCAACTACGACGTCGAACGCCGGATGCTGCGCTCGCCGCTGAACGGCAGTCGCGGCCCGCGGTTCCAGACGTATGAACGGGACTGGAACTACCACCGTCCCATCCTGTCCGGCTATCTGGCGCCGTACGAGGACCTGCCGGGCGCGGACAGTTCCGATCCGCTGTTCAAGGTGGACTGGACCGACGACGTGGTCTTCGAGCAGGTGCTGGCCCAGATCAACGCGCGCATGACCCGCGGCGACGTGCCGCTCAATCTCAGCGCTGCCAGCCTGGTGACCCACGCCTACCTGTACACCGGCGAATCCCGCTATCGCGACTGGGTGCTGGACTACCTGCAGGCCTGGATCGAACGACGGGACGCCAACGGCGGCCTGGTGCCGGACAACGTCGGTCCGCACGGCCGCATCGGCGAGCTGATGGACGGCAAGTGGTGGGGCGGGTATTATGGCTGGCGCTGGCCCCACGGCGCCCGCAACATCGTCGAGCCGGCGCTGGTGGCGGGCAGTTGCGCGCTCTTGATGACGGGTGATCCGTCCTGGCTGGAGCTGGCGCGGTCGCAACTGGACCGGTTGTGGGAGCTGCGGCGCCAGGAAGACGGGATCATCAAGGTGCCGGCGCGGCACGGAGACCAGGGGTGGTTCGACTTCCGGCCGCCGGATCCGTACCTGTACATCCATCTGTGGTACCTGAGCCAGAGCGATGCCGACCGGGCCCGGTTGGAGGAGCGTTTCCCGGGCTGGCCCCAGTGGACGCAGTTGCCGGCGGACTGGGGGGCGGCCAAGGCGGGCATCTGTCCGCCCACGGCCTGGTACGCCTTCAACGCCGGGGGCCATCCGGCGTATCCGGAGCAGGTGCTGGATTCGACCTGCGGATGTGTGATCCGGGCGCTGGATCGTCTGGACCGGGACGACTCGGATCCCGAACAGCGCGAGTGCTATCACTTCCAGAATCTGAATCCGGTGGTGCCGGAGGCGCTGGTGCAGATGACTATGGGCACGCCGGCGGCCATCTACAACGGCGGCCTGCTGCAGTCGCACCTGCGGTATTTCGATCCCGGCCAGCGTCGCGCTGGTCTGCCGGAGGATGTGGCGGCGCTGGTCGAGCAGGTGACCGGGGATGGCGCCTGCGTCCTGCTGGTCAACCTGGATCCGGTGCGCGAGCGTTCGGTGGTGCTGCAGGCCGGCGGCTTCGCCGAGCACGAATTCACTGGAGCGAGCCTGGAGGCGGATGACAGCGCGGCGTTGGAGCTGAACGCGGCAGCGCAACCGGCCACCCGGACGGCGGACGGATCCCGGTCTGCCGGAGCCGCGCTGCCGGCCCGGCAACTGACCGTGCGCCTGGGACCCGGCGCGCAGGCGCGGGTGCGGCTGGGGTTGCGGCGGTTCGCCCACGCGCCCACGTATGCCATGCCGGATATGGGGTGAATGGCGCCCACCCCGGTTCGTCGGCATGAAGCACGTCGGGCTCATGCCGACCTGTAAAGGTGAAGGGTGAAGAAATCTCTGTGAGCAACCGGCAAGACGAGCCTCGATTGTACACCGATCTCAGCGGCTGGTGGCCGCTGCTGTCGTCGCCGGCCGAGTACCAGGAAGAAGCCGCGGTGTTCGGTGAGACGCTGCGTGCTCATGCGTGTCGCCCGCTGCGGTCCCTCCTGGAGCTCGGTTCGGGCGGCGGTAACAACGCGTCACACCTGAAGCGGCACTTCGACATGACCCTGGTGGACCGCGCTCCCGGAATGCTGGCCGTGAGTCGCGCTCTCAATCCCGAATGCCGGCACATCCCGGGCGATATGCGCACCGTACGACTGGGGCGTGCATTCGACGCGGTGTTCATCCACGATGCCATCGCCTACCTGACCACAGAGGACGAACTGGCTCAGGCCATGGCGACGGCCTGGGTACACTGCGCGACCGGCGGAGTGGCGCTGTTCGTGCCGGATTGCACCCGGGAGACGTTCCACCCGTCGACGAGCCATGGCGGCCACGACGGGGACGGCCGGGGCTTGCGTTACCTGGAGTGGTCCATGGACCCGGACCCGGCGGACACCACATACGAGACGCACTTCGCATATCTGCTGCGCGAGACCGACGCTACCGTGCGCTGCGTTCAGGATCGACACGTGCTGGGGCTTTTTACCCGCGCGACATGGCTGCGGCTGATCCGCGCGGCGGGATTCGCGGCGCGCTGCATCTCCTGGAGCCACAGCGAGGCGGGGGAGCTGCTGATGTTCGTCGGACAAAAGGACGACTGACGGATCCCATCGCGCGCTCGAGTCCGCGTGATGGGGCTCCGCGCCCTGGAGCGCGTCCGAATTTCCTTGGTATCGCAAGGTTGGATCTCCCAATCACGTCATGGGCGGAATGCCCTGGAACCAGCTTGCGTCGATCACCTTGCCGAGGAGGTAGTACTTCCTGTCGTTGTACCACAGCACGCATCTGCCGTTGACCTGAGTGCTGCTGGTGTAGAAGGAATTGCCTGCTGGTCGGTCGATGAACAGCTTTGGCGCTGCGAACCAGACCGGTTGTTCGGCGGCGGATTGGAACGTACCGGCAATGAGGTACAGCGGCCCCCGGTTCTGCCAGGCGGTGTCGGCTTTGAAGTCGAACGTGTTGTGGACCATAGCGAAGTAGTAGCCACTGCCTGCTTCCGTGCCCTTCCAGTCGTACATGGGGCACGGCGACACAGGGTGGAGGTACGGCGTCCCCCCATCCCGGTCCAACAGCGGCTTGGGCGTGGTCCAGCTCTGTCCGTCGCCGGAACTGACCGACCAGTACGGGTGCCCGGCACCCGTGCGCATCAGGGCGAACAGGCGCCCGTCAGGGAGTTTCACCAGCGACGCCTCCTCGCAGATGTTGCAGAACGTCGAGTCAACGGCGAGGACTCTCTCGTTGCAGGAGAACCAGCTGATGTCGACATCCTTGACGGCGGGGTCCTCGTCGATGTTCTCGAACTGAAGGAACTGCGTGGCGCTGCGGCGGCGTCCCTGGATCATGACATGGCGGCTCATGGCGACCAGAAATCTGCCGCCCTTGCCCAGCCGGAGCGGACGTTGCCAGTTGACCCAGTCCGGTGGCATGTCCGGGTCCGGGTGGTCGTACTGCATGCGCGGCATGGGGATGTTTTCCGGCTCGGACCAGGTCTCGCCGTCGTCATCCGAGTAGCGGCCGAACATGAGGCCGCAATGCTGATGGTGCAGACCGTGCTTGCCCTCGATCTGCTGGTTGTACAGCACGTAGATCCGCCCAGACGCACTGATCATCGGCTGCTGCCAGGAGGCGATGGGGCGGGGGCGCAACCTGCATTCCGAGCCGGCAAGGACGATGGGAGTCGTCCACGTTGCCCCCTTGTCTGTGCTTTTCGAAAAAGCGATATGCTGATCCTGGTCGCCTTCGCGGGAAGCCTGCGTCCACGCGGCAAACAGGCGTCCGTCCGGCTTGTCGAAGACCTGGAAGTGGTCGTTGTAGGTGTCGCCGCGCTCGTCTGGTTTGTCCTTCGGGACGAACACGATGAAATCGGGCCCGGAAGTCTGCATGTCAGACTCGGTCATAGTCTTATCTCCTGTGGCTTTATCGGCCATCGCCTCTTGATGCCTGATGATGCAGGTTCTCTTCATACTCAATGGCGCAGGTGCAGGCGCGCTGTCAAACGTCGCCTGCCACTGCTGGCTCGGCTCTGTACCTGATTCACGCAGCGCGGTCTGCCGTGATCTGCATACGTCTGGCCAGCATTCATAGGTGTAATGAACCCGCGTGTCAAGTATACTTGAAGCGAGCGTCAAGAGGCCAGTGCCTCAGGTATATCAACGTGGCCGCAGTCGTGCGGAGAACGAGAACAGCCATACCAGTCGCATCCATGACACGTCCGCCAGAACTCCTTTACCTCGGGCCGGCGCACGAAATATCTGGGGTATTTGCGCTTCAATCACACAACATGCGGTGGGCGTCCCGCGGCGGCGCGACTTTTGACGGTGAACTCATCCATGGCATCGTAACCGAGCTGCTCGAGCGGGTCGCCGACCTGTAACCTGGACTTGACCCCGTCTGGACGATATCGTAACCCTGCGGACTGACCACACGGTGCGTTGGTGATGTTCGCTGGCATGGAGCAATCCTGTGCCCGATCATGCAAACGGCTTCAGGGAGCCATGCGCAACGCACGTGACTCAGGCGCAATCCAACTCATCATCGAGGACGACACCATGCACACCATACAGGCGACGACACCGTTCATCCAGCCGCCGCGCTGGGCCTTGCTGCAGCGCAGTCTGTTCGACCTGACGGACCGCGCCGCCGCGCCGGTCCTGGAGCGGTACGTCAACCCTGACGGCACGATCCTGTGGCCCACCCGGGAAGACTTCAAGAGCATCGACGGGCTGGACGACGCGTACGAGAGCTTCCACAACTGGCCGCTGTATTACGCCCTGGGCGGCGCGTTACTGTACCTGGACGCTTCCCGCAAGGAATACGACGCCATCACCGCCCAGTTCGCCCGGTACGACACCGGTCACGGCCACCCCATGGTCGTCAAGGAGTACGAACAGGGGTACGACTGGATGCACCAGGGGGAGGGCTACGAATTTTTCTACATGCTCGGACTGGCCGATCCCGGCGACCCGCGCCATCGCGAGCGTGCCCGGTGCTACGCCGGTTTCTATATGGACGAGGATCCGGAGGCGCCCAATTACGATCCGGAACGCAAGCTGCTGCGTTCGCCGCATGTCGGCAGCATGGGGCCCGCCTGGCGCAACTTCGACAAGCACTACACCCGGTACCGGTACGCGCAGTGGAAACCCTGGCCGCTGCCTTTTCACGACATCCCCGGCATTCAGTCCGTGGAGGATCTGCAGGATCCGGAGAACGAACGCAAGATGGGCGAGGCTCTGGTCGAGCGCATGGCCCGCGGCGACGTGGTGGCCAATCTGGCCAGCACCAGTCTGGTCACCCATGCCTACCTGCTGACTGGCGACGAAAAATGCCGACGCTGGGTCCGTGATTATACCGAGGCCTGGATGGAACGCGCCGCGCGCAACGGCGGCCTGGTGCCGGACAACGTCGGCCTGTCGGGGCAGATTGGCGAGTACCTGGGCGGCAAATGGTACGGCGGCTACTACGGCTGGACGTGGCCCCACGGCTGGCATCACATCGGCGACGCGGTGATCGCCGCCGCGGAGAATATGGCCCTGTTGTACCAGGATCCGTCCTATATCGACTTCGCCCGCCAGCAGATCCTCAAGCTGATGGAGCACGGGCGCCAGGAGGACGGCGTGTTCAAGGTGCCCTATTTCCACCACGATCACGGCTGGCAGGGGTACGGGCCGCTGCACGCGCGCTACCTGGCCCATGTATGGACCGTGTCCCAGGATGACGCGGACCTGGAACTGGTGCGCCGGACGCGGGATCATCGCAGCCGCGACTATACCCGGGTCATCCCCCAGTTTTCCAAGCACGGCGGCAACCACGACGCTCCGTGGCTCAGCTTTCTGCTGGGCGAGTACCCGGACTACCCGGTGGACATCATGGAGCATAATCACGCCCAGGTGTACCAGCGGCTGGCGTTCATGCAGGACGACCGGCAGGATCCGTCCACGTATGGGGACTGGTATCTGCAGGTGCGCAATCCGGTGACCGTGGAGGGTCTGTTGCAGCTGGCCACAGGCGGACCGCTGTTCCAGTACAACGGCGGTCTGCAGGTGGGGCGGCTGTGGTACCATGACGCCGGGGCGCGGCGTCCGGGGCTGCCGCCGGATGTGGCTGCGCTGGTGACGGCGCTGGCGGATACGCAGGCGACAGTGACGCTGGTCAACCTGCATGCGACGGCGACGCGGCGGGTGGTGGTGCAGGGCGGGACGTTCGGAGAGCACCGCTTCACGGAGGTCGCCTTCACTCAGCGCACCGCCCAGAGCGAGCCCAGTCCACACTGGAACGACGCTCAGTACCGGGACTTCGTGGACCAGGATACGCGCCACAACCGTGTCACCGTGAACGCGACGCACTTCACCGTGGAGCTGCCGCCGGCCACGCAGGTCGAGCTGGATCTGGGCATGCAGCGATATGCCGCTACGCCGCGGTACGGGATGTCGTAACAGGAGATTCTGCGGGTCTTTTTGGCTGCCTGGAGGATACAGGACAACGGCGGGGAGGCGAATGGCCTTCCCGCCGCATAAGTTTACCGCTCGCTGTTCAAGCTCCGGATTCCAGCTCGGTCTTCGAGACGGTCCAATCGGTGTCCGCGACGGCTTGAGGTACCGAGATGGTCCGGTTGCCGGCGCCGACGTGCATGGCTGCCGTTGCCTGGCGCCGGCGGATTAGGGGCTGGTCGTTCACGCAGACCTGAATCGCTTCAGATGCCTGGCGCCGGCGGGTTGCGGACCGGACGGCGCGCGCTCATCCGGCTTTGACCTCGATCTTGCGCGTCTGTTTCTGCGCCTCCGGCGTCTTGGGCAGCTTCACCGTCAACACGCCGCGCTCGCACGTGGCCTCCACGTGATCCCGGTCGACCTCGGCTGGCAACCGTACGGAGCGCTGGAAGGAGCCGTATCGGCGCTGGTACCGGTAACCCTCGGCGCCTTTTTCCCCTTCCTCGCTTTCATCCTTGTGTTCTCCCTTGATGGTCAACGTATCACCGCTGAGGGTGATGTCGATGTCCTTCTCGTCCCAGCCGGGGACCTCGGCGCAAACCCGGTATTCCTTGTCGGATTCCTCCACGTTGAGGGCCGGCATGCCAGCCCCCCAGGCATGGCCCAACTCCCTGAACGGAGTCAGCTCCGTGCCCCGGAAAAATCGATCGAACAGGTCGTCGAAGGCTCGGTGAAAAGCGGGAAGCGCATCTTCCGCCCGCCGTACCTCGACATCGCGATCCGTCTTCCACGGTACCAGATCTTTGATGGACATGGCATTGCCTCCTGCTTGTCGAATGGATAATTCGCGCCTCACTACGGGCGCCTCTTGATCTCACCCACTTCCATGCAAGCATCGTGCCAGTGTAGCACGCCCATCGGTGGTGATGGCGCGGGTAACGGGTAACCGATTGAAATTGCGTGCTTTGCGATTCCAATGAGAGCCCGGTAAAAACGGACATGGAGGCAGCTCCCGGCAGCACCTCCAGGGGCGCGCCGCAGGAGTCTCGAGGAGACTGTCAAGGTTGCATCACGCCGCGACAGGACGACATCACGCCGCGACAGGATGACAGTGGACCGTACTGCGGGTTGTGATGGTACACGCTAGCAACTGATATAGGGCAGGATAAGCCCCCAGTTTCCGCCGATGCCCGAATCCCAGCGGACGCCGCTCAGCAGCGTGCGCTGGTTGCGGCGTTTGCGTGTGGATCAGGACGCAGGACGCCGTCCCGGCAGGAAGGGCCTAGCTGATGCCAGCTTTGCGATTCAGCCGCGCGTCCGCGCGCGGACGCGCGGCGACAAGATAACCGATATCATCACGGACGTTGGCGGGCACGCGCGATCGCGGGTGCCCGTGCCCGCCAAGTGCACGCTGGGCGAACCGCTATCCAGCAGTCATGCGCGCGCCTCGGAACGTAGGTCCAGCCATTCCACCTCGGCGGGGGTGAGCTCGATGGACATGGCCTGAATGTTGGCGTCCATCTCTTCGCCGTTGGCGGCACCGATGAGCGGGAAGATGTTCAACGGCTGTGCCAGCAGCCAGGCCAGGGCGATCTGCGGCACCGTCCTGCCTTTTTCCGCCGCCAGCTCTTCCACCCGGTCCAGGCGGCGGAAGTTCGGTTCGTGGCAATACACTTCCAGGGTGAAGCCTTCGATGTCGTCCTTGATAGCGTCGAAGTTGTGGCGCGAGATACGCCCGGAGAAAAATCCGCGCGCCAGGCTGGACCAGGTGAGCAGGGGCATCCCCTGGGCCGCGTACCAGCGGCGGTCGGCTTCGTGCTGCGGGCCGGAGATGGTCAGACAATCGCGCCAGGGATCGGCGAACTGTTCGCCCAGGCTGAAGTTGGGACTGCTGACCGCGAAGGGCGTCAGGTTGTGACGGGCCGCGTATTCGTTGGCGGCCTCCAGCCGTTCGACGCTCCAGTTGGAGCCGCCGAAGGCACGGATGCGGCCGGCAGCCTGGTGCTCGTTGAGATTCTCGACGATGGGACCCACCTCCACGGCCGGATCGTCCCGGTGCAGCAGGTGGATGTCCACATAGCTGGAGCGCAGGCGCGCCAGCGTATCGTGCAGGTCCGCGGTGATGTCCCACGGGGTGACGCGTTTGCGGTCCGCGTTGTGGTGCGAACTCTTGCCGATGATGACCACGTCTTCGCGGTTGCCACGCGCTTCCATCCACTGGCCGAGAACGCGGTCGCTGGCGCCGCCGCCGTACAGGTGGGCGCTGTCAAAGGCGTTGATGCCGCGGGCCATGGCCGCGTCGAGCAGCGCGAAGCCGTTTTCCAATTCGTCCGTGCGCAAGCTGATGGCGCCCTGTATCAGGCGCGAGACCTGCTGGTCCAATCCGGGAATCTGTCCGTATTCCATCGGTATCCGATCTTGCCTGAGGTGGTGTTCACGTCGTGTGTGGCAGTGTGCCGACGAAATCCTGTCTCGTCGGTCTTATACGCGCTGAGGTGCGACGAAGCGCGCCGCTACGGGCCGAAGTGCGACGAAGTGCACCGAAGCCCAACGCTGCGTATCGATGCGCGCCCAACGTGAGCTGATGCTACGCCGGTGCAGGATCCGGCAAAGCGCAAACGCCGGCGCGCACTCACCGCGCGCCTATACGCGCCGAACAGGAGGCCGCCGGGCATCCCGCGTCAATGCGCCAATGCTTCGCCGAGACCGAGCTGGGCGCCGTCCCGCCGGCCGGCGGGCGATGACGCGCGCCGAGGGAAAGGCTGGCTGTCACTCCATCGGGTACTTGAGGCCCCACTGGCCGCGGATCCGATCCAGCACCTCCATGATGGCTACGGTCTCGTCCAGCGTCATGCTTGGACTCTCCAGTTCGCCGGCGCGCAGACAACGGCCCACCTCGGCGGCTTCGTAGTTGTAGCCGTTGCCCTCCAGGGGCAGCTCCAGGGTCTCGTCCTTGCCGCCGGCCTGCAGGGTGACGCGTTCGCCTTTCCAGAATGAGGGTTCCAGGAGGATGCGTCCGTCTGTGCCGAGGATGCGCGCCTCATGGGGAGTGCTGACGCGGATGGCGGTGGTGGCCACGGCCATCTGCCCGCCCGCATAACTCAGTATGACGCCGGCCTGTTCGTCCACCCCTGTCTCGCCCAACGTGGCGGCGCTGGCGATGCTCTCGGGATGCGGTCCGAACACCATGCAGGCAAAGGAGATGGGATAGATGCCCACGTCCAGCAGGGCGCCGCCGCCCAGGGCCGGGTTGAACAGACGCCCTTCCGGATTGACGCCCGACCGGAAGCCGAAGTCGGCCGTGACCATGCGCGGTTCGCCGATGGCGCCCTCCGCCAGCCAGCGGCGCACCTGCACCATGACGGGCAGGAACCGGGTCCACATGGCTTCCATCAGAAATACGCCGCGCTGCCGCGCCACGTCGACCACGGCCCGGGCCTCGGTGGCATTGATGGTGAACGGTTTCTCGCACAGCACGGCCTTACCGGCCTCCAGACAGAGTATGGAGTTGTCGCGATGCATGGGATGGGGCGTGGCGACGTAGATGGCATCCACGTCCGCATCCGCGGCCAGCGCCTCGTAGGAGCCGTGGCTGCGCGCGGCGCCGAACTCGGCCGCAAAGCTACTGGCCTTGTCCTCCGTGCGTGATCCCACGGCGACCAGTTCGGCGTCGCCAAGGGCCTGCAGCCCGGTGGCGAATTTGCGGGCGATGTTGCCGCATCCCAGGATGCCCCAGCGTATCGGTGCGGTCATGGTGATATCTCCAGATCAGGGGTGTGCCGGTGAGGGAATCACCGGTGGGTGAAGGCGCCGGCGCAGGCACCGGCGATAGCATTGGCGCAGGTATCGGCGCTAGCATCGGCGCAGGCACGGGGGTCGGCGCGCCGCACCCCGTGCCGGTTGAACGCGACTGATCAACATTCCTGGACAAAGCTCCGAGCGTTCTGGAAGAGGCGCAGCCAGGGGCTGAACTCGCCGGTCCAGGTTGATGGCCGCCACGACAGCTGCACATTGCGGATGCTGCGCTCGGGATGCGGCATCATAATCGTCACCCGTCCGTCCGTGGTGGTGGCGCCGGTTGCGCCCCCGGGCGAGCCGTTGGGATTGGACGGGTACCGTTCGGCCGGCTGCCCGGACGCGTCCACGAAGCGCATGCAGGTCGATGCCGGACTCGCGTTCGTGGACGATGATGCGGACGCGGGAAAGACCATGCGGCCTTCCCCATGGGCGCATGGAATGGGCAACCGCGCTCCCTCCATGTCGCGCAACAGCACGGACGGGCTGGGCAGAATCTCCACTGTGGTAAGGCGGGCCTCGAACTGCTCCGAGCGATTGGGCAGAATCTGTGGCCACCCTTCAGCGCCGGGGATCAGATCCGTCAACCGGACCATCATCTGGCAGCCGTTGCACACGCCCAGGGCGAACGTCTCAGGGCGGTTGAAGAATGCGCTGAAGGCTTCGCGGAGTCCGGCATGATACAGGATGGTCCGGGCCCAGCCGGCACCACCGCCCAGGACGTCGCCATAGCTGAAGCCGCCGCAGGCCACTAGGCCGTGCATGGAGG
The DNA here is from genome assembly GCA_007136405.1 of Candidatus Latescibacterota bacterium. Classification (GTDB taxonomy): domain Bacteria; phylum Latescibacterota; class UBA2968; order UBA8231; family UBA8231; genus SLHA01. The sequence goes on from SLHA01000101.1 coordinate 18,356, forward strand.
CCAGATCCGCGCCTCCCTCCAGCAGGTCCGTCATGGTCACGTCGATGGCGTCGAAACCGGCGGCGTCGAAGGCCGCGGCCATTTCCACGTGGCCGTTGACCCCCTGTTCGCGCAACACGGCCAGCCGCGGCCGGGCGCTGCCGGTGGCCGCCGGTGCCAGGGTGAAGGACGCATCCACGCTGGTGCCGGAAGCCTGTGGGACCGCGATGCCGTCCATTTCCTCCCGGGCACAATCCGGGTTGTCCCGCTGGCGCTGCATGTGGTAACTCAGCTCGAACCAGGCCGCATGCAGCTCGGTCACCGGCCGGGCGAAGAGGACGCGGCCGCCATGGTGGATGCGCAGTTGCCCGTCCGTGTTGGGCCGGCCGACCGGCTGTGCCAGGTCTTCCAGGCCGTGCCGGCGCACGATGTCGAACACCGCGTTTTCCGCGGCAGCCGCATACTGGATGACAACGCCGATCTCCTCGTTGAAGAGCGCCGCCAGCGGCTCGTGGCTGGCGGCATTCAATGCCAGATCCACGCCGGTACGGCCAGCGAAGGCCATCTCGGCTATGGTGACGAACAGGCCTCCGTCCGAGCGGTCGTGACAAGCCAGCAGGAGCCGCTGCTGGAGCAGTTCCTGGATGGCGGTGAACAGCCGCCGCAGATCCGCCGGATGGACGTCCGGGCAGCAGTCGCCCAGCTGGTTGTATACCTGAGCCAGCGCCGAACCGCCCAGCCGGTCGGCGCCGCGCCCCAGGTCCAGCAGGAGCAGGCGCGAATCCGGGTCTGCGGCCAGTTCCGGGGTGACGGCCAGGCGCACGTCCGTGACCGGGGCGAAGGCCGAGACCACCAGGCTCAACGGCGCGGTGATGCGGTGCTCGGCGCCCTGGCTGTCCTGCCAGCCGGCGCTCATGGACAGGCTGTCCTTGCCGACCGGAATGGACACCCCAAGCGCCGGACAGAATTCCATGGCGACGCTGTGCACCGTGTCGTACAAGGCGGCGTCCTCGCCCGGCTCGCCGCAGGCGCACATCCAGTTGCCCGAGAGTTTGACCTGCTCAATGGCGCCGATCGGAGCGGCTGCAAGGTTGGTCAGGGCTTCCGCGATGGCCAGGCGACCGGAGGCCGGGGCGTCGATCAATGCCACCGGCGCGCGTTCGCCCATGGCCATGGCCGAGCCCGAAAAGGCGCGGTACGAGCGCAGGGTGATGGCCATGTCGGCCACCGGGACCTGGTACGGTCCGACCATCTGGTCCCGGGCGACCAGGCCGCTTACCGTGCGGTCCGCGATGCTGATGAGAAACGTCTTGGCGGCTATGGCCGGGAACCGCAGCAGACGATCCACGGCGTCGGCCAATGGCACTGCGGTCAGTTCCAGCGGCGGCGGGCCCGCCGCCAGCCGCTTCACCTGGCGGACCATGCCGGGTGGTTTACCGAGCAGGACACCCAGGTCCAGGTTGTCGATAGGGAGGGTGTCGAACTGACTGTCGCTTACCGTGAGACGCCGGTCTCCGGTGACGATGCCGATGACCGCGACCAGACAGCGCTCACGGGCGGCGATCCGCGCGAAGCGGTCCAGGTCGTGCCGCCGGATGATCAGCACGTACCGTTCCTGGGCCTCGTTGCACCACAGTTCCATGGGGCTCATGCCCGGATCCGCCGTCTCCACGGCCCGCAGGTCGAAGCGCGCGCCCACGTCCTGGACCAACTCCGGGCAGCCGTTGGACAGGCCGCCGGCGCCCAGGTCGTGGATGCTGACGATGGGGTTGTCCGGACCCATGGCGATGCAGGCGTTGATCAGTTCCTGGCAGCGCCGCTGCATTTCCGCGTTACCGCGCTGTACCGAGGCGTAGTCCAGGTCTTCCTGGCTGCTGCCGGCGCCCATGCTGGAAGCCGTGCCGCCGCCCAGTCCGATGAGCATGGCGGGACCGCCGATCTGGATCACCGGATCACCAGCGGCCGGCTGTCCCTTGTGCACGTGCTCCGAGTCGATCAGCCCCATGCCGCCGGCTGCCATGATCGGCTTGTGGTAACCCCGGTAGCGGCCTTCCACGATGTCCTCGTAGGTGCGGAAGACACCCAGCAGGTTGGGTCGGCCGAATTCGTTGCCGAAGCTGGCGCCGCCCAGCGGGCCGGTGGTCATGATTTCCAGCGGCGGGGCCAGCCGCCGGGGAAATTCGGCGTACTGCCGTTCCCAGGGCTGGGGGAAATCCGGCAGGCGCAGGTGCGACGTGAAGAAGGCGCACAAACCCGCCTGGGAGCGGCCACCGATGCCGGCCGCCGTCTCGTCACGGATCTCGCCGCCGACGCCGGTGGCGGCGCCGGGGAAGGGTGAGATGGCGGTGGGATGATTGTGCGTTTCCACCTTGATGACGATGTCGGTGGGGCGCTCGCGATACGTATACACCGGCTCGCCGGCGTCCGGGTAGAACACCGGAATGCTGTCCCCCTGGATCACCGCGGCGTTGTCGGAGTAGGCCTTGACACAGTATTCGGGATGGCTTTCGTGGGTGTGCCGGATCATGTCGAACAGGGAGCGCTCCTGCTCCTGGCCGTCGATGATCCAGCGGGCGTTGAAGATCTTGTGGCGGCAGTGCTCGGAGTTGACGACGGCGAAGGTCATCAGCTCCACGTCCGTGGGATCCCGGCCCAGGTCGGTGAAAACCGCCTGGAAATAGTCGATCTCCGGTGGAGCCAGGGCCAGTCCCAGGTCACGGTTGGCCCGCTCCAGGGCCGGTCGACCCTCATCTGCCAGCGGGATGTGTTGTAGCGGCCGGGGAGGGACGGCGGCGAACAGCACGCTCGGATCCGGGACAACGGCCTCCGTCATGCGGTCGAACAACAGGGGCAGGACAGGTTGCAGCGCCTCGGCGGACAACCGGTTGCCGTCGAAAGCGTAGGCGATGCCGCGCTCGACCCGCGTCACGGTGGCGGCGCCGCAGTTGTGCAGGATATCCGTCGCCTTGCTGGACCACGGCGAGATGGTGCCCGGCCGGGGGCACACCAGGAACTGGAGGGGACGGCCGGTATCCAGTAGCTCCTGCACGGCGAGGATTCCCTCGAGTTGCTGCCGTTCGGTCCGGGTCGGCTCCCGGTGGACGTCGACCGCATAGAAATAACAGGCGTGCAGTTCGGTGATGCCGGGAACGACGGCCTGGCATCGAGTCAGCAGAGAGATACGCCGGAACTCGGACAGGGCATGCGGACCGCGGTAGATCGGCATCATGGACAGGCTCTCGGCAATGGGATCGGGTACGATGATGCAGGCCTAATCTAGCGCACGGAGCCGCTGGCTACAAGGGCGGGGCGGACGATTGGCGATCTGGATGCGTGGATGGGTACTTTGCCGGGGCCGGGTTCAGGCTGTATCCTCAAGGACCGAGCCAGGAAAGAACCAGGACACGCCATCGGAACGTCGTCGCGATCGCGGGTTCGACCGCGACCGGCCGCGGCTTACGGGTCCGGCGTCCGGACTCCGGTGGCGAGCCTTTGACCGGATGGATTCCCGGACAAGGAGCATTTCATGCGCGAGGGGAACACCGCCCTGACGGATCTGCCACCCATCGGGCTGGTGCAGATGGAGGTGGTGCCGGGACAGCCGGATCGGAATGTCGCCCGCATGCTGGACTACCTGCAGCAGGCTCGGGACGCGGGAGCCTGGATCGTGGCTTTCCCAGAGCTGTGCGTGTCCGGCTATCTGCTGGGCGATGTCTGGGAGGTGGATGCCCTGGTGCAGGACTATGCCGCGTACAGCGAGGATTTGCGCGCGGCCAGCCGCGGCCTGGTCATCCTCTTCGGCAACGTCGTGGTGGATCCCGGGCGGACCGGCGAGGATGGCCGGATGCTCAAGTACTGCGCAGCCGTGGTCTGCGCCGATGGCGCGTACGTGGAGCGGCCGGAGCTGCCGCCCGGCCTGCCACCCGGCGTGCACCCCAAGACGCTGCAACCCAACTACCGGTTCTTCGATGACGACCGCCACTTCCATTCCGTTCGCAAGCTGGCCCTGGCGCAGCAGCGCAGCGTGTACGAATGGTGCCAGCCATTCGCGGTCCGATTACCGGACGGACGGACGTTTCGTTTCGGTGTGCAGCTGTGCGAGGACCTGTGGTCGCAGGACTACCTGTATGACACCGGTCCGCTGGACACGGTGCAGGCGTATTACCAGCGCGGCGCCGAGGCCGTCTTCAACCTTTCCGCCTCGCCATGGAGCGCCCAGAAAAGCGACAAACGCCGTCGCGTAGTCAGCGCGACCCTGTCCCGCTCGCCTGTGCCGCTGTTCTACGTCAACCAGATCGGAGCCCAGAACAACGGCAAAAACGTCATTCTCTTCGATGGCGACAGCATGGCTTATGTGCCCGGACACGATGTCATGCGACGGACCCGGTCCTGGCGCGAACAGCTTCTGATAACCACTCGCCCTAACGCCGTCGCCGGCGCTCAATCGCACCTCCAGGAGCTGTACGAGGCGCTCCTCACCGGCCTGCGCCATCTGGACCAGATCCGCGGTGTGCGCAACCGTTACCTTATCGGCGTCAGCGGCGGCCTCGACTCCAGCGTGGTGACCTGCCTGCTGTGCCAGGCGCTGGGTCCGGAGCGGGTGTACGCGGTGAACATGCCCACTCGTTTCAACGCCCGGGAGACCCAGGAGAACGCCGACCGCCTGTGCGCCACACTGAACGTGGATTACCTGCCGTGTTCCATCCAGGACCTGTACGAAGCGGTGCGCGGCACGATCTCGGCCCAGTCGTTCAAGCGGACCGCGGGCGAATACACGCGCCTGGCGGACGAGAACCTGCAAGCCCGTATCCGCGGCGCCGATGTACTGGCGGGGCTGGCCTCCACGCATGGTATGATCTTCACCAACAACGGCAACAAGACGGAACTGGCGCTGGGATATTGCACGTTGTATGGAGACATCAACGGCGCCATCGCGCCGATCGCGGATCTGTACAAGGTCCAGATCATCGAACTGGCGCAGTTCCTCAATCAGCAGATCTACGGCCGCGAGGTCATACCGGCCAATCTGCTGGACGGGACCATCGTTCCCAGCGCCGAATTGTCCGAGGCTCAGGATGTCACCCGGGGGCTGGGAGACCCGATCAAATACGGTTACCATGATGCGGTGCTGCGTCAGCTGCTGGAGTACCGTCGTCACATCGGCGATCTGGTCGAGTGGCAGCTGCAGGGATGCTTGTGCGCGCGGCTGGAATGGGGTGATGAAGAGCAGTTGCGGCGCTACTTCGCCGACGCCGAGGCATGGATAGAGGATCTGGAATGGATCGAAGAGCAGGTGCGTACCAGCGTGTTCAAGCGGATCCAGGCGCCGCCGATCATCGTCTTGAGCGAGCGCGCCTTCGGCTTCGATCTGCGCGAATCGCAGTTGCCTGCATACCAGCCCCGGGCGTACGCGGCGTTGCGACAGCGGGTCCTGCAGCAGGGCTGGTAGGCCATTCGCGTATTGCAGCGTCGCTGGCTTCGGGATGCGTTCAGCTTTGGGGAAAGCGTTTCAAGGCGCCGCGCCGGTGGCTCCCGCCATCATTGACAGGCACCGGTGCCGCGCGCGGGGCGAGGCGCCAACGGATGGTGCGATTGAGCTGGCAGGCCATTCGCCGCCTGGATTCGACCCTCATCACCGGGTGCGGCTCGCTCCCGGCCCGCGCGAAAACCGCCCGCGAGGTTCATCCCAAACCACAAAAATCCGCCCAAGCAAGGAGAAAGCAGCATGAAAATCTGTCTGGCTGGTGAAGGCGCCCAGGGCATCACGCACATGAAAGCGTTGGGCGAGATGCCGGATATCGAGGTGGTGAGTCTGGCCGGTGGCATCGACGCCGACGCCGCGGCGTTCGCCTCTGAATGGGGTATTCCCCACTATTCCCTGAATTACGAGGAATGTCTGGATCAACCCGGCGTGGAAGCCGTCATCCTGGGATCGCCCAATCAGGTGCACTGCGAACAAACTGTGCTGGCCTTGGAGAAAGGCAAGCACGTGCTCGTAGAGATTCCCATGGGCCTGTCCCTGCGCGAAGCCCAGAGAGTGGCGGATGCGGAGGAGCGCACGGGCCTGGTGTGCATGGTCTGCCATACCAGCCGGTACAGCAACGTGTTCCGGGAAGTCCACCGCAGGGTTCGGGAAGGCGAGCTCGATCTGCATCACATCGTGCAGCAGACCTATTTCTTCCGGCGCAAGAACGAGAATCGTTTCGGCAAACCGCGCACCTGGGTGGACAACCTGCTCTGGCACCAGGCGTGTCATATGGTGGACATGGTGTACTGGCTGCTGGACGATCCGGCGATGCGGGCCTGGGGACAGGCTGGACCGCTGCACCCGGAACTGCAGGTGCCCATGGATCTCACCATCGCCTTCCGGTCCGGCCGCGGCTGCCTGGTGACCGCGGCGCAGTCTTACAATCACCACGGTCCCATTCAGTCCACCTACAAGTTCATCGGCAAGCAGGCGACCCTGGAGACCCGCAAGGGGCAACTGATGGACCACGAGGGCAACCCGGTTCCGGTACCGGCGGGCGGTGGCGTGGGCGAGCAGAACGCGGAGTTCTTCGCGGCCATCCGCGAGGGTCGCAAGGCCTTGACCAGTTGCAGCGCCTGTCTGCCTGTCATGGCGCTCATCGACCGGGTCCAACACTGCATCGACGCGCAGGCAAACGCAGAGCGCGGCTGAGCCATCGGCAACGGCAGTCCGCGCCGTGGCCGGTGTGTGTGGTGGGTGCAGGAGGCCGCGTGCATCGGGCCGCCCAGGACGTTCAGTGCCTTGCTGACCCAGGGCTCCAGGCTTCCCGGGATGAACTCCCCAGGCCGTATCGCGGTTGCGTGGCTCACTCCGCGTTGACGAGGGGATGGGCTGCTGCGCCCTGGCTCACGCCGCGGTGGCGGATGATGTACCGCGGCGCCTGGCTCACTCCGTGGTGACGGTGGTATCCGTGCCCTTCAAGGCGGCCCTCAGGGTGTGCCAGGGTAGCGTGGCGCACTTGATCCGCATGGGAAACTCGCGGACTCCGGCAAAGATCGCCAGCTTGCCCAACCGGTCAGTGTCCACCGGGGCGTCCGGCGACGACGTGGTCATGGCATGGAAGTCGGCGAAATACGCTTCCGCGTCGGCGATGGTCCCGCCTTTCAACGCGGCAGTCATCAGCGAGGCCGAGGCCCGCGATATGGCGCAGCCGGAGCCCTCGAAACGGATGTCAAGGATGCGCTCACCGTCGACATGCAGGTATAGATGAAGGCGGTCACCGCATAGCGGGTTGTGCCCTTCCTGGTCGCGGTTGGCATTTTCCAGCCTGCCGTAGTTTCGGGGTTGCTTGTTGTGATCCAGCATGATCTGCTGGTAGAGTTTCCTGAGTTCTGTCATCAGGTGAAAACCTCGATGACTTTGCGCAGCCCGGTGGCCAGGGTGTCGATCTCCTCACGGGTGTTGTACACGGCCAGCGACACCCGCGCCGTGGCGGGCACGCCGAAACGCTGCATCACCGGTTGAGCGCAGTGATGGCCGGTGCGGATGGCGATTCCCTCCGAGTCTAAAATGGTGCCGATGTCGTGCGGATGGGCGGCGTCCATCACGAAGGAGATGACGCCGACTTTCGGAGTGCCGGTGCCGATGAGACGCACTCCGTCGATCCGCTCCAGCGTCTGCGTGGCGTAAACCAGCAGCTGGTTTTCGTACATGGCGAGGCGCGACCGGCCGATGGCGTCGATGTAGTCCACGGCGGCTTCCATGGCCATGGCGCCGGCGATGTTGGGGGTGCCCGCCTCGAATTTGTGGGGTGGTTCCGCATAGGTGGTGCGCTCGAACGTAACGCTGCGGATCATCTCTCCGCCGCCCTGATACGGGGGCATGGTCTCCAACAGTAGCCGGCGGCCGTACAGCACGCCGATCCCGGTCGGACCGAACATCTTGTGACCGCTGAAAGCGTAGAAGTCGCAGTCCATGTCCTGCACGTCAACCGGAATATGGGAGACCGCCTGGGCTCCGTCCACAAGGACGCGGGCGCCCCATCGATGCGCCCGGACGGCGATCTGCTTGACGGGTAGCACAGTGCCCAGGGCGTTGGAGGCGTGGCTGACGGCGACCAGGCGCGTGCGCTCGTTGAGCAACCGTTCGTACGCCTTCATGATGAACATGCCCTGATCGTCCACCGGCGCCACCCGGATGCGGGCGCCGGTCTGCTCGCACAGCATCTGCCACGGTACGATGTTGGCGTGGTGCTCCAGGTGTGACAGGATGATCTCGTCTCCGGAGCCGATGTGGGCGCGACCGTACGACTGGGCCACCAGATTGATGGCCTCCGTGGTACCGCGCACGAAGACGATCTCGGCAGGGTCAGCCGCGTTGATGAACCGGCACAACCGGGCCCGGCTGCGCTCGAAGGCGACGGTGGCCTGCTGGCTGAGGAAATGTACGCCGCGATGGACGCTGGCGTTTTCGCCCGTGTAGTATCGCTGCAGCGCGTAGATCACGGTCAGCGGTTTCTGCGTGGTGGCGGCATTGTCCAGATAGACCAGCGGCTTGTCGCGGATGCGCTCGCGCAGCATGGGAAAATCACGGCGGATGCGTTCCACCTCGCAGGGGTCCAGACTGGTCAATACCGGCAGTGAGCCGGTGGGTTCGCTCATCTTGCCGTCCTCGTGTCCTCTCTGTGCCGGTGTCCGCGCCAGGAGGTGCAGGCGGTGCCATGCCTAAGATGTGCCAGGCTTCGTCCGCTCAGGGGTCCAGGGGCGTATCCTCCCCGGCAACCGCACCGCCGCTGGCGCGCGGACAGGGCGCGGAAGACAGCGGTATTCCCGCTGAGAGCATCGAGTCTCGCCGGTTCGATCCGTGTTGTCGCGCCAACGCTCAGTGTCTATCCCATCCGCTTGCGGCGCACCAGATACCGGGACAGGGCCACGTCGAAGGGGGTGGTGGTGTCGATCTGTTCGAAGTCGATGCGGGCGTCCGCGCAACCGTTGCGATAGGTGCGGATGAGATCGTGCATCATGGCGCTGTACTCTTCGCGCACGTGCCAGGGCTGGGTGGACAGACTCTGGGACGGTGCCTCCAGGTCCACGAATCGCGTCTGGTGGCGAAACTCCAGATCGCGCTCGCGCGGGTCCAGGATCTGAAAGACGATCACCTCATGACCGCGATGCCGGAAATACTTGAGTCCCTTGAGTACCTCCTCCGGTTCGTCCAGCAGATCGGACAACACCACGACCAGACCGCGGCGGTTGATGCGTTCGGCCAAGGTCAGAAAAGCCGGCGCCATGCGCGTATCCGCGGCCGGCTCCACCTGGTTGATGGCGCGCAGCAGCACGCTCAAGTGACTCTGCACGGCGCGTGGCGGGATCAGCGTGTCCAGCCGGTCGTGAAACAGAGCCAGCCCCGCGGCGTCGCGTTGCCGCAGCAGCAGAAGGGACAGGGCTGCGGCCAGGCTGGCGGCGTAACGGAACTTGCTCATGGAACCGGCCGCGCGAAAGGCCATGGAGCCGCTGCAGTCAAGCAGTACATAGGCTTTCAGATTCGTCTCTTCCTCATATTGCTTGACATACATGCGTCCGGTTTTACCATACGCCTTCCAGTCCAGATCCCGCAAAGAGTCTCCGGGGAGGTAGGGACGGTGCTCGGAGAATTCCACCGAGAAGCCGTGGTAAGGGCTCCGGTGCAGACCGGTGATGAACCCCTCCACCACGAGACGGGCGATCAGATCCAGACGGGACAGGCGCGAGACGACTTCGGGGTCCAGGTACCGAACCGCATCGGTGGTCGTCACGCGGATCCTCCGTCCCGGGGAACGTCGTCCAGAAGGCGTTGCACCAGATCAGGGGCAGAGACGTTTTCCGCTTCGGCGTGGAAGCTCACGACGATACGGTGCCGCAGCACCGGAAGGGCGGCGGCGCGTATGTCGTTCAGGCCCACCGAATGCCGTCCGTCCAGGATGGCGCGCGCCTTACCGGCCAGTACGAGGTACTGGGAGGCGCGCGGACCGGCGCCCCAGCTGACCATGTCGCGAATGTAGGCGGGTGCAAGGGGATCCGCCGGCCGCGAGGCCCGTACCAGGCGGACCGCATAGGCGATCACCGCGTCCTCCACCGGTACGCGGCGAACCAGGCTCTGGAGGTCGATGATCTGTTGGCCATCGAGCTGCGGCGTTACCGTGCCATGTTGTATGGCGGTGGTGGTGCGGACGATCTCCTCCTCCTCCTCGACAGCGGGGTAGTCGATCCACAATTCGAACATGAACCGGTCCAACTGGGCTTCCGGCAATGGGTACGTGCCCTCCTGCTCGATGGGGTTCTGCGTCGCCAGGACGAAGAAGGGCTCGCCCAGCGCCATGGTGTGCCCACCCGCGGTGACGGCGTGCTCCTGCATGGCCTGCAGCAACGCGGCCTGGGTTTTTGGGGGCGTCCGGTTGATCTCGTCCGCCAGCACGATATGAGCGAACAACGGGCCACGCACGAAGCGGAAGGCCTTGCGGCCGGTCTCCACGTCATCCTCCAGAACCTCCGTGCCGGTGATATCCGAGGGCATGAGATCCGGAGTGAACTGGATGCGTCCGAAGGACAGATCCAGCGTCTGCGCCAGCGTGTGAATCAGCGTGGTCTTGGCCAGGCCGGGAACGCCCACCAGCAGGCAATGGCCGCCGCACAGGATGGACACCAGCAGATGCTCGACGGTGTCATGCTGGCCGATGATCACTTTGCCGACCTCTGCCTTGATCCGATTGCTCATATCCTTGAGACCAGCTACCGCTTCCACATCCGTGGATATCATGTTATCTCCTTGTTGAGACCATAGCTGAACGGGGCAACGAACGGTTCGAGGTCCGGCAGACCCATGGCGTCGTCGCGCGCCGGATAGGGCCTGATCGTGCCATCCCCCCCTGCAACCCGCTTCTGGTGTTGTTCCAGTCAGTCGCCCGGCGGTGCGGCTGCAGAGTCGGGCGTGCCGCGCGGATCGATGTAACAGAAGGGAAAGGAACCGTCCGGCTGCGGGAACGCGGCTGGCTTCACGGTGGCTGATCGATCAGGTCTTGCGTTCCTGCTTCTCCGCCGCCGGGAACAGTATGTTGTTCAGAATGAGCCGGTACCCGGGGGAGTTGGGATACAGAGCGAGATTGGTGGGGGGATCACCAACCATGTGCATGAAGTCCTCCGGGTCATGGCCGCCGTAAAAGGTGAAGGTGCCTTGTCCTACCTGGCCGTGGATGTACTTGACCTCGTCACCGCCTTCCACTTCTCCCAGAATGACCACTGCATCCTTGATGACGTGCCGGTTGAACCCCGTGGTCTGGCCCATGAAGCCGTTGACGATATTGATGTGGTTCTGAGTCAGCATGGTGGGAACAGGATCGTGCTTGGCCGAGAATTCGAACAGCGTAAACGCGTGAGCTTCGGGGTTGCGTATATCGGTCATCCTTTGGGGCGTGGTGTCGATGTCGGAATAGGAATACACCAGCGGATTGGTCTCCAGCGTGAAGTTCTCGAAGGCCATGGACCGGGAGAAGTCCAGTTTTTCTTGGGCCTGCGGGTCAGCCGGATCCCCATCGAAGAGCTGGTGGACGATATCGACATCCCCGGCGGCCAGAGCGATGTCCAGCGTTTCTGTGGCTGAGCACATGGCGAACAGAAAACCGCCACGCTCGACGTAGGCACGGATCTCCTGGGCCACCGCTTTTTTCATCTCCGAAACCTTGTCATATCCCAGGCGCGCGGCCTCAGCTTCGTAGAAGGCGACATGCTCCCGGTACCAGGGCTGCTGGCTGAAACTTGCATAGAATTTGCCGAATTGCCCCGTGAAGTCCTCATGGTGCAGATGCAGCCAGTCGTACTGGGATAGGTCTCCGCGCAGGACCTCCTGGTTGAAAAGGGGCTCGTAGTCGATCTCGGCGTACTCCAGCACGAGCGTGACCGCATCATCCCAGGGGGGGGTGTCGGGGGGGGTATACACGGCAATCCTGGGGGCTTTTTCCAGCAGCACCACATCCATGTTGCCCGCATCGATCTCGGCGTAGATGCTGGCGGCATCAGCGGCGGAGATGCGCTGGGCGGTGACGCCGCGAATCTGGGCTTCCCGGGCGATCAGATCATGGTAGTTCACCAGAAAAGATCCGGCCCGGTAATTGAGCAGCCACTCGACCGGAACCTCGCGCTCCAGCGTCCAGAAGGCCACTCCGTACGCCTTGAGGTGGTTGTTCTGTGCAAGGTCCATGGGGATGAGAAGATAATCGGCCCGCGCCAGGACAGGCAGACCCAGCAAGATCAGGAATAAGCAATACAGGCGTTTGGTCGACATGGAGGCGAACAGGCTCCCGGTTATGGTCGTGACTGGATGGGCGTATTCCGGCCCTCCCGCAGCCGCTGGATAGAGAGGCGTATTTCCGGCGCGTGGGCGTGCTCAGGCGCAGTCAGCAGAGCGTTTTCCAGTTCCTTCAGGGCGGCTGCCGTGTCGTCCGCCTGTTCGAGGAGCGCGGCTACGGCGAGCTGTGCCGGCACGCGGTACGGACTCCGCGGATGCTCCTCCACCAGACGGCTGAACAACTCCCGGGCCGTGGCTGGATCAGCCTGCTCCAGGTGGGTGCGGGCACGGTGGAACAGGGCCATCTGCCGTACCTGCGGCGAGGCGTTGGCCTCCAGCCATTGCCAGTCCAGCTTGGCCTGCTCCGTCCGGCCCTGACGGTCGGCCAGCAGCGCCGCGGTATACCGCTCGGTCGCTTCCGCTTGATTGCCCAGGGTATCACAGAGCCAGAGCAGCTCCAGCGCGTCGTTGGCCAGTGCATGGCCGGGGTTCCGGGTCAACAGCTCCTCGAGCTGGCGGCTGGTGCTGTCTATCCGGCCCAACAGCAGGTAGATTTCGGCCCGGCGGAAGTGTGAGGCGAAGGCCGTGTCCGGGGCCATCACCGCCGCCTGGTCCAGATGCATGACCGCGGCCTCCAGATCATTCTGGCGCAAGGAGGCTTCGGCCAGCAGTTCGCGGGCAAGCAGAACAAGCCGGTCCTCATCTTCCCGGTCGACTACCTCCTGGAGCATGTCGCGAGCCGCGGCGGCATCCCCCAGTTCATACAGCTGCAGCCGGGCCAGATGCACCTGCGCTTGCCGCGTCAACGGGTGATCCGGACGGTCTCGTACCAGTTGCCTGTACAGGTCCGCGGCGCTATGCGGTTCGCCCAGCTGTTCGAACAGTCCGGCCTGTTCCAGCACGGCGCGATGCCTTTGGTCCGTGTCGTCACTGCGTTCGGCACACAGACCGTAACTCTGTGCGGCCACGGCACGGTGACCTTTTTCCGCGCAGTGCGCGGCGTAGTTGCAGAGCAAGGCGGCGACCTCACTGCGTACGGCCATACGGGTGAGGCGTTCCAGTCCGGCTTCCGGACGACCGGCTTCCAACCAACTGATGGCGGCCAGCAGGCCCAGCCGGGCTGCTGCCGGATCATCCTCATAACGCTCCAGGACATGGTCGAGGGTCTGCAGTACCTCAGGTATGGCGTCCTCATGGCGCAACAGTTCCAGAATGCGTGTATGCACCAGCGGATAACGATCCGGGTGGCTCAGATAGGTATGCGCCAGAGCTTCCACTGCCGGACCTGTCGCCCCGGTACGCAGATAAGCCTGGGCCAGCTCCCAGGCGAACAGCCGCGGTTGCGACAGCACTTCCCGGCTCTGCTCCAGGAAATGGATGGCTTCCCGGTGGTATCCCGCGGCGCGGTACTGGTCGGCCACCACGCGGAACCGGGCAGCCAGGGGCGGGCCATGGTCCAACGCCTTCTGAAACGTGTCCATGGCCTTCTGCAGCCGGTTCAACCGCAACAGGGCATTGCCCAGAACCACGTGCGCCTGGAAGTCGTGCGGCCGTTGCCGGGTCCAGTCCGTCATCAGGTCGGCGATCAGGTCGTACCGCTGTTGTTCGCGCAGGGCACCGGCGTAGCCGTGTACGGCCACCGAGTCGTCCGGGGCTAGCTGCAGCAACCGGGCATACAGGGGAACAGTTGCGCTTCTGCGTCCGGCGCGTTCCAGCCGCTCGATCTGGTCGCGCAGTTGGGCCGCGGGTTCCGCCCCTTCGGCACGCATCACGGGTACGGCGACCATGCCGACGATCGACAGCATGATGGTCACCCATCGGCATCTCATTCGCCGGTCTCCGGGGTTGAACCGTGCGCATCCTGGTACATCAACTCGTAATACCGTTGGATGACCGGCCGGTATTCGTCCGGATATGGTGCGCTCAAGGCTCGACGCATGGCGTCCCGCAGCGCATCGTACGACTGACCGAGGTCTGCCGGCAACCAGGCCGGACCGGTGTATTCCTGTTCTTCGCCGGTGCGGCTGTACCAGCGTTCTTCGTCTTCGCCCTGCGTGTGCATCGACCGGCTGGCATCCAGCATGCGTTGCAATATGCGTTCCTGACGCTCCAGGGTGCGATGCGACAGCCGCTGGTGTTCCATCTCCCCGAGTACCCGTTCCATCTCTTCCTGGATGGCTCCCACCCGATGCTCGGCACCGCCCATGCCGCGCACTTCGCGTCGCAGTTGCTCCAGGGCCTGGTAGATCATCTGCTGCTCGGCACTCAAACGCGCCTGCGCCGACATGAAATCACTGTGGGTGCTCCCCGCCTGGGCTGCGTCGAGTGCCTGTTGCGTGGCCTGGTTGAGCTGGGCCTGCTGTTCGGACAGCCCCATCATCTTCTGCATGGCCTCTCCGAAGCTGGAGGGCATGCTCGACTGCGCCAGATTCTGCTGGCTCTGGCGCAGCAGCATCACGCCCTCATTCATGTAGCGCATCCCATCCTGCTGCGATGCGAGGGCGCGGCCGGGAGTGCGCAGATTGAGCCGAACGGCTGCTTCGCGCATGCTGTTCAACGCATACCCCAGCGTCACCGGCAGGGGATGCTCGAGTGCCATGGTCTTGCGGCTGACGGCACCGATGCTGCGCGCCACCTGAGCGACGCCTTCAGCGAGCGCATGCTGATGATCGGCCAGCCTGCTGGCCTCCTCTTCGGCGAGTCCGCCGACGGTATCCCGCAAAGCCTCCTGACGCCTGGACAGATCGAGCAAACCGCGCATGGCGTGTCTCAATTCATCGGCCAGGAGCTGCTTCTGCGTGGACACGTATTCCTGTTGTATCTGCTGCATGCTGGCGGCCAGTTCGCCCAGTTCCTGTTCCAGGCCCTCACCCTGCCGGCGCGCTTCCGGATTGGCTCCGGCCTGCATGTGCTCGATCATCTGCTGCATGCGACCGCTGAAATCACGTGACTCCATATCCTCGGCATGGGACTTCAGCCGCTCGGCCATTTCCTGGCTCATGGACGACATGCTCTGGCCCAGATCACGCAGTTCCTCTTGCAGGCGTTCGGTATCCCGCTGCAGCGCCTGTTCCTGCGTCACCAGGCGACGGGTGTCGGCCTCCGGGTCCAGCTCCTGGTTGATCTGTCCCTGGCGCTCGGCAAGATCCTGCGCCTTCTGTGTGGCGGCTTCCAGACGTTGTTCCGTGCGCACCTGTTCCAGCATGGCAAGCGTCTGCTCCAGCCGTTCCTGGAAGGCCTGGTGATCCTGGTTGAACTGCCGCAGTGCTTCGGCCAGTTCCCGCGGGTCATCGCTGGACAGAGTCTGCTGGAGTTCCTCCAGGGCGCGACGCAGCTCGGGCGACAGAACTTCCGCCATCATCTTGCGCAACTCGGCCACCTTGTCCAGCAGATCCTGAGAGGCAAGGCCTTCGGCCTCCAGCTTTTTCATGGTGCGTTCCAGTTCCCGGCTCAACTCCTCTACGGCATGGGTCCGGTCCAGCTCAGCCTGAATGGTGGCCTTGAGTTCCTCCTTCCGGTCCCAGGATAGTTCCTCCCGCTGGACCAGTTCACGGCGGACGCGTTCCAGGAACTCACCGGTTTCGCGCCCCTGATCCGACAGCTCCTGCAGACCACGGCGTTGCTCGTCCTGGGCGTGGGTGGCCTCCCGGTACAATTCATACAGCGATGGGAAGCGAAGCGCGTACTCGCGACTGGAGGCGAATTTGGGGCCCGATACGCTGTCGTTGTCACCCGCCACGACACGGTAGTAGATGCGGTCTTCGGGCAGCAGATCCTTCCCGGACAGATCCCAGTCATGGGTGAGGTGTACTTCCTTTCCAGGTACGAAGGTCAGCGACTCGCTCTGTTCCGGTCCGTCGTCGATGCGGTAAACCAGTTCGACACTGGCGACGCCGAAATCATCCGTGGCCTCGACAGCCAGGCTGACCTGCATGCTTTCCGGCAGATCCATATCCTGCCCCGGCGCGGTCACCTGTACCCGCGGCGGGGCGTCTTCCATCTTCTCTATGGTGTACCGGATGGGATCCCGGTTGCCGACATCCAACTCGTCGATGAGCTCGATGTGGTAGTGCGCGTTGCGGTCGATCTCCAGCCGCGCCCATGCCCGGTTGCCGTCCACCGCAGCCGGAATCCGTATCGAGTCGTCCACTACCACAGCAGCTGCCGACAAAGACTTGGAGGCGAAGATGGTCAGGTCCACCGTGGTGCCGGGCAGCGCCCGGATGTCGCCGTGGTTGTCTTCACGCCGCGGCGCCAGGCCGGTGTATGCGGGATAATCGAGATCCAGGCGCAGGCGATCCACGTACGGAGGGTCGATGACGGTGATCCGGTGCACGGCGGAGGACCCATCCCCGGCCAGTACCTGGAACTGCAGGGGACGGCGCACCCCGGCGAACAGGAAGGAGATGGAATCCGCGCCTTCCACCAGGATTTCCTCCTGCTGCCATGGATCCTCCGGGGTGTCCCGATGACGAACGCGCGCCGTGTGCGGCAGCTCGCCGCGGAATTGGAGCCGCATGGTTGCGTCATCACCTCTGACCACGGTTTGATCTCCCGGCTCCACGAAGATCAGCGTACCGGGCTGGCGCTCGAATGCGGTACGGGGCTGGGCGCAGCGTCCGGCGGCCTGCCGCAGCTCCGGGCTCAGGGTGAGGGCAGCGATCAGCACCGCCGCGGATGCGGCGATGTGGCGCAGGCTCATCCACAGCGGCCGGCGATCCAGCAACACACGGGTGTCCAACGCCTTCAGCGTGTCCGCGGCATCCTTGACGGTGGCGCCGATGAGGTCCGCTGAGTAGAGTTGCCTGGCACGCTGGTTGTCCCATAACGTCAGCGCGCTGCTCACCTGTTCCGCCAGATGCGGATAGGTGTGTTCCAGCAGCCGCGCGAAACGGTAGGTGGAACGCAGATACGGCAGCATGCCGGACACGGATCGCACAGCGGCGCCGGCGGCCAGCAACGCAGCGGCCAGGCCGGATGCGGTGCGAACCGAAGGCGGCAGGTAGAACGCAGCTTCCAGGATCAGCCACAGAAGTCCCAGCCCCAGGGCGGCAGCCAGGGCGGTGCTCAACCCCTTCAGACCCCACAGGAGGGCCGTGCGGCGGCGCAGACGGGCCAATTGCCGGCAGAGGTCATGGTAGTGATCCTGGACGGCACCCATCACGCTATCACCCGGATCCGCAGACCCCGGTCAGAGTTGCACTCCAGCAAAGGACGGCGTTGCGTTGGATTACCGTGCACGCAGACATTCTCCCGTGATAACCTGGACACGATATGATCGCAGGTGGACGATACGACGAAGCGCCGCCAGGCGCGTTCCCGGGAGCTCAGGCTCCAAGGGCACGACCCTTTATGCCTCACGCCGGGCGAGCCTGTGCCGGCGATGGGGGAGGCACGATATGCCAAGCGGCACGGACCAGCCTGATCCTGTAGATGATAGGCTGCGCGAAAAGTTCCTTCGGTGTGATGGCTCAACGGCCATCGATGACGGCAAACTGACCGCGTACCGTGCGTCCGTCCTCGCCGGTGGCTACGTAGAGATATATGCCGCTGCTTACCCGGTAACCGCTGTCGTTGAGTGTGTCCCATACCACCGAGCCCTGTCCTGGTGTGCCCTCCAGATGGCGTACCCGTTCTCCGTTGACCGTGAAGATAGCGACGTGCGCGCCTAGCGGAAGCCCGGTGATGGTGAGCTGCGTCATTCCGGTCCTCAGTACGAAGGGATTCGGATATACGCTGGCGACAGGGCCTGTTCCGTCCCTGGCACGATCCAGGTGCAACAGGCTGAGCCCATTGTTGGTGCCGATCCAGAGGCGTCGCGCCGCGGTATCGTACAGCAGCGAGTTGACGTGGTTGTCGATGAGGCCGCTGTTGTCCGTGTTGAGCGCATGGATGACGGCACCGGTGCGCCGGTCCATCTGCACCAGACCGTTCTCCGTCCCGACCCAGATATGCCCATGACCGTCCTCCGCCAGGCTGGTGATCGCATTGGACGGCAACCCGCCAGCGGTGTTGAATACGCGCCACTCGTCTGTGGTGAATGACCGCGTGGGCTGCGAATACGATCCTGTGATCCGGTTCAGCCCGTTATCGGTTCCCACCCACAGGCGTCCGTTTCGGTCCACCAGTATGGCGGCCACCCGGTCGCTGGTCAAACGGGGCTCGGTGACGGTATTGAACACCTGGCTGTGCGCGTCCCTCACTTCGAACGGATTGCCGCCATCGTCGAAGAGAACGAAACCGTCCAGTGGTGTGGAAATCCATTTGAGACCGTCCGGCCCGATGACGAAATCCCCCATGTCGCGGTTGATGCCCAGTCCGATGGTCTGCTGATCGTACAACACGGCGCGCTGGATCGGGAATCCGTCCATGGCGATCAGTCCGACATGGATATTCCCCGCCCAGACGATGCCTCCAGGGTCCTGGTGCACACCCGTGATCACCACGAAATTGGGGTTTCTGTCGATGCCTTTGAGCGGGGAGTTGGTCTCGTTGAGCACGGACCAGGCGCCGGCGGTGTCGCGCACGGCCAGGCCCCGACCCCAGGTGCCGACCCAGATGTTTCCTTCGGTATCCGCAGTCACACTGTTGGCGAAGTTGGAGGGGAGTGCGTTGCTGGTGTTGTATACCGTCCAATCCTCTCCATCGAACCGATAGACCCCCTGCGGTGGTACGTTGTCTTTGGGCACCGAGGCCACCCACAGGTCGCCCGCGGGTGTCATCGTCATCTGGTAGAAACGATTGGCCGCCGGATCATGCAGTGGCGGCGGCTGTTCGTCTCCCAGTACCCGCAGTCCCTGAGGGGTCGCCAGCCAGAGCGCGTCGCCCAGTGATTCGGCCGCCCTGACCCGGCCCCGTATATCTTCGCGCGGCTCCCAGTTGCGTCTGCCGTGGCGGACCCACAGACGACCGTCGGCGTCGACCAGGTGGACCTGCCCCGCGCGGGTGGCCAGATCCACGGCAGTGACGCCGGCCAGCTCACGGTAGGGGAAACCGTCGACGCTGGACAGGGTGACCACGCCGGTCCGGGTGGCGACGAACAGCGTGTCCCGGACTACGAGGAAGTCACGCACGCCGTTGGCGAAAATGGTGTGCCAGTTGCCCGGATCCTGCAGGTTGGGCGAATCCAGCGGCACCGAGCCTATGCCACGATCCGTCCCTGCCCATAGGCGATCCTTGAACAGTGCCAATGCGTGCACCGCGGTATCCCGCGGTAAACTGCCCAACTGCCGGTAGTTTTCCCTGACTTCCTCCCGATCCGTCATGAACGCGCTGATGCCTCTGCCCGTGCCGACGTACAGCTGGTTGCCGTGGACCAGCAAAGCCTTGATGCGCAGATGCTCGAATTCGCGAAAGACTGGCTGGAAACGCTGCGTGGCGGCGTTGAAACGGCTGAGTCCCCGATGCGCAGTTCCGAACCAGAGGTCGCCGGAAGGGTCCGATGCCGCGCTGGAGACGAGGTTGCCTGCCAGTCCGTCCAGACGGGTATAGCGCTGGTATTGGCGTGTCTGGGTGTCGTAGCGCAGTATTCCACCGCTGCTGATGGCCCACAGTTCATGGTCTACAACCAGCAGCCGATGCATGTCGGACACGCTGGTATAGGCCTCCCAGGCGTCCAGTGACTGGGGAGACACCGCCAGGCCAGGCATCGGCCGGGCGACTACGGCCATGATGATGGCGAACCACAGGATGACAAGATACGGTCTGGCATTCATACAGATGAACTCACAACATGGTCTGGGGGTCCACGTTGACCGTGAACTCCACGTGGGCAGGACAGGCGTCCCGCAGGCCCGCCAGATGATCCCGCAGGAACCGATGCAGCACCGGGGCCGAAGAGCAGCACAACAAAGCCTGAAATCGGAACCGGCCGCGCAGACACGCCAGAGGCGCCGGGGCCGGCCCGAGTACCAGGATGTCCGTGCCGGTGGCCGGTGCCACCCGGCTGACGCTTTTTTGCGCCGCGGTCTCCACCGCGTGTTCAGCCTTGCCGCGCCAGCGCAGCAAGGCGAGGCGACCGAACGGCGGAAAACCAGCCTGACGGCGTTCGGCAATCTCGTTGGCGGCAAATGCGGCATAATCCTGCGCTGAGGCTGCCTGCAGGACCGGATCATGCGGCAACATGGTCTGGACGACGACTTCGCCTGGATCGCTGCCGCGCCCGGAACGTCCGGCCACCTGCGTGATCAGCTGGAAACTGCGCTCGGCGGCGCGAAAGTCGGGCAGGTGCATGCCGGTGTCGGCGGATATCACGCCCACGAGGGTGACATCGGGGAAATCCAGCCCTTTGGCCACCATCTGCGTGCCCAGCAGAACGTCGGCCTCGCCGTGACGGAACCGCTCGACCAGCTCGTCGTGCGCTCCCTTCCAGCCCGTGGTATCCACATCCATGCGAATGACGCGAATGCCTCTGAACTGTTTGACCAGAGCATCTTCGACTTTCTGTGTACCGACGCCGCGGAAGCTCAGTTCAGCGCTGCCGCAGGCAGGGCATACAAGGGGGGGCGCCGAGCGGCGGTCGCAATAGTGGCAGCGCATCTCCGTATGATCCCCGCTGCAGTGGTATGTCATGGAGATGCGGCAGGTGTCGCACCGCACCGCTTCGCCGCAGCTGCCGCACAGGATCAGCGGCGAGAAGCCTCGACGGTTCTGCAGCAGGACGATTTTCTGGCCGCTTTCCAGACGCGCGCGTATCTTCTGCCGCAGCAGGCGGGAAAAAATGGCGCGTTGCCGGCCCTGGAACGGTTCCTGTCGCATGTCCACCACCTGTATGGACGGCAGCGGCCGGGCGTTGATGCGCCGGGGCAGGGCGTAAAGCTGGTATTTGCCGTGCACGGCATTCCAGTGCGACTCCAGGCTGGGAGTGGCGGAACCGAGTATCACCAGGGCATTCCGGCGCTGTGCTCGCACCAGAGCGACATCCCGCGCACTGTAGTGCAGCGGCATGGCGCTGTCCAGGTCTTCCTGTTTGTAGGAGGCATCGTGCTCTTCATCCACGACGATCAGCGACAGCTCCGGCAGGGGGGCGAGAACGGTGGAACGGGCACCGATCACCAGGCGCTGATCGCCGCGGCGCAGTCGCCGCCAGGTGTCGTAGCGTTCTCCGGGAGACAGCTGGCTGTGAAGCACAGCCACCTGGTTGCCGAACCGGGCCTTGAACCGGCGCACCATCTGCCAGGCCAGGGCGATCTCCGGTACCAGAATGATGCTGCTGCCCCCCTGCGCCAGGACGGCGGCCACCAGTTCCATGTAAACCAGCGTTTTGCCGCTGCCGGTGACGCCGTGCAGCAGGGCGGTATGGAAGCGGCGCTCAGCCAGTGTTGCGGCCAGAGTCTCGATGATCCGCTGCTGCGCGTCCGTGGGAACGAGGCGTGCCGTCGAATCGGTCTGCAGTCGAGCCAGTGGATCCCGCATGACTTCGGCGTCATACTGTTCGATCAGCCCTTGCTGCACCAGCGCGGTCAGGACAGACGGTGAAAAACCGGCCTGAATGAGTGCCTGCTTTGATACGGGATGATCAGCCGCCAGCAGTTGCCGCAGACACTCGGCCTGTCTGGGGGCACGTTGCTGCCGTTCGGCCGAGGCTGTCCGGGCGGCCGTGACATCGGCCAGGCGCATGTGCAGGGCCGTGCGTTGCCGCAGCCGGCTCTCCGGTAGCGCGGCCAGGATCTCGATCAGATCCGCTTGCCGCATGCGGCGCAGACTGGACTCCAGTTGGCGCTTCGAGAAGCGGCGCCTCAATGCGGGCACCCGCTGGGGGCCGTTGTGATGCAGCACGGCCATCACCTCTGCGTCGAGCCCGTCCAGCCGGGCATCGGCGGCGTTCCCCGTGGGGCGTACCAGACGGCTGGACGACAGGTGCAGTCCGGGAGGCAATGCCGTCATCAGGGCGCAGCCCAGAGGCGCATGGTAATACGATGCCATCCAGCGGCACAGACCGATGAGTTCCTCGCTGAGCGCCTGGGCTTCCAGTACGGCTTCGATGGGCCGTATGCGAGTGGCGTCGACATTCACCGGCGGAGCGCTTGAAACGGCAACCACGATGCTGGTCAGGCGCCGCCGCATCACCGGGACGAGTACCAGATCTCCGACCTGGACAGGATCGACGGCGTCAGCAGGAACACGGTAGGTCAATTGTCGAGCTACGGGCGGTGGTACGGCAACCTCGACAAACCCGGTACTCATGGTTGGGTTCCGGTTCCCGGCAAAGGCGGTCCCAGCGGCTGCAGATCAGCGTTCAACAGAGTGATGCCCTGGTGGGTAGAGCGGAAACGCAGTACCTGGGCCGGGTCACCCAGCATGTCGCTGTCCAGCGGCTCATCCTGGAACCAATAACGCAGGCCGCCAGCGAGTCCGGAATGCAGAAGGATGAATTCCCGGCCTTCCCAGGCGTGGCGCTCGCCTGGCTGCACCAGCCCCTGGTGGCGCACTGCACCGTCGCTTTCGATGCGGATCCAGGTGGTCTCGATAGCCTGGATAGCGAGCCTGAGCCGCGTATCCGCTACGGCGGGATCCGGACGTGTCCCGGCTGCCGGCATGGGGTCTGCGGACAGGCTATCTGCCAGGTCGAATACAGGCGCGGCGGGATCCAGCCGCGCCGCCAGCGGCGGGACGAGCGCGTCCAGTGGTTGCGCCGGTGTCTGCGTCGTGTCATGTACGGGATCTGCCGGTGCACGGGATCCGGCTACTGGCAGGCTGGTCTCCCGGACCGCCGCCGGAGGCGGCGGCAACACGGTATGCTGCTGTTGGACGCGTTCGGGGGCGGTATAGTGGATGACCCCGATTACGGCCGCGAGCACTGCGACGAGACCAACGACCATGATCAACAGCGTTTTCAGGGTCCGTCGATTCGGGCTGTCATAGGCTGCTGCCGGCAAGGTCAACGGGGGGGCGGATGCTGCTGTCGTTGCGCCGGTTTCTCCGGTCTGGCGGTCGAAACGTTCCAGAATGGACCCGACGTCCAGCTGGAGAAACTCGGCATAAGTGCGCAAGGCCATGCGTGTGAAGACAGGCTCGACGACATTGAACCGGTCCTCTTCCAGCCCGTGGACCACGTTGGCGCTGAGCCCTGTCTGCCGGATGATTTCCTCGATAGCCAGGCCGCTCTGTTCACGCGCGCTGCGCAGCTCTTGCGAAAGGCTCTGCTCTTCAGTCATCGTGTGCCGGTGCCCTTCAGTGGTGGAGGGGCGATACGCTATCCAACGCGTTCCGGTCTGGTGCGCGGACGCGCCGGCGGCATCCTCACTACGGTCTCACTACAGTATAGTAACAACCATCGACATGTTCAACGTAACGCGCTTCAAGGCCCTGAACGCCGGCAAATACGGCCGTTTCGGCAGGCTGCGGAAGCCGCCAGGGCTGGGTACCGGCTGTCAGCGGCGGGCGTACGGTGACGGTTTATACCCCGTCCCGGCTGTCGCATACCATGACGAAGGCACCCATGGACTGGCGGGTTCGGTTGCCGGTTGCAGGCTGACGGGCCACCGCAAGGGCGGGCAGAGCCGGCGCGCCATGGGGCCCGGCCTGGCGCCGCGCGGCCTTGAACGAACCTCGGACGGCTTGGACCGGCAGGGTAGTTTATCAGCGCTCAGGACTTTCCACGATCACCGTGACCGGTCCGTCATTGTGTATCTCCACCAGCATGTGGGCGCCGAAACGCCCCTGGGCGACACGGATACCGGACCGCTCCAACGCGGCGACGAAAGCGGTATACAAGGGCTCGGCCACGTCGGGAGCTGCCGCCTGCACGAAACTCGGGCGACGCCCCCGCCGGCAATCGCCGTACAGCGTGAACTGCGAGATCGCCAGAGCCTCGCCTCCGAGGTCCAGCAACGAACGGTTCATCCTGCCCTCACTGTCGGCGAAGACGCGCAGGTTGGCACATTTGATCGCACAGAATCGCACCGCCTCCGCATCGTCGTCCGCGTGACAGCCGACGAGCAACACCAGACCTGCGCCGATGGCGCCGAGGAGCTCGTCATCCACGCTGACCCGAGCCTGACTGACCCGCTGGACCAGTACCCGCATTCATGTTCTCCCTTGCGGCCGCGCGTGGAAAGCCCGCGGCGCAGCAATGTAGGTCATGGCGCCGTCCATTGCAATCGTGTCCGCCGGCGCCTACAGCCGTGCATCGCCGCGCTCCAGTTTGATCTGGGGAATGTCGCGCAGCTGGGCCTGGAAGTAGAAAGCCCGGTTGCGGTGGAACGAGGCGGGTTCGATGCGCAGTGTCGCTGTCCAATCGTGGAAATCCCGCTGTATCGCCAGAGTTTCCGAGGTGATCCGGTCCGCCGAGAACAGTGGGGTTCCCGGCGCGTGCAGTCCGTAGTTGACCGAGTAATCGATACGCCAGCGTGGGCGGGATTCGGTGCGGTAATGGGCGGTGCCCAGCGTCAGCCCGAGGCTGGCTCGCAGCCAGGAACGATGGACGGTGCTGTGGCTGTAAGCCGTCCTGGAGTAGTAGTGCGTCAGTTGACCATGCGTGATGCGCGCGCTCCGGGTGCCGACGCCGGCGCCGGCGTCGGCGGGAGGTGCGGTCCGATCAGGCAGGGACGAAGAAGCCTGCGCCGTCCGGTCATGCATGGTTGCGGACAGGCCGGACGTCCGGCGGAAGCCGGCCGGATCAGGAACACCGCGGGCTGTATAACGTAAACCGGTGTTGACTTCGATCTGACGCAGACGGGGCGATAGCAGCTGGAGTCTGTCGGCGTCGTCGTACAAGTCGTAACGCGCTGTCAGGCGCGTATCCAATATCCTGCCCGCCGTCATGTTCAACACGGCGGTCAGATCCGAAAACGGACGGTTGCGGGCGTCGAAGTCGTAGGCGGTGTTGAAGTTCAACTGGGCCAGCCTGACCCGGGTTTCATCCTGCTCCCGGGCGATGCGGGCCCAGAAGGCATTGTTGACCCGCATCTCCAGCCGGCGCCTCTGTTCCCAGGATCCGGCTGAGCCTCCGACACCGAAAACGCCGCCGGTGTCGGTCCGCGTAGCGGCGTACGTCATGGACACACTGGGGCTGAGTTCGTGGCGCGTGGCAAGGACACGCCAGAATTCGGTGGGAAACACCCCATAGATATTTTGCATCAACGATGCGGTCCCGCTTAGTTGTGAGGTGCTCTGAGGCCGCTGCTGGCTCGTCCGCAGGTCGTTGTCCTGCCAGGTCAGGGCCAGACGTGGACTGAGCTGTAGATACGGTGTAGGATTGTGCTGCGAGGAGGCGTTGAGCGCGGCATGGGCCAGGGTTGTGCGGCTGGTATCCGCCGGCGATTCTTGTTTGCGATTCTGCATGCGCGCATTGCCGCTGTAGTAAATGCGCTGGTACCAGGCGGCCCGGCGGTCGCCGGCGCGCGTCGTGCCGCTGCCGAACAACGGCTTTCTGGCTTTGACGAAGCGCATCTCCGGCAGCACCACGGTTGCCCGCTCGGTGTCCAGGTTGCGGGTCTGGCTGGCGCTGAGGTTGAGGCTGTTGCCGGATGCGCGCCAGCGCCGGGTGTAGTTGAAGTTGGAGCGCAGGGTACGGTCCAGCCGGTCCTGCAGATCACTGCTGTTGTCCTGGACGAAGGTCTTGTTGCTCTGGAAGGCCCCGGTGGCCCGTAGCTGGGACGACGGGCCCAGGTCCTGGTTGTGGGTGAGATCCAGACGCCAGGCCTGCTGTACCTGGTCGCCGGAGCGGCGCCGCTCGTATTGCAGGTCGGCGCTGCCGGACATGCGGTAGCGCACGGCGTAGGCGAGGTCGGCCCGGGCCAGCCAGCCGGAACGTTGTCGCAGGTTGGCGGCCAGGGTGATGTCGTAGTAGTCGTTGGGGGCCAGGTAATAACCCAGGTTGCGGAGCTCCCACTCGGTCTGGGCGCTGCCGAAGCGCACGGGACGGTTTTCGAAGCTCGGTGTGAGAAAGCCGGACTGGCGGTCGGAACGCAGGGAAAATATGTAAAATGGGATCCACAGGACACGGCGCTGGTATATCCGCAGGTAGACCGGCCGTGCGATGGCCATCTCGTCGGTGAGCACCTTGATGCGCGGACTGTAGAAATCGAAGTGGGGATCGGGATAATCGCAGGTGGTGTAGGAGCCTTCGGCCACATGGAACTGTTCTGCGGACACGGTGCGTATGCGTTCGCCGGCGAAGAATCCCTGTTCGCGCTGAATGCGTCCGCGAAGAATGCTGCCTTGTTCGGCTTCCACGTCGTATACGATGCGCGCGCCGCGCAAGGTCTCGTCACCTCGGGTCAGTACCGCCTCGCCGATCTGCTGTCCGGTGCTGTCACTGCGCGCGCGCGCCTCCACGATGCCTGCCGCGCGTCGATACACGAGTTCGGCAGCCTCGAGCCGGGCTTCGCCATGAGTGATGCGTGCCGGGCTGCCACGGAGAACGACCGAATCTCCGTGCTGTGAATAGATCATGACGTCAGCGCTGAAATCGAAACCGCTGTCCCGGTCCGGACGGCGCGCCGGCTCCAGCAACGACCGGGTCGCAGCCAGGCTGGTATCGGCCGTCGCTTCATCGGCGGCGGCCGCACGGCTGACCCACAGCAGAATAACCAGGAGCAGGGCCAGGCGCGCGCGGGTCATACCGGTCCGCTCGTTCGGCGCCGCCGGAAGACTTCGTACAGAACCAGGCCGGCGGCCACGGAGGCATTGAACGACCCGACTTCCGGGCGTGCCATGGGAATCTGCACCAGTTGGTCACAGGCGTCACGCACCAGGCGGCGCAGGCCCTTCTCCTCGCCACCGATCACGAGTCCGCTGGGAACGCGCCAGTCCACGTCGGTGAAGGCGACGCTGCCTTCCGCTTCCAGTCCCATGATCCAGATTCCCGCTTGCCGCGCCTGTCGCAGTGCTTTCTGCAGATTGGGCACGCGGCATACCGGTACGTGCTCGACGGCTCCAGCCGAGGCTTTGACCGCGGCAGGAGTGAGGCCAACGGCGTGGCGCTGCTGCACGACTACACCGTCGGCTCCAGTGGCATGGGCGCTGCGCACGATGGCGCCGAGATTGTGAGGGTCCTGAATCGAGTCGAGAAAGACCAGGAAGGCGGGCTTTGGTGCCTTGTCCTGCACGGCGGCCTCCGGGCGCAGACGGTGCAACAGCAGACTGTAGTCGGCGTATTCGCGGGCGGAAAGCACCGCCACGACGCCCTGGTGTTGCGGTCCTGCGAGCCGGTCCAGCCGGACTTTGTCCTCCAGGCGAAAGGTAATCCGCGCCTGGCGCGCCAGGCTGTAGATCTCGTCCACGGTGGCACCACGGCTGCCTTTGGCGATCAGCAGTTGTTCGCACGAACGCCCCGCGCGCAGCGCCTCCACTACCGGACGACGGCCGCTGACGATATCCGGTTCCAGGCGGTTCATGGTCGCCTGGAGCGGGAAGGAAGTGACCTGACGATACGGATATTTCCGCCCTGCCGGCTGCAGGGAGCCCGGCACTGCGGGTCGCGAGTTCTTGATATCATTGCACTTGCATAGTTTATGGGGGCTGGAGTGGTTTTTGCTGGGTGGGGGCGCACACACCATGACCTCCGCAACCACGGGAGTAACTTCATGCGCACCGCCTCATTGATGAGCCAGCTGTTGCTGGCCGTTGCCGTAATGGGATGGCTGGCTCGCGGCATTGTCGCGAGGATAACCGATCTGCGGGCGCTGGATGCACGCCGGCGGGCCGCCGGAGACGATGCCGCCGAACCGCAACGGAGCCGCAACTGACCACGGCTTTCACGCTCCGTGCGGAATAACCTGCCAGCCGGCTCAGCCGCAGCGCGAGGTACTCGGTGACCTGACGGGCGGTTTCGGGCTTCGGGCCCGCCCTCTTGGGGAATCGCTGCATCGGCTTCATTCGTTCCGCTCCGTGCACCGGCATCCGGCCCGGCCCGCCGGAGATCCTAACTGTATGCATACTGCGATGCGGGACCATGACTGTCTTACCGATCACCCGCCTGCTGGCCATGGCGCAGCCGTTGTTGCCAATGCTGCAGCTTGGTGAGCGCCTGCAATGGAGTGATGAGGTCCAACTCCAGAGCCAGCAGTTCGGACTCGATGGCGGGACGACGGTGCAACCCGGGAAACAACTCCAGTTGCACCGCATCATCTGCCGTGACGGGCTCCTCCCGGCCACCGGCCGCCGGCCGCACCGGGAAATGCGCGCCATCCTGCTCCCTGGATTCGGCGACGTCGCCGGCGTTGCCCGGTAAGCTGCCTGGCGGACGCTCCAGAACGGTGAGAATATCCCGCGCACGCCGAATCACCGCACCCGGCATACCGGCCATCTGCGCCACATGGATGCCGTAGCTGCGATCACACGGGCCGCGCTCCAACCGGTGCAGGAAGACCACATGACCGGCTTCCTCGTGTACCAGCACATTGTAGTTGACGACCCGTTCCAGTTGATCCGCCAGCTGCGTCATCTCGTGATAGTGGGTGGCGAACAATGTCCGTGCCTGGCGGCCGGGTTGGTCATGAAGGTACTCGACGATGGACCAGGCAATGCTGAGCCCGTCGTACGTGCTGGTGCCGCGGCCCAGCTCGTCGATGAGCACCAGGCTGCGGTCCGTGACGTTGTTGACGATGCTGGCGGCCTCGTTCATTTCCACCATGAAGGTACTCTCGCCACGCGCCAGGTTGTCCGCGGCTCCGACGCGCGTGAAGATACGATCCACCACGCCGATATGGGCCGCACGCGCCGGTACGAAACCGCCCATCTGGGCCATCAGGACGATCAGTCCGACCTGGCGGATCACCGTGCTCTTGCCCGCCATGTTGGGGCCTGTCACCAGCAGGATCTGTTCAGAGGCGGTATTCATCCGGGTGTCGTTGGGCACGAAGCGGCCGTCGCGCATCTGACGTTCCACCACTGGATGGCGTCCTGCCTGGATGCTCAGCTCGGTGCCTTCGTCCAGGTGCGGCCGGACGTAATTTTCCCGGTGTGCGACTTCGGCCAGGGAGGCCAGAACGTCCAACCGGGCCAGCGTGCGGGCGGTATGCTGCACCTGCGGTGTCCAGGCCGCGGTCTGCTGGCGCAACTCCAGGAATAGCTGGTTTTCCAGGCTTTCCAGGCGCTCCTCGGCGCCCAGGACCCGGGCTTCGTACTCTTTCAATTCAGGCGTGATGTACCGTTCCGCGTTGACCAGGGTCTGTTTGCGCACGTAGTCTGCCGGAATCCGGTCGAGGTTGGCCTTGCTGGCTTCGATGTAATAGCCGAAGACCTGGTTGAACCCGACCTTCAGGGAGGCGATGCCGGTGCGCTCGCGTTCATGGTTCTGCAGCCCGGCGATGAATTCCTTGCCCCCGGAACTGGCCTGACGCAGTTCGTCCACTTCCGGATGGTGGCCGTCGCGGATCAGGTTGCCCTCGGTGATGGACAGCGGCGGCTCGTCGACCAGCGCCTCCTGGATGAGGCGGACCAGTTCCTGAACATCCGGCAGGCCCGTTTCCAGCAGATCGCGGTTACAGGCCGCGTCCAACGGCCGGAGTTCATCGCGGATAGCGGGAATGGTGGCCAGCGAACGTGCCAGCGCCACCAGATCCCGGGCATTGGCGCGCTGACAACAGATGCGCGAGATGAGCCGTTCGACGTCACCCACGGAACGCAGATGGTCGCGCAGGCGCGCACGCGTGTCCTGCCGCTGGTGCAGTTCCTGCACGGCATCCAGCCGGGCATTGATGGCTTCGGCGTTTTTCAGCGGTGCCACCACCCAGCTGCGCAGTAGCCGCGCGCCCATGGGGGTGCAGGTCTGATCCAGCACCCCGAGCAGCGTCTGCTCCGGGCCGCCGTCACGCGGGTGATCGATCAGTTCGAGGTTGCGCTGCGCGGTGGCGTCCACCACCAGGTATTCCTCGGGGCGGCGGCGCACAACCGTGTTGATGTGCGCCACCGCGTTGCGCTGGTTGTCCCGCAGGTACTGGATGGCTGCGCCGCCGGCACGAACGGCGACCTGCAGATCCTCGCAGTCGAAGCCCTTGAGCGACTGCACATCGAGTTGGTCCAGCAGAATCCGGTAGGCGGCGTCCGGGTTGAACTGCCAGCGATCGACGCGGGTGATGGACGTCTCCGGCAGTATGGTGCGGATGGATTCCAGCCACCCGGCGTCGGCGTCTTCCGGCAGCAGGAGTTCCGCCGGTGTCAGACTGGTCAGCTCGTCTCCGAGTCTGGCGGAGGCGATTTCGGCGAGCAGGAACTCGCCCGTGGACAGGTCTACCAGCGCCATGCCGGTCACGTTATCTGCGGCACACAGGGCTGCCAGGTAGTTGTTGCGATGCCGTTCCAGTATCGCATCCGACAGGGCCGTGCCAGGCGAGACAACCTGGACCACATCGCGTTTGACCACGCCTTTGGCCTGCCGGGGATCCTCTACCTGTTCGCAGATGGCCACCTTTCGTCCCAGCCGTATCAACCGCGCCAGGTAGCCCTCCATGGCATGGTGCGGCACCCCCGCCAGAGGGACGTCGCCGGCCTGCTTGCCGTGGTTGCGCCTGGTCAGAGTCAGACCGAGCAGGGCAGCGGCCTCCCGGGCATCCTCGAAGAACATCTCGTAGAAGTCGCCCATCCGGAAGAACAGGATCGCATCGCTGTGCTGGCGTTTGAAACGCTGGTACTGCTCCATGGCCGGAGTGAGCTTGCTGGCTACCGCCATATTCCTCCGCAAGATGGGTGGCTCAGGGATCGCGCGCAGTACCGGCGGTACACCGGAGCCATGGTGCCGTGCAGACGATCCGGCGGGACTTGCGAGCAGACCGCCGGACGATGCGGGTGCCCGGCGGTCGCAGTGCGCCGGACGATGCGGGTGCCCGGCGGTCGCAGTGCGCCGGAACGGGCCCGCGCGCACCGGCGCGGGCGCATGATCGCCGGAAAACGAACCCCGCGCACACCTGAATGGGCTTTGCGCACCGCTGCAGCGAGCCTCGCGCCGCCTCCCCCGGGAGAAACACTGATGAAGGCAGCGCCATGGAAAACAGGGCCGGGGAACAGCCTTCCCCGGCCCGTGCTACGGTGCTACTCGCTGCTGTGTGGTGCGGTGGCGGCGGGCTGAATCAGCTGTTGGACTCGCCCCACGAGTTCATCTCGTCGTCGCCGTCGGAGGACACAGTTTCCTCCTCGAGCTCTTTGACCGGGTGCTCTTCCAGGAAACGCTCATACTCGGCCTGATCCTTGTCCTTGAAATACTCGCGGACGCTGAGCACGATTTTTTTCTGATCGTCATCGAATTCGATGACCTTGAGGGGCAGTTCCTGGCCTTCCTCAAAGCACTGGTGAGGGCTCTGTATGTCATCGATACCCAGTTGTGACATGGGCACGAACCCATCTACGGCATCGTCTTCCAGCAGCACGACCAGGCCGCGCTCCAGCAGACGCTCTATCTTGCCGTGCGTCTCCGTTCCGACGGCGTACTTCAGGGCGAACTCGGGCCAGGGATTGTCGAAGGCCATCTTGTGGCTTAGCGAGATCCGGCGACGCTTCTTGTCGATATCCGTGACTACCACCGGGATGACTTCGCCTTTCTTGAACATCTCGCTGGCCTGTCGTATGCGCCGGGTCCAGGACATGTCCGAGATATGCACGAGCCCGTCTATATTGGGTTCGATCTCGACGAAAGCACCGAAATTGGTCAGACTGCGGACCGTTCCTTCCAGGTGGGTGCCCGGCGGGTAGCGGGTATCCAGGGTTTCCCAGGGATCGGCCTCGGTCTGCTTCATACCGAGGGAGATCTTCTGGCCTTCCTTGTCCACCTTGAGCACCATGACCTCCACTGTATCGCCGATGGAAACCAGTTTTGACGGATGCCGCACGTGTTGCGTCCAGGACATCTCGGAGATGTGTACCAGGCCCTCGATGCCCTCCTCCAGTTCCACAAAGGCACCGTAGTCCGTGATGCTGACGACGCGCCCTTCCACTTTCATGCCCTCGGTGTACTTGTCCTGAATGCTCTCCCACGGATGCGGTGTCAGCTGCTTGAGCCCCAGCGAGATGCGCTCGCGTTCGCGATCGTAGTTGAGCACCTTGACGCGGATGCGGTCACCGATGGAGACCATCTCCGAGGGATGGCTGACGCGTCCCCAGGACATGTCCGTGATGTGCAGCAGGCCGTCCATGCCACCCAGGTCTATGAAGGCACCGAAGTCCGTGATGTTTTTCACCACGCCTTCACGGATCTGACCTTCCTCCAGCTCCTTGACGAGCTCGGTGCGCATGCGCTCGCGCTCTTCCTCGAGCACCGCCCGCCGGGAAACGACGATGTTGCGCCTGGCCTTGTTCAGCTTGATGATCTTGAACGGGAACTCCTGGCCGATGAACTGATCGAAGTTCTTGACCTGGCGGATGTCGATCTGTGACCCGGGCAGGAAGGCGTCGACGCCGAACAGATCCACCACGATACCACCCTTGATGCGGCGCATCAACCTGCCTTGCACGGTGTTACCGGTGTCATGGGCTTCCTTGATGATGTCCCAGACCCGCATGAAGTCGGCCTTCTGCTTGGACAGCACGACCTGGCCGTTCTGGTCCTCGACACTTTCCAGAAAGACTTCGATCTCCTGGCCGATCTCTATGGCATCAGGATCGTTGAACTCCTTGATGGGAACGGCGCCCTCGGACTTGAAGCCGATATCCACCAGGACTTCATTGGGGGTCAGCGATGCTATTCGGCCTTGGACGATTTGGCCCTCCTTGATGCCGGAGATGCTCTCCTCGTACATGGCCATCATCTCACCGAATTCCTCTTCCGAGTACTCCGGAACCTCGAGATCCTCCGCACTGATCTGGCCATAGACCACCGGAGCTTCGGTGGTTTCCTCAGGTTCTTTCACGACGGTTTCTTCTTGCATGACTCACTACTTGACGAATCAAGTACAAGTGCGGCGTTGTGTTGTCCGCACCCTCAGCGATATGCTGACCGGCCGGGACTCTCCAGGCCGGGAATGAAGTGAACTGCCACGTTCAGGCGCCGCGTTGACGAGCTAGCGAAACGATGTGCTCCACCTGCCCGTTCAGGGTCATGCCGGTCGTGTCCAGCTCGATGACATCAGTTGGCGGAGCGCAGGTGCCGTAGTCGCGCGCGGCGTCCTCCGCGTCCCGCTGTCTGATGTCCGTTACTACGTCCTCCAGAGAAATACTCACCCCCTTTTCAGTAAGCTCGCGGAACCGCCGGAGCGCTCTCGCGCGCAGATCCGCGACCATGCGAATCTTCAGATCCGCATCCGGGAATACCACGCTGGCGATATCACGGCCCTCGGCCACCACGCCACCTTCAGCGCCCAGGCGTTGCTGTTGGGCTATCAGGGCGCGTCGCACCAGGGGCAGATCCGCGTAGGCGCCCACGGCCCGGGTGATTTCCGGGCTGCGTATACGGTGACTGACATCCCGGCCGTCCAGCAACACCGCGCCACCCTGATGCTGCGGCAGCAGGGTGATCCGGATGCGGGACAGCAGATCGGCCAGCGCCGCGGTTTCCGCCGCTGCCACTCCGGCCTGTCGCGCCGCCAGGGTTGCCGCGCGGTACATGGCACCGGTGTCCAGATGCCGGTAACCCAACACCCGGGCCACCTCTCTGGCCGTGCTCGTCTTGCCGGAGCCCACGACTCCGTCTATGGCGATCACCAGTCCGGCGTTGCGTTTCAACGACCTCTTCCTGGGTGGACGTTTACTGCCCATCCGTGTTCCCGGGCTGGACGCCGACTCCGCCTGTGCGGCTGCCCGGCCCGGAGCCCGATTCAGGCGACCTGAACCCCGTCCTGCAGGCCGACCCGGTGCCGCAGACTGTTGACTTCGGCGGCCGTGAGACGGCGCCAGCTGCCTGGACGGGGAAGATCCAGCGGCAGGCTGGCAAACTCGATCCGGCGCAGCTCTCGCACCGGGTGGCCGACAGCTCGAAGCATGCGCCTGACCTGGCGTTTCCGTCCCTCGTGGATGGATAGCGTCAGCCGCGTGTCGTAGCCCGCATGGCGCCTGATACGCTCCCGTACCTCCACGGTTGCCGGCAAGGTCATGCCGTCTTCCAGTTCAATGCCGTCACATAGCCGTGCCGCATCCTCCTCATCCAGGTGCCCGGATGCCAGAACCTCGTACACCTTGCTGACCGTAAACCGCGGGTGCATGAGGCGGTAGGCGAGTTCGCCATCGTCCGTGAGCAGGAGCAGCCCGGTGGTATCCTGATCCAGCCGTCCCACTGGCACCGTCCCGGGATGCAATACCGGAAGGTAGTCGAAAACGGTGGGCCTGCCCCGGCTGTCCGATCGCGTTACCAGACACCCAACCGGTTTGTACAGCGCGATGTGCTCGTGGATGCCCGGAAGCCGGATCCTGACGCCGCCACATTCGACCTGGTCCATAGTTGGGTCGATGCGGGTGCCCGGCTCCGTCACCGGCACGCCATTGATCCGAACCGCACCCTGCTGCACCAGTAAGTCGCTTTTTCGACGCGACGCCAACCCGGCCCGGGCCAGGAACCGGTTGAGCCGCATGGATTCTGCCGAACCACTGGATTCGTGCGGTTTCATCCCGCTGCACCCTCCTGCGCGTCACCGGACTCCACCCGCGGCTCCGTGGGGGACGCGTCGCGCGTCCGGTTGTCGTCCTTCTCCGGTGCGTTGGTTGCCGCAGTCACCGTACCGGCGTCCGGGTCTTCCGGAGTCTGCGGCACCGCCGCATGGCGCAAGGCGGCAGG
The DNA here is from genome assembly GCA_007136405.1 of Candidatus Latescibacterota bacterium. Classification (GTDB taxonomy): domain Bacteria; phylum Latescibacterota; class UBA2968; order UBA8231; family UBA8231; genus SLHA01. Next base: position 53,263 of record SLHA01000101.1, read on the forward strand.
GGACTGATCATCATTCGCGTCCCTGCCGGAGTCTGGCTCCTGCCCGTTGCGTCCGCCGTCACCGACCTCCAGTGCGAGCTGGTCGGGTTCATGGAACCTGCGCTCACCCTGGGCGAGCAGCTCCTCCAGCTCTTTGGGCTTGGGCAGATCCGTCAGGCTATTCAGCCCGAAATGAATCAGGAATTCCCTGGTGGTACCAAAGAGCATGGGCTTGCCCACACCGTCCGAACGGCCGACGATGCGTATCATCTCCAGCTCCATGAGCTTCTGCATTACTCCGGCCGAGTTGACGCCCCGAACCCGGTCAACATCCACTCGGGTGACAGGTTGTCTGAACGCGACGATCGCCAGCGCCTCCAGCGCGGCCTGCGACAGGCGCACCTGGGATCTGCCCTGGTGGAAGCGTCGCACCCAGGACGCCATGTCCGGGCGCGTTGCCAGCTGGAATCCGCCCGCCACCTGAATGATGGCGAAGCCATGACCGTGCTGCTGGTAATGCTCGTTCAGAGCGTCGATCAACCCCTTGACATCGTTGCTTTTGTAGTCCTCCAGCAATTCCGCCAGACGGGTCGGCGTAACCGGTTCCTCAGCCGTCAGCAGGATGGATTCGATGACCGTGCATGCCTGATCCATTGCCCGCCGCGCATCGCTCACGATGCGTCTTCTCCGGTGGACCGGCTGGACTCCGCCGGTGCGGCCGGATCCGGCACGACGGTCACGCTGCGGCTGCCGTTGTCAGACTGCGTGCCAGCCGGGCGTGGCTCGATCCAGATGTCACCGAACGGCCGGGCCTGTTGCACCTTGATGCGGTGAGCCTTGAGCAATTCCAAAATACCCACGAATGTGGCGATCATGGTCACGCGGTCACGCCCCTCCACCAGTTCGATGAACCGGATACGTGAACGCTGGTCCAGCACGGCGACCAGATACTGGATGCACTGTTCGACCGAAGCCCCTTCCTCGAAGATGGTGTGTACGAGCTGCTGGGGCACGGTGTCGATGACATGCTTGTAGATACTCAGCAGTGCGAACAGCGACACCGGACGCAATTCGTTGTCGGCGGCGCCCAGGTCTCCAGGCCCCTGGCGGCGAAGATAACGGTCACTCTGGGCTTTCTTCTGCAAGCCCAGCCAGTCCGCCACCTCTTTGAACTGCTGGTATTCCAGCAGGCGCCGAACGAGCTCCTCACGAGGATCCTCCTCCAGTTCGCCTCCCTCCGGGTTGTCCTCGTGCGGCAACATCAACTGCGACTTGATCTTCATCAGCGTTGCCGCCATGAGCAGGAAATCCGAGGCCTGTTCGACATCCAGGCGGTGCACGTCCTGCAGGAAGGCGCGGTATTCGGAGGTGATGTGGGCTATGGGGATGTCATAGATATCCAGCTCGTCTTTACGGATGAGGAAGAGCAGCAGGTCCAGAGGCCCCTCGAAGACTTCCAGCTTGACCTGATACAGCGTGGAGTCCAGCAGGCCGGGGGGGGATGAGTTGGTGTCAGGTCCGGACATAGGCTGCCTGGACGAGGTATCCTTCAGGCTGTTCCTCAATCGATGAAAAGGTAGGGGTGCCAGCGCTGGTCGTTGACCCCGACGAAATTGCGTATGAACGTGATGTTGTTGGGACGTTTGGGTCTGCGCCTCAGCTTCATACCGACTTCTGCGGGCCGCCGCTCTCCCTTGCGATTGTTGCATCCGACGCAGGCGCACACCAGATTCTCCCAGGTTGCATCGCCGCCGAATTTCCTGGGTATGACGTGATCTATGGTGAGCATGCCGTTGTTGCCGCCGCAATATTGACATTCGTGGTTGTCGCGCCGGAGGATGTTCCGCTTGGAGAGGACCACCCGGCGACGCGGGGCATGGATATACCGCTGCAGGCGCACGACGCTGGGCACCGGGAATTCGGCCGACACGGAGTGCACCACCTCGTTCAGCAGCTCCACCGCCTGGGCCTTGCCTCCGAAGATCAGTAGCAGCGCACGGCGAACGCTGCACACGCTCAGAGGCTCGTAGTTCTGGTTCAGCAGCAGCACCTTGCTGTTCAGCATGGGGGCCCCGCCTCCCACCGGAAAACTGCGCGCTGCCGTGGTAAGCGCGCATACGGGCACGCAAACGCCAATTTAGAGAAAAAAAGGCTCGTTGATGCGGCCGTCAAGCGTATTATACCGGTGGACACAGCCGGGTAAGATGGGTGTGGCTGGCTGAAGACGGTTATTTCTCGCCCAGCAGGTCGCGGTATTCGGAGGCGTTGAGCAGTTCGTCGAGTTCGCCGGGGTCCTCAGCGCGGATCCGTATGATCCAGCCAGCGCCGTAGGGATCCTTGTTCATGAGCTCCGGATGGTCGCCCAGGGACTCGTTGGCCTCCACCACTTCACCGGTGGCCGGCGACAACAGATCCTCGACCGTCTTGACGGCCTCGATGGTGCCGAATGATTCCTCGCGTTTTACGGCTTCGCCGACATCTGGAACCTCTACGAATACGACATCACCCAGTTCGGACTGGGCGTAGTCCGTGATGCCGATGGTGACTATTTCGCCGTCGATCTGTACCCATTCATGGCTTTCGGTGTAGAACAGCTGTTCGGGTATGTTGATTCCACTCATGGTTGGTCTCCTTCGCTGCCGGCTCAGGATCGTGCTGTCTGAAGCCGGGCGTTGTTCACGTATTCGGTGTCGAAGTCTCCGGCCACGAAATCAGGCTGCTCCAGCAAGGCCCGGTGGAACGGCACGGTGGTGGCCACGCCCTCGATGGTGAGCTCGGCCAGCAGGCGCTTCATGCGAGCCAGACTCTCGGCTCGATCCCTGCCATAGGCAATGACCTTGGCCAGCAGGGAGTCGTAATACGGAGGAATGGCGTATCCCTGATACAGATGGCTGTCTATGCGCACCCCCGGACCGCCGGGGAAATGAAGCGCCGTGATGGTGCCCGCCGAGGGGATGAAGTTGCGCGCGGGATCCTCCGCGTTGATGCGGCATTCGATGGCGTGACCCTCCAGGTTGACGTCGGCCTGGCTGTACCCCAGTGGCTCGCCGGCAGCGATGCGTATCTGCTCCTTGACCAGGTCCACCCCGGAGACCATTTCGGTGACCGGGTGCTCGACCTGGATCCGGGTGTTCATCTCCATGAAGTAGAAACTGCCATCTGCATCCAGCAGGAACTCGATGGTGCCTGCGCTCCAGTAGCCGACCCCATGCGCGCCGGCGATGGCGGCTGTTCCCAGCCGTTCACGCAGCTCGGTATCGACAGCCGGAGAGGGGCTCTCCTCGAGCAGCTTCTGGTGCCGCCGTTGAATACTGCACTCGCGCTCGCCCAGGTACACCAGATGACCATGTTCGTCTCCAAGAACCTGGATCTCGATATGACGAGCGCGTTCCACCGACCGTTCCATATACAGGGCATCCGTTGAAAATGCGTTGCGCGCCTCGAGACGGGCCATCTGCCAGGCATCCGCCAGTTCATCCATGGTCCGGACGACGCGCATGCCACGCCCGCCACCTCCGGCGGACGCCTTGAGGCGCAACGGAAACCCGAGATCCACGGCCAGTTCCCTGGCCATGTCCACAGTGGTCACCTCTCCTTCGCTACCCGGAATAACCGGCACTCCAGCCGCTGCCATGGTGCGGCGGGCCAGCGCCTTGTCCCCCATGCTGCGAATGGCCTCGACCGGCGGTCCGATGAACTTGATGTCGCATTGGTCACACAGTTCGGCGAAATCCGCATTTTCCGCCAGCGGACCGTAGCCGGGATGGATGGCGTCGGCATTGGTGAGTTCGGCCGCGCTGATGATATTGGCCACATTGCGGTAGCTGGACTCACTCGCGGCGGGACCGATGCACACATCCTCGTCGGCGAAAAGCACATGCAAAGAGCGTTCATCCACGTTGGAATGGACGGCTACCGTCTGGATGCCCAGTTCCCTGCAGGCCCGAATCACGCGCAATGCGATTTCGCCTCTGTCGGCAATAAGGACCTTCTTGAACACCTGGACTCGTTTGGTTAGGAGGAACGCAACTGGATCATGGGCTGGTTGAATTCGACCGGCTCACCGTTGGCCACCAGAATCTCGACCACTTCTCCCTCAACCTCGGCCTGAATCTCGTTCATGATCTTCATGGCCTCGATGATGCATACCGTCTGGCCGATATGAACCGTGTCTCCCACCGAAACGTAAGGCGGTGCCTCCGGTGAGGAGGTGGTGTAGAAGGTGCCTACCATGGGTGAAACGATGACCGGACCGGCGTTGGCCTGAGTGCCGGTTTCGGCGGCGTCCGTCTTGACCCCGGTATCCGGCCCGGAAACAGCGGTTGGCGGGGCGGAGGCGGGCGCGTGAGCCGGTGCAGGTGAAGGCCCGGCCTGCTGGCGAACCTGGCTGGTACGGCTGATGCGAATCCGCGTGCCGCGCCATACACTGTGCTGTACCTCGAGTTCCTCGATGTCTGAGTCCTGCATGAGATTCAACAAGCGTTTCAACTTGGTCTCGTTCACCGTGCCTCCATGGGTAGTGAGGGCCCATAAGACATGCGTGCCAGGGCGCCGGGTTCGCGTGCATGTGGGGTGGTCCGGTCGGACATTGGACGATCTGTGGGCTTCGGGCGAGGGGCGCGTGGCCGGGGCGCACACGGCCGCAGCATGCCGCCGGCGACGCCAGGCAAGCTCATGCCCGCTCGACGTATTCGCCGGTACGGGTGTCCACCTTCAACAAGTCGCCCTCGTTGATGAACAGCGGTACCTGCACCTGATGGCCCGTCTCCAGCGTGGCCGGTTTGACGGCACCGGTGGCGGTGTCGCCTTTCATCCCCGGTTCAGTCCGGGTGACGCGCAGTTGCACGAAATTGGGCAGATCGACCCCGATCGGCTTTCCCAGTGCCGTCAGAACGTAAACAGTCTCGTTTTCTTTCAGCAAGGTAGTGGCCGTCCCTACGGTGCCGGCGCCGATGGTTATCTGCTCATAGGTTTCCAGATCCATGAAGTGGTATTGATCGCCGTCCTGGTACAGGTACTGCATTTCCCGCTTTTCCAGACGCACTTCCTCGACCTTGTCGCCCGAACGGAACGTGCGTTCGAGAACGGCTCCGGTCTGGACATTTTTGAGCTTGGTGCGTACGAAGGCGCCGCCTTTGCCCGGCTTCACGTGTTGGAATTCGCTGATCTGGAACAGCTCTCCGTCCAGCAGCATGGTGAAGCCGTTGCGGAAATCCGTGGTGTTGGCCATTGGTTCAGCGTTTCTCCTCAGGTTTGGGTGGCCCTCCTTCAGAGCCGCTTCCCTCCAGTTCCGCCAGCCTGGCAATGAACATGCGGTTGCCGGGATCCTTCAGGAGCAACAGGCGGTACACCTCAATGGCCTGGGCCTTGAGGCCCTGAAGGCAGTAGATCTCCGCCAGTGTTGCAGTCGCAAGATGCTCCACCGGTGCCACCGGTGATGGTGCAGTCGGGGCCGCCCGTTTCTCCACCGACGCGACTGCCGCCGGCTCCTGGTGTTTGTCGGAATCATCGGCGCCGGTTTCTTCGGCCGGCAGTTCTGCCGCCGCAGCCGGCACCCGCGAGCCATCCCGCATGGCGGTTTCTATCTCGCGAAAAACCTTGATCAGCTCCCCGTCGTCCGGCATGGGAAGCGACTCGTCCTGGTCATCCTTGCCGGAGTGCGCGGCGGATGCGTCCGGAGAAACATCCGCGGAAGACGCCTCCCGGGAAGGCTCCTCTTCTGTACTTCCATCTTCTGTGGTTGCCGGTTCTCCGGCAGGCGTTTCATCCGACCTGACGCCCGGGCTGCTGGAATCCGGTTCCCGGACCGCGGGCTCCACAACCTGCCTATCTTCCAGCGGAGCTTCCTCGACAACCGTGTGCGCCGGTTCCGGCGCGGCGGTTTCTTGCTCCTCAGGTTGGTCCGCAAGGGTCAGGGAGGCGGCCGGCGGCTCCAGGTCAGCCGGTTCATCGGCCTCGACTGGTGTCTCCTGCCGTTCATCCGCACCAGGCTCATCACTGCTTGATTGTGGGTCCAGAGGCACATCCGGCAGCGGTAGCGGCTCATGCTCACCCTGGTCATCGGC
>SLHA01000146.1 GCA_007136405.1 Candidatus Latescibacterota bacterium
CCGGCACACCGCCTTGCTCCGGTGGTGTTCAAGGCGCAGATTTCCAGAAGGGTACAGGCACACCGCGCTGCCGACAAGACGTCATGCCTGTTCGCGGACAAGCCACCCTGCCCTTTCGAGGGTTGAACAACCATTGAATCCGCACAGCCTTCCGTTTGAAATCGGAGGGTTTACCGGCAGCATGCGGCAATTCAGACCCCTCTGGCCGGCAGACCGTCCTGACAGGCTGCCGGATCCGGACACAGACCAACACGGAGGCCAGATTTTGGAGTACAGACGATTGGGATCAACCGGGCTCACGGTCTCGGAAATCTGCTTTGGCACGGCCACATTCGGCTGGCACACGGACGAGCAGGAGGCACACCGCATGCTGGACCGGTTCGTTGAAGCGGGAGGCAGCTTCGTGGACACGGCGGACTACTATTCATCCTGGGCCCGGGGCAGCTACGCCGGACGTTCGGAGGAGATCATCGGCACCTGGCTGCATGCCACGGGACGCCGCCATGAGATCGTGCTCGCGACCAAAGTATGCAGTCCGGTCGGTCCGCTGCCCTATGACCGGGGGCTGAGCCGGAGGCATATCATGGATGCGGTGAATAACAGCCTGCGCCGCCTGCAGACCGATTTTATCGACCTGTACCAGGCTCACTCCATGGACAACAGCACCCCCATCGAGGAGACGATGCGGGCCTTCGACGATCTAGTGCGCCAGGGCAAGGTGCGTTATCTGGGCTGCTCCAACTATACACCCTGGCGCCTGTGCAAAGCCCTGTGGACCAGCGACAGACTGGGCCTCGCCCGGTACGAGTGCATCCAGCCGTATTACAACCTCATCGACCGCAGGGAGTTCGAGCAGGAGAAAGCGGACCTGGTGCGCGAGGAAGGCCTTGGCGTCATACCGTACAGTCCCCAGGCCATGGGTTTCCTCACCGGGAAGCACCGCGGCAGCACGCAGGCGCCCGACGACAGTCGCGGTTCCATCGACCGGCGCATGCAGGGTTATTTCACCGAACGCAATTTCGCCCTGCTGGACGAGATGGAGAGCATCGGTGCGGCACATGGCCGCTCCATGGCCCAGGTTTCGCTGGGCTGGCTGCTGAGCAATCCCCTGATCACCGCCCCCATCGTCGGAGCGCGCACCTGGGATCAGCTGGAGGAATCCGTGGCCGCCGCCGGCTTCCGCCTGTCACCGGAGGAAAAGCGGAAGCTGGACACCCTGAGCGCGTGGGAGGACGTGAAGTAGCGCCCCCGTCGGTAAGGGTCTGTCCAGCCTGCGACCGGGCCTTCGTCATCCCGTCGCCCACCCGTGTAGCTTTCCGGCAGCGCTGGCCTTCTTCATCCCGTCGCCCACCCGTGTAGCTCTCCGGCAGCGCTGGCATGGGCGCAGCCGCCACCCACGAGACGCGCAACGTGCCGGCTGCCAGATTTCCTGACCGCCGGTAAACCATGCGTGAAAGAAAACACCCGGTGACGCCGGGCCTGATGCTCTGGCATCCGGAAAGGCGTCACCGGGCAATTTTTGGCAGGCGGACGATCCCCCGCCTGAAGCTTTTCCCCCTGATATCTGGGCGACGCGCAGCGTCCACGCCATCAGCGGGTTCGGCTGCTGACGGGACGATCAGGTTTCGCTGCCGTCTCCATCCCCTCCCGGGGCAGCCAGATCCTCCTTCGCCGGGTCCACCTTGTCCCCCAGCTTTTCCAGATCGGCCAGGCTGACGTGGCCTATCACCGTTCCGTCATCGGCGTCATCGCGTTTTATGGCCGCCAGATACGCAAAGAGCTCCCTGGTATTCCGGATACCACCAACCGTAACCCAGCCGGTGACCGCGGTCGTCATGATCAGAACGACGATACAGAACCACCACCAGAATTGGCCCCAGGTATAATCCGAGATATCGAAGCTGAACATCAGCACTGTGCCGATGACGAAGACCGTGAAGAAGACGAAGATGTAGGCGTACGCACTGACGAACAACACGCGATCGCCGGTGGAGAATTCATCGCCCATACCAAAGATGGCCCAGCCGTGCCGGGGTTCAGAACCCTTCTGCGGAGCCCCGCCTTCCACGGCGTATTTACCGCGATGCAGCAGCTGGTCCATGTTGAAAACCTGGTTGTGTAACAACGATACCACCACATACACCAGGATGGTGGTGACCATGGTCCAGAACCAAATGATCTGGGCGTTCACCGGAGCCCGGTCTCCGAGCAGTACTGGCCACCGGAGCGTCATGGAGTCCCAGGTACCGGGAACCCAGGTATACATGAGGGACTGGACCTGTGCCCAGTTGTAGGTGATGGACCAGCCGCCTATCGCCATGAGAACTCCGACGACGGCAGCCGCCCACGCCCCGGCCGCGGTGCCCCGTTTCCAGTACAGTCCACCGATGATGGCACTGCCGGCCCATCCCAGGTAGATCGTCCCGGTGAGGGCGAAAAACATCAGAATGTCCTGCTGCTGGCTGAACAGCAGGCTGAACAGGAAGATGAACACGCATACCGAGATCACCGACAGGCGCAACCAAAGAATGTGCTTCTTGGGCGAAATGATGTGCGTGCCCTTGATGTTGTGCCGGATGGGCAGGACGACATCCTGCACGAAGATGCTGCCCCAGGAATGCAGATAGGTATTGTGGGTGGAAATGAACGCGGCCAGCATGACGGCGGCGAACATTCCCATGATGGGGGAGGGTAACATGGCCCGGGCAGCCACCGTCACGGTCAACTGGGAACGCAACTGCTCGTTTTCTATGCTGGCCAGGATTTCGTGTGAGGCCCGCGCCGTTCCGGCAACGTCAGGGGAGTTGAGAAAGGCGAAGGCCGCTATGGGCAAGAGCGCCAGCGGCAGGGTCTGGGTGATATTCCGCAGCTGACCGACCACCCGTCCGAGTCTGGCGTCATGCGGCGAACGCGCTGAACTGAAATAACCCTGACTGCCCTGCCAGGCCATGTACGCGTAAAACGAGCCGAATGCCTGGATGAGGAAATAGGTGACGTTGAAGTTCTCCGTCTCGCTCGTTTTCAAGGGGTTGAGCAATGAAGCGTCCGCCGGGGCATACTGGATGGCCGCTTCCACGATCTGGTTCCAGTCGACGAAAAAGAACAGCAGATACACCCCCAGGACGACAAAGACCATGTTGACGAACATGCCCTGAATGAAGTCCGTCACCATCACAGTGATCTGGCCGCCCCAGAAGGTGAAGGTCAGCGATACGATCAGCAGCACCGCCATGATGGCTCCGTATACCACATCGATCTGTACTCCGGCGATGCCGACTTCGTACACCGGAAAACCCATGTAATACTGGAAGAAGCGTCCCCCTACCGCGGGGAATATGCCGAAGTTGATGATGCCCGATATCCATCCCATGGTACCGGCGAAGATCCTGAAACTGCGACTGTAACGCAGTTCGAAGAACTGGGCCATGGTCATGGCCCGCGTCTGCCGGAACCGGTATTGTACCCACCCCGTGGAAGCGATGACCACCCCGATGGGCAGGAGCATGAGATTCCACCACTCGGCCGTGAACCCCGCCCGGTATATCATCTCGAACACGGCGATGATACTGACCGCCCCCAATCCCGACATGCCATCAGCCACGCCCAGGAGGTATTTACCGGCGCAGCGATTGCCGGACAGGAAGTCCGCCACGCTCAGCATGTATTTCCTGGTGTGGATGGCAAACCCGGTGATTACAACCATCAGGGCGAAGATGATTGCCCAGTCAATCCAGCTCACGTATCCTCTCCTCTTGCAGGCTGGTGCGCCCGGGATGGGATCCCCGTCACTCCCGGGATGGCGCCAGCGCCATGGACCTGGAACCGCGATGAACCGACACCAGGCCGGCCCTCGTTCAGGCTGAATGGTCAGGTACCGACAAAACTAGACAAACAAGCGAACCGCGGCAAGTTTTCTGCGGGTAAAAAACCAGGACCGCCATCGGGAGGCTGGCGCTGGCATGGACAACGCACAGCGCCAGCCTTTTCCCTTCCCGGGATGGACCATACGAGTTTGGAGCGGCCCATCCGGAGCTGGTTCACTCCGGCACGCTTCCGGCTCCGCCGGCCCCGGCCGGAGCCGTGGAGCACGAACCCCGTCAACTCCAGTGCAGCCGGGCCAGACCGATTCCCTTTTCACCCGCACCTGAATACAGGAGATAGAGTTGGCCGTCTTCCTCGTATACCGCCGGATCCCGCAGCTGCCGGACCGGCGTCCACGAAGCGCCGTACCGCGACCGCTCCAGGGGTAGATCCGCGCCCTCCCAGGTCAACTCCGGTTCCAGCACGATCTCCGGTATCGCCGGTGTCCAATCCGGCCATGGCTGGCACAGATCAAACGTGGTCAGCAGAATCCGTTCGGGCCGGTCTCCGGCCGCCGAGTACAACAGATACAGCGTGTCGTCCCGCAACAGTGCGGCCGCGTGGCGAATGCCCGGTAGAAAGGACGGGCCGGGTTCGAACCCCCCCAGGCCATCCCTGGACCGGTACAATGTCCCATCGACATTGGCATTCTTGGCGTACGCGTAGTAGAAACTGCCGTGGCGGAACACCCGGAAATACGATGGACCGAGAATGGGCTGCCGCACATCCCAGCGCAACCCATCCCGCGACAGGGCCACGAAAGACATCTGTCCGCCGGCCTCGACCGGCTGGTGAAAATACATCCGCAGGCATCGCTGATCCGCGTCCGGCAGTACATCCGGGCTGGCAATGTGTTGGACGCCGGGTCCGGCATCCCGGTGCAGGACACCCGGTTCGTACACCGTCCAGGGGCCGGTCAAGGCATCGGCATATGCCATGCGGATATAATGACCGCCGTGATGGGCGAAATACAGGTAATACCGACCGAGAGGCTGCTCCACCCAGTCGGGAACCCGGATCAGGGACGGACCGTTGATGTTGGCTCCCCGTTCGCCCTCCAGGCCCGGCAATTCCGCCCCGATGATGGGATGGTCCAGCAGGCGTTCTACCTGGAAGACACTCGCAGGCGTTGGCTCCGCCGGCCTGCCGTGTCCCTCCGCTGCGTTGGTTTCATTCATGCCACTCACCTGTTTCCTGTCAGTTTCTGGTTCACCGACGCGAAGGCGTCCCAGTGCGCGTCGGACATCGAGCCTGACGCGAACAGCGACACCCCGCGTGCCCCGCCGGCCATCGATGCTCGCACCGCCGGAGCCAGTTGGTCCGGCTGCAGCGCCGGCACGAACAGGCCGCTGTACAACGGCACAGCGGCCGGCAGGCGTTCCACCCCCTCCCGGCAACGCGAGCCGATCCAGTCCAGATCCTCGTTGTAGAAGCTGTGGTACAGCATGGGCATGACACCGTCCAGATCCCAGGTGTGCCATTCCTGGCGCACGTGCCACCAGTTGGGAAAAACGGCCGCCGTGACCCGCTTGCCTGCCTGTCGCGCGACCGGCGCCAGCACCTCCCGCACCATGTGCGAAATGCGATCGCAACGGAACTGCCGCCAGGATGCGTCCTGGGCTGGATCCTCCAGTGCAACCGGGTCCACCCCGGTCTGGTCACGGAACATGCGGCGACAGACCTCGCAGTAACAGTAATCGAACTGAGGGTACTCACGATCCTGCACCAGACCGTAACGGGGTTGCAGAGCCGATGCCAGGATGACATCCGGAAATCGGATGTAGTCCAGATGGATGCCGGTGAGTTCGCTGTAGGCTGCGAGTTCGCGCACCCGGCGGCCGACGAATTCCTGAACCTCCGGCCGCGATGGACACAGAAACCGGTAGTAACTCACGTACGGTGGCTTGTCCGCGGTGGATTCACCGCAACCGTTGACCGCGTACCAGTCCGGGTGGTGCTGGTACACGGCAGGAATGTTGCATGGCATGGCGTGCATCCAGGCGTGAACTTCCAGGCCGGCGGCAGCTGCCAGCGGCAGCAGCTGTTCCAGCCATGGACCGCGGACAGGCAAATGCTCGCTGGCATACGCAGCCGCGCTGTTGGTCACGACTTCCGGCAAAATGGCCTGGATACCGCTCTGCCGGAGTCGCGCCAGCAGTCGACGCCACTCGTCGTCAGAGGTATTCGGATCCATACCGATCCATGTCCAATGCTGGTGTGTCTCCGTCATGTTGAGCCTGCCTTTCGGATCTCAGCCGTAACCGGTGTTCCCGGTGCGGGGTCCAGTCCCGGCTATCGGGATGCAATCAGGTGTCCGGACACGTTCTCCAGCGTTGCCCATCCGGCTGTGCACGTGCCTGTTCGCGGCTTCGGTACGAATCACCGCACACTTGGATCCTGGTCGTGCACGTGCCGGACCAGTGCCGACCCCAAGCGCGCATACGGAACCCGCGCTCAGCGCCGCTCAGCGTCAGGTAGCGCCGGGTGGTGTGTCTCGCAGCACGAGCGCATACAGGATCCGCGCTCAGTGCCGCGTAGCGCCGCATAGCGCCGGGTGGTGCGTCTCGCCCGTACGCATACCGGAGCACACTGCCGTGGAGACCAGGCACGCGTTATGCCTTCACACGAACAGCTGGCGATCACCGGACGCGGCCACCTCTTCCGGGTAGGTCAACTCCAGGAACCCCTGGTAACCTTTCCAGCGCGGATCCGCCGCCAACCGGGCATGCAGACAGCGTACCGCCTGACGGCGCAACGCCACGGCCGATGGCTCCGGCCACAGGTTGCGCAGTGGTGTGACCTCCACCGCATACAATTCGTCCTCGGGATCCGTGGCATTGAAGCTGTAGAGATAATCCTGCCCGTCGTCCGCGGTGAACACCGTTCCCACACACGGATTGGGTATCACATGACTCCAGACTTCGAAGAGCACCGGAAGGTCCTCCGGCCGGTTCCGCTCCCGCACAGTGGCGAGCAGACTGCGGCCGTCCAGACGGGTGGCGGGTCGTATACCAGTCAGTTCGAAAACGGTCGGGGCCAGATCCAGCAGCGATACCGGAGTGTTCACCAGCACCGGCGCCCTGTCCGCCAGAAAACCCCGGGCTGGTTTGACCAGCAGGGGCACGCGCAGAACCCGGGGATTCAGGTAGGCGCCCTTGTCGATCAAGCCGCCCTCGGCATTCATCTCGCCGTGATCCGCCACAACGAAAATCCAGGTATCGTCGTAGAGGTCCTGCTCCTGCAGGTACCGGAACAGGCGCCCGATGAGGGTGTCCAGCAGCTCGAACTGCAACTGGTTGGCCACCCGGTAATCGATCACGGTCGCCTCATCCTGCAATCCCCAGTTGCGTCGGTACAGAGAGTACACCCGAGGCTCGCCCGCCGGAGGAGCGAATTCCCGGGCTTTGATCTCCGCGTACGAGGCCGGCACTCCGGTCTGACGGCGAATGACCGCCTCCCTGTGCGTCAGGTCTCCGGGGATGGCAAAGGGCTGGTGCGGCGCGAAGAAATCCAGCTGCAGGTAGAAGGGCCGGGTATCTTCCGCGCGCGCCGAGAGCGCCCGGATGGCACGCTGCACCAGGTAGGCCGGATAGGTGGCGCTGGTTGGAAACGACCGCCCCCCCTGCGGAGCGATCCAGCCACCGTAGGAGTTACCCCGACCCCGCCCGGTCAGACTGCGCCCGACGATCTCCCGTGCGAAAGTGAAGGGCTTCAATCCCTGGTCATGCAGGAAGCCGGCGTATCCGTCATCGTCGTACCAGGGTGGCGACCAGCGATCCCACGGCGTCGCGTTCTCGCCGAAGGCGCGCATGAACGCTTCTGCCCCTACATGGCACTTGCCCACGTGGCGAACCCGGTAACCGGCAGCCCGCAGGTACTCCGGGAAGATGGGATCCCCGGCCCGCAGGTGAAACGCGTGGCCGTCGTGCGCCCGTTCGCTGTTGGTGGTGATGTATGAATGCCGCCCGGTCAACAGGGCCGCGCGCGCCGGCGCACATAGAGGCGAGGTGGCGAACGCGTGACTGAAGCAGATATGCTGCCGGCGCAAGGCCGTCAACGTGGGGGTGTGCATTCCGGAACAACCCGGCAGGTGGAATTCCGGCGGCACCATGTCCATGCTGATGAGCACGATACTGGGCGGTTCGGTACCGGTCTGCCGGGCAAACGGTCCATGTCCGCGCAACGGATCCAGGTAATGCTGTTCTGTTGCCATTCGGCCTCCCGTCCGGCTGGCCGCGGCACCGAAGCCTGCCCGCGATCGCTTGTCTGCCAACAGGTACAGTCAGCGCTTCCCCGGTAACGCTCCCGCCGGCGACAGAAGCGGAACGCTGAAGGTTTGTTTCTGCCCGCGGCTGTACATATCATCTGGGCGGTGAGGAGCGCTGTCAACTTCCGCGAGCCGTCTACCCGGGTCCGGTGCTGTTGCCGGGCTGGCGGACGCACCG
>SLHA01000051.1 GCA_007136405.1 Candidatus Latescibacterota bacterium
CGAGCCGCGCCATGATGATCCTGGCGCCCCTATAGGGGGTTGGGAGGTCGAAAAAGCCCGATATGGCATGAGGCACGGAATTTGCTTTGCGGATCGTCGTTACCCCCTTGGCAAGCACCGGCAATGGAGAACAATCGATGATCAAGGCGATGGTGGTGGATGATTCCGCCTTCACGCGCAGGATGATGCGACAGGAACTGGAGAAGCTGGGCTATGCGGTGCTCGAGGCTCCGGGAGGACGCCGGGCTCTGGAGTTGTATGTAGAGCAACGTCCTGCTTTCGTCACGCTGGATCTACTCATGCCCGGGATGGAAGGAGATGAGGTGCTGAGCCGGTTGAGAGACATCGACCCAGAGGTAAAAGTGATTGTCTGCACGTCGAATGTGCAATCATCGATGCGATCCCGCATGATGAAACTGGGCGCTCTCGGGGTGGTCACCAAGCCTGTACGCATGCATGAACTGCTGACGATCCTCACCGCTGCAGTCCCGGAGGCCTGAGGCTGTGACGCACCGGACGGTGACGACAGGAATGTCCCTGAGCGAGCTGCAGATGGATGCCATGCAGGAGCTGTCCAATATGGCCATCAACCGGGCCGCCGGGAAACTGGCGGAGCTGACGGGCCGGTCGATCCGCCTGCGGGTGCCCCGGGTAGGGCTTTTGGAGACGGAGGAGTTGCGCACTTTCCTGCGGCAGCGCATGGGAGGCACCATTCCGTGCATCAACCAGAGCTTTACCGGTTCGTTTTCGGGCACTTCCATGCTGATATACCCACGGGACAGCGCCGCGCAGCTGGCTTCCCTGGTGTTGAACCAGCGGAAGAACGTGGCGGAGTTGTCGACACTGGAACGCTCTGCACTGATCGAGATCGGAAACATACTGATCAATACGTTCATGGGTTTCATCGGCGAGGCTCTGGAACTGTCGCTGAATCTGTCCATTCCGCAGATGGCAGTACTCTCCCAGGAGTCGGTTGAGACCATACTGATGGACCGTCAGACGGCGGATGCCGGCGAGCAGACCGTGGCCATGATGATCGACAACGAGATGTCGGTGGAAGAAACCCATGTCTCCGGCCACATGATCATCCTGGTCGACCTGCAGGTCGCCATACGCTGGATCGCGCGCATGGAGGAGTTGTGGCTCGGTTGACGCATCGCACAGTCAACCAGGCGCTCATGTCGGGTATGGACATGGGGGCACTGGTTCTGGATCGTGACCTGACTATCAGGGACTGGAACGAGTGGCTGCAGCTGCAGACCCGCATTCTGAGCCGTAATGCGGTAGGACAGCCCCTGCTTGATTTGTTTCCATGCCTCTCACGACGCGGGATCGAGTCCATGATGCGGCAGGTGCTGGACACCGGCATGGCGACGCTGCTGTCCCCGTTGTTCCATCGCTACTTCATTCCTATCCAGAACGATGCCCCGGCCACCGACGGCCGAATGATCCAGCAGGCCAAGCTGCTGCCGCTCAAGCAGGGTGAGTTGACCGTCGGTGTGCTCGTTCTGCTGGAAGACTATTCGGAACGCATGGCGTTCGAGCAGACGCTGACCTGCCGCAATACGGAGTTGCAGGATGAACGGCAGCGCCTTTGCCGGACACTGGAGGAACTGCACGCCGCACACAGGAAACTGCAGGAGACCCAGCAGCGGCTGGTGGAGACCGAACGGCTCAAGACTCTGATGGAGACGGCGGGAGCCGCCGCCCACGAGATCAACCAGCCGTTGCAGGTCATCATGACGAGTCTGGAGATCCTGCATCTGGAGAACAGCGTCGATGCACAGGGCCAGAATATCCTCGGTTCCATCCGGGAGCAGGTCAACCGTATCGTCAAGGTGTTGAGACAGATGCGGAAGATACAGCGTTATGCTACCACTCCGTACGCGGCGGGAAGTGCCATCGTCGATCTGGGGACCGCGAGCGGCAGCTGTTGAGCAACCTTCGCAGTCCCCTTGATCCGATGCTGTCCGGCGTGCCGGGCGTCTGGTTCGCACCGGCCTGAGATCACCGCTCGCGCACAGAGCGTGACCGCGCCGGACAACATCGCCGGGATGCCACCGCCGCCGGGTGCTTGACGCTGGCCGACCACAGCTGCGATACCGTCGCCCAGCGCCCCTGCATCACTCCTCGAACACCACCGTGGCCCAGCCGCGCACGCGGGGGATACATACCGTGGCATAACCGTTTTCAACCTTCAAGGCAAGCTCCTCCTTACCCGGGGCCAGGTAGGCCCGGCGCGGCACCCGCCCATCCAGCCGCAGGCTGACGGCAAAATCCCGCAGGTCCAGGGGTTCTTCGATCATGTTGACCCCGGCGCCGCGGGCTTCCGGCAGATAAGCCAGGACGTAGACCATGCGTCGGCCGGGTTGGGAGGTCACGGTCACCCGGCTGAACGAGGGCGCCCCCGGGGCGCGGATCAGCGGCTCCGGAAGGTAGTTTTCGAGCAGGTTGGCGATGATCTGCCGCATGGGCAGCGAGCCGCTCTGGTAATACGTCCGGAACAGCGGATGGCTGACATGCGCCACGCGCCCCAGCCGCGTCACCGCGGGGCGTCCGGTACCGCTGTCCGGCGGCGTATAGCGTGCGCCGTGCCGCCCGTCGAAGGCGTCGTTGTAATACGGCGCCGTGATCGTGGCCAGAACCTCGGTATTGGCCCGGGCCTCGATCGCCGTGCCGCGCTCGTACAGGGTCACCGGCATATCCGGCATGCCCGCGGCCAGCGGGCTGCCGCACTCGATATAGGCCGGATCGAACGGATCGTCACCGCGGTAGTCCACGCCCCAGGCGTCCAGGGCGAACCCGCCACGGCTGGGTTCCAGGCCGGACCAGCCGGTGGAGATGATGGCGCCACCCCGGTCCAGATGCTGCTGCAGCCGGGCCGCCAGTTCGTCGTCCACCTCCACCTCGTCGGGCAGCACCAGCACGCGGTACCGATCCCACGCTGATGCCGTACCGGCATTGTCAAACTGCACCTTCAATTCGCTCAGCATCCGCGTCGACGCCTTCAGCGCCTGCACGGCCCGTTCCTTGCGCTGCGGCCGGTCGCCCCCCGCCCACCAATAACCCGGGTAATCGGCGGTGACGACGTTGGCCACTTCCACCACGGGTTCGGCGCCGTCTATCCAGGGTTCTAGTTGCTGCAGCCGCAGGTAGATGCTGCGGTCAAGGTCCATGACCGCCCGGTTCAGGTCTCCCCGCGGATGAAAATGATCGCCGATCGTCGGGCGGATACCGTTGGCTATACCATGGATGCAGTCGTATTCCACGCTGGCCTCCGGACGCACACCGCCGAAATCGCCCCAGCTTTTTTGAAACCGTCCAGTCATGTTGAGCGTGGGTTTTCCCAGGGTGCGCATGTAGCGGGCAACCATGGGCAGCAGTTCGTAGCCCCAACCGCCCTGGGGCAGGCATTCCAGCTCGAGGTAGGAACCCAGCTCGGCCTGGGCGCGAAAGTCGATGCCGTTGAAGTACAGCAGCATATCCGCTTTGACGGCGCGTACCGTGTCCGCCAGAAGCCGGCCCATGTCCAGCATCTTGCCGTAGTTGAAGTCGTTGAGCGCCTCCGGGTCCTGGAAGTCCACACCCGCGGCCAGCATCTTCTCCATGCACTCCACGCCGATGCAGGGTGGGGTGTGGAAACAGTCGAAGAAGAAGCCCTCCACGTCGTACCATTCGGCCACTTCCCGGGCCATGGCGGCGACGTGAGCGGCGTAGGCGGTGTTGTAGCACATGCTGCGGAAGAACGAATGGCCGAACGGTTCGCCGTACATGCGTCCGTCGGCGCGCAGCACGGTCCAGTCGCGGTGGCGGTACGCTTCCTCGTGACTGAGGCCGACGTTGATGTACGCGGAGATGGCGATGCCGCGCTGATGACAGGCGGCTGCCAGTTCGCCGTACAGGTCCCGCTGCATCGATGGATGGGGAATGCCGATGCGGGTGGGATAGTAGGCCGTTCCCAGGTTGCAGCGGGCCGGGAAGACGACGAAGTCGACGCCGCATTCGGCGAACCAGTCCGTGATGGCATCCATGTCGAAGTTCCGGCCGACATCCGGATTGGCCGGCATCGTATGAAAGTCGAAGAACAGGGCCCATTTCGGTATGTGCATGCTAGGTCCTCCTGGTATATTGCGGTCAAACCGCGTTCGGCTACCCGGTACGTAGTGTTGTTTCAGCCGCCCGGAAGAGTCTGTTGTCGGCCTTCCATCCGGTGGCGTTCAGGCCGAAGGTACGGCAACCTGCGTCACCGCGCCCGGCGGAACCGCGACCGGCCGCAGATCCGTCCGCGGCGGCGCGTCCAGCGCCAGCCCGGTGGTCGTGGCCGGATCGATGCCGCGCACGCCGATGCGGTGTGGCGTGTCGCCGCTGTTGTACCATTCGACGATCGGCCTGCCCGCTTCCGTGGCTGGTACGTACCGAGCCGCGATATCGGCGGGCAGTCCGAGCTGTCCGTCGCTGTAATAGAGCACGCGCAGCCACGGGGCGCGGCCATAGTGAACGCCCAAGCCGCCGAGGGCCGGCATGAACAACGCCGGCATCACGTAGGCCGAGGACGTTCCGGCGTTGGACGCCACGTCACAGGCGTGATCGACGGCGAAGTCCGGTCCGAAATCGCCGCTGTTACGCCGGAGCGCCTGGCGGAAGGTGGCGTCCGCCAGGGCGGCCACACCGGTGAGGCGAACCGGATCTCCGGTCAGCAGATAGCTGCAGGGACCGACGGGCCACTGCGCCAGATAGGCCGCGTCCAGGCTGGTGTCGCCGGTGATGTGGCGGTACTTCGGCAGATGTACACCGCAGTGGGGATCGATACCGGCGATCTGCGACACACCGTCGCCACCCTGGCGGATCCACCAGTCCATCACCTGGCGCAGACCCTGCCGCAGGCTGTCGTCCCGGGGTAGGAAACGCAGGACATCGAGCATGGTCATCATCAGATCGTGGGGAGTGTGCAGAGGGGTCGCAGCCTTGTATTTCCAGGCGGGGACGCGCTTGTCCGCGGCACGTGTCTCCGGCACCAGTCCCAGATGCTCCAGTTCGCGGCGGTAATACCGGTGGAAGCGCCAGTCGGCCATGATCTCCGGCTGGGCGGCGAAGGCGCGGATCCGGTCGGCGTCGATGCGCTTGAACTCAAGGCACACGTCCTGGCTCGGGGCTGCGGTGCGGAGGCGTTCCTCCCACGTGAGCCAGTAGTCCCGGCAGAGCTCCAGGTAGCGGTCGTTGCCGGTGGCCTCGTACGCGGCCGCGGCGATAGCCAGGACGCGAAAATGGCGCGTGGTCTGGAAATCATATGGCGGCCGGTGATACGGAGAGCGGGTGCCCAGGAAGTAGCTGCGGAAGACGTGCGCGTCCCAGTCGTACCAGTCCTGGACCGCCGGATGCCAGTTGCCCAGGTGCTCGGCGGCATCCTCGACCATGGCGACGGTACGGGTGTCGGTGATGTCCAGGTAGAGTACGTTGAGCAGAAACTGGGTGAAGGCTTCCGCCGTGTGGGTGATATAATCGCCATCCTCGTTGGCGTCGTAGCCATGATGGAAATGGCCGGCTGCGGTCACGGCGTCGTGCCAGTCGTCGCGGAACCGCTTGAGGAACCGGGCGATACGCGCATCGCCGTTCAGGCAATAGGTGGAGACGAAGCTGCGAGTGTAGCCGCCGGCTTCGTCCAGAGCGTGGCCGCCGCGCTGACCGAACAGCCGGACGAATCCTTCGGTCTCGTAGCGGCTGATCTCCGTATCGATCCAGTCCTCCAGGCTCCGTCGCAAGATCAGCTGTTCGGCGGCCCAGACGGGCACGGCGCACGATGGCCGGGCGTGTTCGATATGCGGCAACGGCATGCGGATGAGCTCCTTGGCGGTGGTTCGAGGTGCCTGTGGGCGCGGCGGAGCCGGCCGTGGCGGCGGATGTAGTCAGGCGCGTTCCCGGCTGCCTCCCAGTAGCGCCGGACGCATCGAACTGGTCCCCAGGCAAGCAGCACCGGGCCCGAGAGCCGGGGGGGGCGGATGAAGCAACACCAGCGTGCGAACCCGGCGCGAGAACCCGGTGCGCGTACAAGGCCCAGCGCCGATCCACAGAGGCGACTGCCGCGACTCCGGGCCGGTAAACCCGGTGACCGGTACCAGCAGGCGGCAGGTGCGGCGGCCCGGATCGGTGCCTGGTCCCTTGATGGTGTAGACCCGGATACGGTTCTTGTCAAGCATCCCTCCGGCCGTTGGCCGGTCCGCACCTCAAGGAAACACAGCGGAGTTTTTCCAGGAGGCGTCCGCTTCCGGTTGTCATGGCACGCCAGACCGGACCGGAGCACCATGGCACGACACCTCTGTGGCTCGATGAATCACCGTGGTCATGCCCTGACAGCCAGCGCCACAGGCCCTGGCCAGGTGCATCCCGAAGGGAGGAATACATGCCGGTAACGGTGCTGATCGTTGCGGCGTATCTGATGTTGCTGGTAGGTCTCGGATGGTTGGCCAGGCGCCGGGCCAGAGGCTCCAGCGAGGACTACTTCGTCGCTTCCCGCACGCTTTCTCCCTGGTTGCTGCTGCTGACCATGGCGGCCACCAATTTCAGCGCCTTCACCGTGTTCGGTTTCTCCGGAGCCGGCTGGCGCATCGGCTACGGCTTCTACCCGGTCATGGCCTTCGGCACCGGGTTCATGGCGGTCTCCTTCTACTTCATCGGTATCCCGGTGTGGCGCCTGGGGCGCCGGTACGGATTCTACACCCCGCCCGAATTGATCGGGGCGCGCTTCGGCAGCCGGACGCTGCGCCTGCTGTTCTTTCTGGTCATGGTCGTGTTCACGCTCCCGTACCTGGCCATGCAGCCCATGGCCGCCGGGTATGCGCTGGAGAGTCTGCTGGGCATTCCGTATGTCGCCGGAGCGGCGGTGATCACGGTGGTCATGCTGGCGTACACTTCGTTGGGCGGGCTGCGCGGCGTAGTCTGGACCGACGCTCTTCAGGGCGGGTTGATGCTGCTCCTGCTGCTGCTGGCGGTGGCGGTGGCGGTCGCTCCCTACGGCGGCCTGGCGGAGGCCAACCGGCAGGTGTTCCTGCAGTGGCCCGGGCTGTTCGCCCGGCCTGGCGGCGGCGGCGAGCTCACCGTGGGCATATGGCTCGGTTACCTGCTCCTGTGGCTCTGGTGCGATCCCATGTTCCCGCAGCTCTTTCAACGTTTCTTTGCCGCCGGCAGCGTGCGCTCGCTGAACGTGTCGATGGTACTGTATCCGGTGCTCACAGGCATCCTCTTTCTGCTGCCGGTCACGCTGGGCGTGGTCGGCCGGCTGACCTTTCCGGACCTCGCCGCCGGCCACTCGGACCGGATCGTGCCGATGCTGCTGGCCCGCGTCGCCCCCGGGGCGCTGGAGGCCCTGTTCGCCACGGCAGCCATGGCGGCGCTGATGTCGACCCTGGACTCCCAGCTGCTGACCCTGTCCTCGATGTTCACCCGCGATCTGTACGAGCCCTGCGCCGGCCGGCCGGCGCCTCCCTGGCTGGGCAAGGTCTTCGTTGCGGCGCTGGCCGCGGGGGGGCTGGTCCTGGCCTGGCGTCCGCCGGCGACGTTTCTGGCCATCGCCACCCAGGCGTTCACCGGACTGGCCGTGCTGCTGCCTGTCGCCGTAGCTTCGTTGTACTGGAGGCGCGCCACCGCCGCCGGTGCGGTGGCCGCTATCGTCACAGGCCAGCTCATGGTGCTCGGTTATTACCTGGAGATACTTCCTGACTGGGGCACGCTGCCGGTGGTGCCGGTGGTGGCGGTGACCACGGTTGTCCTGGTGCTGGGCAGCCTGCTGACACCCCAGCGACAGCGCCAACCGGTGGTGCGCCTGCCGGGGGGGCGGGCTCGCTGGTGGTTGTGGGGTGTGGTTCTGGCGGGGCTGTTTGCCCTGGGGACGGATTTCTGGGCCTGGGGAGACGCCCGGACCGGGTGGTGGGGGCTTCCCTGGTGGGTCTGGTACCATATCGTCCTGAACGGGGTCACCGCCGGGCTTTTCTGGCTGCTGGCCCGGCAGGGACCGGTAAGGGTGCCGCCGGCACAATCGGTATCCACCCGCATTGCGGCGACAGGGAGTTGATTCGGTCCAGATGCCAGCGGCGCAGCCGGGTTGGCGGGCCAGCCGTCCGGAAAAGAGCCGTCCGGCATCGACACCCGCGCCGGAGGGGCGCCGGGCGTGTGGCGCGGACGGGGGCGTGATCGCCGGCTGCAGCGTCCTGAAGGCCCGCGGCATGCTTGCGCAATACGAGGAGGTAATCTGCTTTGATCCGAGGTACGGCCATACGGACAACTTGGCGTCCGCTGCTGACCGGTGTCATCCTGGTCGTGACCGCGCTGGTATTGCGCGGCGAAGTTACGTTCTCTGATGATCAGAAGCGCGATCCATCCGTCCCCACAGAGCGGTTCACCCTGGCGGACGTTCGGGAGCTATTCCCGCGAGCCGAAACAGTCGAGCACGCTGACGGCGACGTGTACGTGGTGCATGACGCCGACGGTGCCGGCACTGGCACGGTGGTCTACGGCCCCCCCGAGGATCGATCCATCATCGGCTTCGTCGGGCGCGTGCCCATCCTGATCGGATTGGACACCGAAGACAGGGTCCTGGGGGTTCATCTGCTGCCTTCGCGGGAGACAGACGAATACGCCCAAACCGTGGCGCGTGAGCTCGGAAACGCCTGGAACGACCTGTCCGCCGCGGAAGCCGCGGCGCTGGACGTCGATACCGTCAGCGGGGCCACCAGTACGAGTTATGCCGTCATCGAAGGCGTCGCCGCGACCCTGGAATCGGCCGTGCTGCCGTCACTGGATCCAGAGCGGGAGGCGCGGCCGCCGAAACGACTGACTCCGCGGCTGGGTGACGTGCTGGTGGTCGGTTTCCTCGGAGTCTCCCTGATGACCTTTCTGTTGCCCCGCATCGGCGCGCGCCTGCGCCTGCGTCTGCCGCTGCTGGCGCTGGCCGTGTTGATTCCCGGTCTGCTGGCCAACACCATGCTGTCGCTGCCGCTGGCCGCGGCCTGGCTGCGAGGCGCGTTTTCCTGGCGTGGACACGGTCTGCTGCTGTTCATCGGCCTGCTGGCCGTGGCGTTTCCGCTGCTGCGCGGCCGGCATTATTACTGCTATCATTACTGCCCATACGGCGCGGCGCAGGAATTGGCCGGCAAGATGTGGCGCGGCAGAAAAACGCCGGGCCCGGCTGTGCGCCGATTGGCCGGTATTCTGCGGCTGGTGCTGCTGGCGGCGGCGCTGGGAATTCTGCTGCTGGATGCGGGGATCGACCTGGCTGGTTTCGAGCCGTTTGCTGCCTTCTACTGGACCCACGCGCCCTGGGCCAGCCTGGTGCTGGCCGGGTCTTTTCTGCTGCTATCGGTCTGGACGCCGCGGCCCTGGTGCCGGATCTGTCCCACCGGCGGATTGCTGGAGGGGTTCAGGCGCTCGACCCGTCGCGGTCGCAGACCGGAGGAGGTCGGTTGACGTGGTGCCCTCCGACGCGCCAGGCCCCGGTAGCAGGCTTCCAGGTGCTGCATGACGGTGCGCGGCACTCTCACCAGACGTTTCACCGGGGCTAGCCGGCGCCTGACGCGTACCACGCGGTCACCGTTCTTTCTCCGCCTGGCTGACGCCATGCCGGGCCGTGCGGATCGGTCCCTACAGCCGCACCGCGAACAGTTGCCCGGTGTTCATCTGGATGAGCAGATGGACGCGGCGTCCCTGCAGTTCCGCCAGGGTGGGCCGCTCCTGCCAGCGCACCGGGGCGCGGACTGCGTCGGCGGCGATCGGCAGACAGTTCTCGGCCTCGAAGCCGGGCAAAGGACGCATCGCCGCGTCGAGCACGGCCACGCGCGCTGTGCCCCGGTGGCCGGCGATGTTGAGCTGCAGCTCGCGCTGGCGCACGGTCAGCGGCCGGGTGATCAGCATGGCCGGCTTGCCGGCAGAGCGCCGGAATTCGTCATCCACCTCCAGAGCGGCGAAGCCGTCCAGCCGCAGGGTGGCCAGTCCGATGTGCGCCGCACGGCTCCGGGTCGTGTAGCGCCGTCCGTTGTAATGAAACAGCAGGCGGTCGCCATCGCGCCACGGCGGATTGTGGGTCATTGCCACCAGGCTCTCGTCGAAGGCGCCGGCCGGCCCGCAGTCGAGGAAGAAGGCATCTCCGTTGGCCCGCCGCCACGGAGCGCCATCGCGGTGCAGCCCCAGCACCCCGGCGATCGGCCGCCCCTCGACCGAGTACTCGAGCAGGCACAGGTCCAGGTCGCCATAATTGAACGGTGTCCAGCCGTGGTGCTGGTAGCGCCGTCCGTACTCCTCGAAGGCCTCCGGTGTAAAGACCATCTCGACCGTCTCCGGCCAGTGGTACAGGTCCTCGCTGGTACAGACGCCGGCCGAGCGGTAGCTGATGCCGGGTAGACCCACTGGTGCCCGGTCGGTGAACCAATAGCGCCGATTACGCTCGTCGCGGGCCAGCGCTGCATAATCGCCGCCGCCGGCGCATTCCTTGATGCGCACCAGCGGCGCGTCCCAGTGAATCCCGTCAGGACTGGTGGTCAGATACTTGGCGCGCGCTGCCCAGCAACGTTGCATAAACTCTTCTGAGCGTCCCAGATCGGCCAGCGATGGATGATTGTCCCATACGTGGACCGTCTCCCAGTGGCACATCATCTTGTAGCGTTTCGCCGGGTCGGGATCGTCGTCGTCGCGCACCACGGTGACCGTGTCCATGTTGGTGAGTGCCTGGTCGAACTGGCAGGCTGCGCCACTGCCGTCCAGTACCAGGTTGTTGGTCCGTGATCCACGCCATTCGATCAGCCCCAGCTCGGGCTTACGCCAACGGACGCCGTCGTCGCTCTCGGCATAGGCGATCATCGAGGTCTGGGTCTCGCGCACGGCCTCCGGGTGGCGTTCGGGGAAATATCCGAACTCCTGGCCGCGCCCCCACACGCCCGCTCTGGCCAGCTCATGACCGCCGCCCGCACTCACCGACTGGTACCACATCCGGTACAACCCGTCGGCTTCGCGCCGCACGCAGGCCCAGCAGGCCAGCCGGCCGGGGATATCCTCCAGCACCGGCTCCGGCTGCTTTTCCAGCTTTCCGAAGGTGCGCCGCCATCCGAACAGGGTGCGCACGTGCAGGTCGTCAAGGAACAGATACAAAGACGGGTCGTACATGGCGATCTCCAGTCTAACACTTGACGTCTCATGCGGGGAAAACGGTCAATACGCCGTGCGCCGGCAGCGACCTTGTCATTCGTCAGGCATTACCTGAACCGCATGGAATACAGATCGCAGTCTTTCAGCTCGAAGCGCAGGCGCACCGGCGTGCCGCTATACGCCCCCAGATCGCTCCCGTCCTTCCAGGAGAAGACGTGTTCGATACGGTCTCCGAGAAACGGCCGGCAGTCGTCCAGGCCAAAGCCGGGCAGGGGGTTGCCGCCCAGATCCTGCAACTCCACCCGCACTCCACCCCTGATGGAGGTTGCGGCGTTCAGTATTAGTTCCTTCCCGTCGAAGACCACCGGCCTGGTCACCATCCCGCCGCCATCGTAGAGCGCATTTACGGAGGCGAATCCATCGGTGCGCAGCACATACCGCTGGCCGCTCCGGTTATAAATCGACATCTCCGCGGGACCCGTGGGGACGACGTTCAGCGCGACGTAGTTCGCCCGGTTCTTCCACCGTTCGGGGTCCGGTCCGGGCCGGATGAAGGCTTCTTTGAAGGTGCGCTGATAGGCCATCGAGCCGGCTCTGGAGGTCATCAGCATGATGTCTGTCGAACCGTAGTTGCCTTCGACCGGCTCTCCCTGGACCGTTCCCTGGGTAAATCTGCTCGGAAGCGCCAGGTAGATGTGAGGCGCCCTGAAATACGGATGCGTCTGATTGGTATAAAGCTCCTCGCCAGGCAGATTGGGCGCCTGGAAGTCCGCGGACTGGTCGGTCCAGTGCAGGAAATCAGCCGATACCGCGCGTGCAATGGTGCGCAATCCGCCCTGCGGTGTGTTGAAATGCCTGAAATAGCTGAGATAGCACTGCTCCACTGCAGACCAGAAGGCGACGTTCTGAGAGTCGAAAGCCAACCTCCCGTGCAGTGTTTCATCATACGAAATGACCGGTCCGTCACTCATTTTCGTCCAGCGTACGGCGTCGGCGGACGCGAACGCGTGCAGACCGCTTTGTCGCGTGCCGGCGAGCGCCTTGTAGCGTTCGCCGGCGGGGATGCCGGGGCGCGTATCGACAAAGGGGGAAAAATTGTGCGCGAACGGGGCTTGGCACAGTATAGCGTTTTTCAGGCCGCCGCAGTCGTCGTCCTCGAACAGACCGAGTTCGGGTTCGGTCCACTCGATTCCGTCGTTGCTGACGGTGTAACAGGTGCATTCGCCCGGGTTGCCGTCTTTGCGTTCGCCGTCGAAGTCCGGTCTGTAACGCCGGAAGTAGCCCCGGTACAGGTCGCCGTCTTTGAGAACGGTCATGTACGAACCGGTAAACGGTGACTGCGGCAGCGGCATGGGTTGCGGCCGGTGCATAAGAAGCCGGGCATTGCTCATGGTATCGATCAGATGGTCGTCGATAAAAAGCTCGAGTTTGTTGCCCATGTTGATGGCGTTTTCCGGCACGTGCGAACAGCAGCCGTCTTTACACATTGCTGAATTCCTCCGAGCCCGTTGCGTTTCACATACAACCTGCGGAAATAGAATTCGACTCAGCAACTCAGAGCCGACACATCGTCCTTCCTGGTCCAATGTCGGGCAGAAGATAGCTCTGCTCCAGGGTACAATCAATCTGACAGGAGACAGAGCGCAGTCGGAGCATGCTTTTCTCTGGCCGCCTGGACCCAAGCGTTCAAATGCCCATACTTTGCTTGAACACGCTCCGGCCTTGCGTGCCGGCCCTGTCCTGGGCGGGCTGCTCCAGCGACAGTGCTGCATCGGAAGGCCTGGAGGTGGCCGGGAGAACCCGGTAGATTCGTCTTCCAGCGGTCATGCCCGCACCGGGATCCACTGCACCATACGCTGACCGTCGGTTTCGCGGTCGAGAGCCCGCCAGGGGGCGCTCCATCGCCGCAACGAAAGGAGCCATCGAACCATGCACGTATTGATTCTGGGAGGCACGCGGTATTTCGGCCGGGCCGCGGCCCGGCAGTTACTGGAATCCGGCCATCGGGTGACGATCTTCAGTCGCGGCCGGGTGCGCCCACCGTTCTGGAAAGACATCGAGTTTGTCCAGGGAGACCGCCAGGATGCGGACGGCCTCGTCCAGCAACTGGCCGGCCGGTCCTTTGACGGTGTCATCGACAACCTGTGTTTCAACCGCCAGGAGGCCGAAGGCGTCATCCGGGCGCTGCAGGGCCAGGTGGGCCGGTATGTTGTGGCCAGCACCGTGTCGGTGTACGGCGAGGGCGGCCATGCCCGCGTCCGCCACACGGTACGAGAATCTCTGACGGAGGAGGAGCGCTTCGCGGTGGACTACCGGTACCGGGAACCCGTGCGCGAGAGCGACCTGGACAATGCCAACCAACCGTGGGAGTACCGTCCACACCTGTCGCCCTACGGAGAAGGCAAGCGTCAGATGGAGCGTGTCATGCTCGAGTCGCCTGCCGACTGGCCGTTCATCATCGTGCGCGTGCCCGCCACGCTGGGCCCGGGCGATCCCTCCGGCCGCTTTCCCTGGTGGCTGTCGCGCATCATGGACGGGGATCCGGTGTTGGTGCCCGACGGCGGTACGCTGGCCGTCCAGGTCGGCTACTCGAACGATCTGGCCACCTTTCTCATCAAGTTGTTCACTCACGGCGGCACGCGCACCGTCTACAACTATGCCCAGCCGGAGATGCCGGCGCTGATCAACTGGCTGCAGGCGGTCGCCGAAGCGGCCAGACGCCCGCTGCATCCGGTCAGCGTGCCCGCGGAAATGCTGCAGCGGTATACGGACCTGCCCTGGCAGGACTGGTCGTACGCCCCCTTCACATACTGCCCGCTGTTGATGTCCACATCCAAAGCCGAGGCTGAGGTAGGGCTCGATTTCCGCGTGTCCCTGCGTGACTGGGTGCAGACTACGGTGGATGCGTACCTGCAGGAACCGGCAGGACTGGAACACGCCACAGACGCCGGCCTGCGGGCACAGGAAGTGCAGTTCGCCCGGAAATGGGCCGACCTCAAAGTCCGGCTGGGCGAACTGCTGCGGTAACAGGGATCGCCAGCGCGGCGGGCACTGCAACGCTCCGGGCGTCTCTGCCTGTGCGCCGATCCGCAGTGTGGTGGCAGCGGTGACTTGTCTGGTAGAGCAGGTTGGGGGACGATACGCTCAAGCCAGGCGCAGACGCTGAAGCAGATTCCTCAGGTATTCGCGCCCGGACAGCAACCGTTCCTGCATCTGCTCGGCGTAGTCCGTTTTCTCGTACTCCAGCGGATCTGGCAGGCTGCCGTCGCGCCGGCAGCGCTCCACCTGCCAGGCCAGACGCAGGGTGCGGGCCAACTCGTCGCGGGTCAGATCCTGCTGTTGAGCCATCCAGTCGTCGCGGAAGATATGGGCGAAGAAGAACCATTTGTGGTCTTCGATGGACAATTCCAGGCCGGGTTCGTGCTCGCCCAGGATGGGAAGGATGGACTCCCAGTCCAGACACCCCTGGCCTACGGCGCGCCCCTGACGCTGCAGTCCGGTATCGCAGAAAAACACGATAGCATCCTTGGCATGGGTCATGTGCACGTAGGGCGCGGCGCGGCGCACCGCATCCACCGGGTTTTCGGCAAAGACCAGGACATTGGCCGTGTCCAGACAGATACCGACGACCTGAGGCCCTACCTCCTGGGCCAGTCGCACCAGTTCAAAGGTGGTGGTGTCCCCGTGGTTCTCCAGGTTGATGCGGCTGCCGTGGTCGCGCAGTACGGGGGCCACGGTCTGCAGCACGCGCCGCGATGCGGCCATCTGCTCCGTCCACGGTACGGGCGCTTCGTAGCGGTCCCGCTCGGCGCCCAGGGAGGCATGCAGTTCGTGCCAGCCACAGTGGGCCGCGGCCTGGATCTGCGCGCTCAGTTCGGTGGCCACCTCGGCCTCCGGGCGACCCGCGGCGACTGCGTTCGGAGAGGCTACGGAAACGTTGCTGTACAGCGCCAGTTCATCGGCCCGGGCGCGGATCTCCGCCAGGTGCATCGTCTCCAGTTCCGCACTGAGGGAGCGAATCCCGGGCAACAGCACGCCGTCAAAGCCGTGGCGATGACAGTATTCGAACAGGCCGAAGGCATCGAGCTTGAGTGGATGCAGAGCGAATCCGTCCAGTCCCACCTTCATGACGATCTCCAGGGTATGGGGTCTATCGGCAATGGCACGGTGCGCCCGGTCTCCACGGAGCGGTAGGCCGCTTCCGCCACTTCCACAGTGCCGCGAGCCTCCAGACCGCTGGTACGAATGTCAGCGGGCCTGCCGCGGAGGTGATTCACCCATTCGCGTATGCAGCCGACATGGCCGGGGACGCCGTCACTGACCACCTGGCGAAACGCCATGCCCACGGGGCTCGCCTGGCTCTCGAAACCCACGGGCAGATCCACCGCCGGTGCGTCGTAGGTCAGCAGAAACGTCCCCTTGCCGGCGGAGTAGTAGGCTTCGCCCCGGGTGCCGGTGACGTGGTTCAGTTCGTACCACAGACCGCTGGCCGCGGTGTTGGAACGGGTGATCCAACTGATCGACAACTCGGCCATGGCGCCGGATTCCATCTGTGCCAGCACCGCCCCCACGGATTCGCCCTCCATGCGCTCCGGCACTGTTTTGTGCATGCAGGTCACCGCGGCCACCGGGCCTTCGTACCAGCGCAGCGCGTCGATCTGGTGGGTCAGGCAGCTCATGATGGCCCCGCCGCCCAGCCGGTCATAGTCCGCAATCCAGTGTTTGCCCCGGCCCGATGCAACGGGCGCCACGTTCTGCGTGTGCAGCAGCCGCCAGTGCAGGATCTCTCCCAGCACCCCGGAGTCGACGATTTCCTTGAGTGCGATCCAGTCGCCGTTGTAGCGCCGATCGTGACACACGGTCAACGACACGCCGGCCGCCTGGCAGGCTTCGATCATGCGGTCGCACTCGTATATGTTGCGCGCCATCACCTTCTCGACGAGTACGGGCTTGCCGGCCGCGGCCGCGGCGACGGTGGCCGGCAGGTGCAGGTCATGGGGCAGCAGGATATCCACCGCGTCCACGTCGTCGCGGTCCAGCACCTCGGGATAATCACCGGCCAGTTCGACATCCGGCCCCAGCAATTCCCGGATGCGCGCATGCCGCGCCGCATCCGGTTCGGCCACGGCCACCACGCGGCAACCGTCCGCCAACGGCTGGAAACCGGCGGCGTGGGCCCCCAGAATGCCGCCGCCGCCAAGGATGCCGATTCGCACTGTACCGTTCATATTCCGCGACTCCTGGTTGTGCTGCGGTTGATGCGCCCCTGAAGCCCCGGCCGGGAAGCGGTCCCTGACAAGTCAAGTGGAGAGCCCCACTGGACGCAGGCCACAACCCGAGCGCCATAGCGCCATGTTGAATGTACGTCCCTGGGTCAGGTCCCGCGCGTCACCAGCTCATCGACCGATCCCTCAAAGACCTCCCGTGCCCGCAGCAGGAATTGCGGCGAGGTCCGCGGGTAGGCGCGGTACTCGGGATCGGGCAATGCCGCGCCTGGCACGAACGGCTGCAGGACATAGCGATGCGCGCCACGGACCATGTCGGCCAGTTCCTGTAACTGGGCCGGACCGTGTATCGGTTCGATCAGCGTGGTGCGCAGTTCGTAGTCAGGGGCATGATACCGGAGCAGTTGCATGGAATCCCGCAGCTTTCCGGTGTCGGCAAAACCGGTGAGCGCGGCGTACTCCGACAAGCCCGTCTTGATATCCATGGCCACGTAATCCAGCAGGGGCAGGCAGCGAGCCAGCAGGTCCGGATTGGAGCCGTTGGTATCCAGCTTGACCCGAAAGCCGCGCGCCCGCAGGAACACCAGCAACTCCGGCAGGGAACAGATCATCGTAGGCTCGCCGCCGGTCACCACCGCCGCATCGACCCAGTTGGCGGCCATCGTGTCGCAGGCCTGCTCCAGCCGCGGCCAACTCATCCCGAGGCGCGGCTGGCCTGTCAGCTCGGGGTTATGGCAGAAGCCGCAGCGGAAGTTGCATCCCGCGGTGAACAGCACGACGGCCAGCTGTCCCGGATAGTCCACCATGGACGGCCGGCGCAGGTAGCCGTATACCGGCGACCGACCACCGCCGGCACTCGCTAATGCCTCCTGTGCCGTCGAGTCATCTCCCTGAGTGCGTGCTGCCGCCGAGTCAGCCCCGCGACCGGATCGACCGGATTCCATGACCATGGCCGGTCAGTTGTCGCGTGCCTCTTCCAGGCATGTTCGGATGACCTTTGGCGACAGGACGCCTCGACCGGTATCCGAATAATCGGTCTGCACGCCCAGATACTGGTACAGCTTGCATTTTCTGTACACCGGATCAGGACGGCCCGGGGCGCGGTTGGGAAGGGGTTCGAACAGGCCGGTTCCGGGGTTGCGCCGTTCCACCAGCATGGCCGGAATACGCTGCGGGTTGATACACTCGGCCTGGGCGAAAGCCACCAGGCCTTCCTCCGTCTCCACGTCCAGGTACTGCTTCTCGAAGTCCGCCCATTCGGCTTGTTGCAGCAGCTTGTCCACTCGCTGGTTCAGCACAGCGCACTTGTCGCAGCTCTGCTTGCCGAACACCCGCACGCGGTACTGTCCTGCCATGTCGAACCTCCTGTTGCCGCCAATGGCCGCTTATTACCGCCCCATATCGCCCATCGTCGCCAGGTACTTCCAGTTGTCGACAGTTGGCGCCTGTCGAAGCTTGTCGCCGCCAAAACCGCTTGTCACTGCCAGGGGGCCGCCCATCGCGGGCATTCCTCGGGAAAACGGGCATTGTGAGCTGCCAAGGTCACCGCCAAGTGTCGCCTGTCACCGCCAAGTGTCGCCCCTCCATACCACCTGGTTCCGCGCCTGGCATCGCGCGGCTCAGCACCTCAAACGGCCGCCGATTGCGGCGCGGCTCAGCAACTCAACCGGCCACCGCCACAGCGCTGTGTTCAGTGGCAAAGAGCACTGTCTCCTCAACGGACGCGTCGCTGTCTCCGGTCTCCACGGCGTAATGCCCGCGTTGACGGGCCACCAGTTCACCGTAGCGCTTGGACTTGTTCCAGTTCTGGATTTTGCTGAAGTAGCCCACGACCCGCGTTTCGCCCACGACCTGGTCAGAGCCGCAACGCGCGCACCGTTCCAACAGGCCGCGCATGTTATGGTAGCAACTGTTGCAGTAAGTGAACTCGGGGGATATGGTCACCTGAGCGGACTGGGTCCGGTGGAAGACGGATGTCATCAGACGGGCGATGGATTCGGTGGATGGCTGCTCCTCGCCGACAAAGGCGTGGGTGATGGCCCCGGATTCGATCATGCTGTGAAACTTGGCTTGCTGGCGAATGCGCTCGATCAAATTCACCGGTGCGTCAGCCGTAAGATGGACGGAGTTCGTGTAGTACGCCGTGTCCTCGTCTTCGCCCTGTACCACGCGCTCGGCTTCCGGCCGGAAGTAGATCAGATCGGTCTTGGCCAGCCGCCGCGACGCGCTCTCCGCCGGCGATTCTTCCAGCGTGAACTTCAGGCCATGCTGCCGCGACAGCTCTTTGGCTTTGGTATACATATGCGCGACCAGGCGAAGCCCCTGGGTCATGGCTTCATCGCTTTCGTGGAGCGCGACGCCGGTCAGGAATCTGATGGCGTCGTTGACCCCGATCAGTCCAAGGATGTAGGTGCAGGATTCCAGATCCACGTAGGGCACGCCGTCGCAGGCCACCTTGCCGATCTGCCACAGCGGGTGTCCCGGACTGGACATCATCTCCGCTACTTTGGCTTTCTTTTGCAGGTGCGCTTCAACCGCCAACTCCATGGTTCGATCCAGTTCCGCGTAGAAGGCGGTCATCACATCACCGTCGGGGCCGGTGCTCCGGGCAGCCCGGTACGCCGCCTGCGGGATGTTGATGGTGACATTCTGGAAGCCGCAGAAGCGCATGCTCTCCGGGTGCATGAGCATGCGGCTGTCACTGATGGTGGTGCGCAGTCGGCAACAGGCGGACAGCGTCACTTCGTCACGATCGAAAACGAAGTACGTGGAGCCATTCCTGCTGGCCAACTCGCAGGCGGCCAGGAAGAGTTCATACTGCTCCGGGTCTTCGAAGGTCTCGTTGCTGACGTGGAAGTCGCACTTGGGGAACTCGAACACGCGGCCGGCACGATCACCTTCGCCCCATACGTCCAGCAGCGCCCGGCAGAACGCCCGGGCTTCGGCCACGTAGTCGCCGTAGGTGACGATGGCTTCCCCCCGGCGCTCCAGATCCGCGCGAACATTGTCGTCGTACTGGATGCCGAGTTCGGCGTCCAGCATCTCATGCAACACCAGGCGCTGTTGGCCAGAGCCGGGATCGACGTAATACAGCGACATCAAAGGGTAACCGCTGCGATCCCGAATGCTCTGCTGCTCCTCCTCCAGCGCCACTTTGGTTCCGTCCGCCAGGCGCAGCATATACTGGCCGCCAGGACCGATGGCCGGCACGTCGGCCAGATACCGGGGTACGCCCGAGTGGATGTTGAAGTCCAGGAACAACGTTTGACCGCCACGCGAAAACGCATTCTGGGAGCCGTTGAAAATCAGCTCCTGGGCGATCTGCTTGTACTCCTGCGGCGTCATGCCCTCCAGCAGGGGCGCATACAGGATGTTGATGTAGGCGATGCCCAGCGCGCCGGCGTAGTTGGCCTGCATGGAAGCCAGGAAGGTGTTCAGATGGCCGGTCAACACCGAAGCCGAACGCGCCGGTTTGGACTCCGTGTTGAGATTGACCAGTCCCTGGAGCCCGTATTTCTTGACGTACTCGACGGAATGGGAAGAGCAGTACACACGGTGGGGATAGCCCAGATCGTGCAGATGGATGGCCCCAGTATCGTGCGCGCGCTTGACCTCGGCCGCGAAGATGGTATCCAGTCCCCACTGTTTGAGCACCAACTCGGCAATACCCAGATTGACGGCCTCGGCGTTGTTGTTGACGATGTTGCTGTTCTCAGCCGACTTGCTGAACATCAGCTTCTGCACGTAGTCCTTGGGCACGCCATACACGGAAAGGTCGCGCAACTGGGCGCCGTACCCGCGCGTGGTGAGTTCGTTGTTGACCAACTCCCGGATCAGCGTCGTGTTGATCGTGGTTATGTCGCTCTGGATGATGGTGTTCTCCACCGACTTGGCCACACTGCCGGCCAGTTCGGGCGACAGTTCGGTTTTCTCCAGAATTTGCTTGACGATGCGCTGGCGATCCCACGGTAGCGTCATGTTGCTGGTAGTGGATTCCACCAGCAGCAGACTGGCATCGGTGACATCGACACCGGCGTCGTTCTCGCCGCGCACGCGGATTTTGCGGCGGGCCAGCTCACGACGCTTGCGGTAGCGCTTGTACGCCGCCACGATCATCGTCTCGCCAGCCTCGGCCAGTATGATCTCCACCAGGTCCTGTACATCCTCGATACACGGGATTCGCCCCTCGTTCTCGTCGGGATACACATAGTATTCACTGACCGGCGTGTTCAGCTGTTCCACGACCCGCTGGGCGATGGTAGGGGCCAGATCGGTGCCGGCTTCGGTGCCAAGACTGCGAGCCACGGCCTCCACGGCACGCTGCACGGCCATCTCGATCTTCTCGACCCGGAATGGCACCACCAGGCCGGAGCGTTTGCGAAAACCGGCGAACTGCTGGTCCTGGGTAACAGTGGACATGATCGTGCGATGCTCCTTGACATTCCCCACCGGCCCGCTGCTGCTGCCCGGGCAGATCCTTCGGGGGGGGCGCGCCGATGTCACACCGCGGCTGGTTGACGGCTGGTCACAGCCTTTCGGAGGATGACGGTGCCGCGTGGTGGCTGGTCGACGGCTGGTGATGTTGAACCTGTTGTATTCGATCCGTTCAAGCCCGGATCTGCCGAATGCACTTCACTATATGCGATAGATGCGATGCGGCTCGAGTAGCGTGCCTCGAGCAACATGCCTGACGCAACACACCGCACGCAGCGCGTTCCGGGCAACGCGGCTTGCATCGCGGCTCGAGTAGCGTGCCTCAAGCAACGTATCGCAAGCAACGCGCGCCTCAAGGGTAACGCAATCGTGCTCAGACGTCAACTCTTTTTTTCACATATGTTGTGGTGGTGGTGGGTCGGCGTCTATATATAGTGGCGGGATGTCGTGGCGGCGGTGGGAGATAGCGTCATCGATGAAAGGGCTCTGTCAAGCATCCTTGCGGCCGTTGGCCGGCCCGCACCTCAAAGTAACAAAGCGGGGTTCTGCCAAGAAGAAGGGTCGGCATGGGTTCAACCGTGCCCGCGGCGCGGATGAGGCCACCTTATCAGTGAAACAGCAGGACGGGGGATTTCGCTTCCAGGGCCGGCCCGCTGTCGCCACGGCATTTGTCGGCGACTTCCGATTGCCGTATCTATGATACGCACCTTGATACTCACCTTGAGTACGAGCAGGAACAGCAGACATCCTGGACGAAAGGACGGATCATGGCGGCAGTAAAAAAAGAGTCGACGTTGGCGCTTGCGGGCGGCCCCCGCGCGGTTACGCGCCAGGCGCCTTCCTGGCCGGTGTCCGGAGCCCGTGAGCTGCGCTGGATGAACGAAGTCGTGCAGAGCGGTCGCTGGAGCTGGCTCGGTCCGCACGAACGGGCTTTCTGCGCCGCGTTCAGCCGGTTCATCGGTGCCCGCTACACGATAGCGCTGACCAACGGCACGGTCACCATGCAGTGCGCCCTGCAGGCTTTGGGCGTTCAGCCCGGCGACGAGGTCATCGTGCCCGGACTGACCTGGGTGGCCACAGCCCAGGCCGCCATGGACATCGGTGCCAACGTGGTTTTTGCGGATATCGACCCGGAGACGCTGGGACTGGATCCGGAGTCCTTCGCCGCGGCCATAACCCCGCGCACCCGGGCTGTCATTCCGGTCCATCTGTACGGCTGCATGTGCGATATGGACGCGATACTCGACATCGCCCGCCGGCACCGGATCAAGGTGCTGGAAGACGTGGCGCACCAGCACGGCAGCCGCTGGCGCGACCAGGGCGCCGGCGCCATCGGCGACGCCGGCAGCTTCTCCTTTCAGCAGAGCAAGGTGCTGACCTGCGGCGAAGGAGGCGCTGTGACCACGGACGACCTGGACGTCTACCAGACCGTCTTCGCGTTGAAACAAGTCGGCTGGATGCCGGAGAATGCTGGCAGAAATTTGTACGAACCGCTGGTTGCGGCCCGGCGCTACGGACACAACTATCGCATGACCGAGATGCAGGCTGTCCTTCTGCGCGGAGGGTTGACGCGATTGACCGCCCAGACCGCGCGCCGCGAGCGTAATGCCCAGCGCCTGCGGGAAGGGCTGGAGGCGATCGGTGGGCCGTTGCGCGCCGCCCGGCGCGATCCCCGGGTGACCCGCCAGGCGTACTATGCGATGACCTTGTATTACGATCCCGAGGCCGCCGACGGCGTCAGCCGGGATGCGTTCCGCCATGCCCTGGCGGCCGAAGGCTGCTCGCTGGGTGCCACGTACGGACCGGTGTATCGCAATCCGTTGCTGAACCTGGATGACGCCACCAGCCCCCTTCCGTACCGCGACCCCGCGACACTGCAGGACTACCGTCAGTTGTCTCTGCCGAACACCGAACGCAGCGTCCAGGAAACCGCGGCCACCCTGAGTCAGGTGCACCTGCTGGGTGACAGCGCCTATGTCCGGCAATTGCTCGCCGCCATCCGCAAGGTCACAGACCAGTTGCCCCGGGTCCGCCAGGCCTGGGAGGAGCGTAGGTCATGAACGTCGGTTTTGGACGCCAGGACATCACCCCGCGCGTCGGTGTGGAGCTGTGCGGCTTCGGCCCCTTCCGCTGCCGGCATGCCGTCGGCATCCGGGACCGGCTCTGGGCGCGGGCCATGGCGGTCGAGCAGGACGGCGTGAAGGTCGTCCTCGTCGCCTGTGACCTGATCGGCATCACCCTGCACGTCACTCGCAAGGTGCGCGCCCGCGTGCGCCAGGCCGCCGGCCTGCCGGACGAGGCGGTGATGATCTGCTGCTCGCACACCCACAGCGGTCCCAACACCGGGCCCTACATCGGTTGGGGAGCGCCGGACGAGCCCTATCGCGAGACCCTGCACAACCGCATCGCTGGCGCCGCCCTGCAGGCGCTGGCCGATCTGCGTCCCGCCGAACTACACGTGGCTACGGTACCCTGCACCGGCATCGGCCTGAACCGCGAATACGACCGCGACCGACCGCCGCTGGAGTCCGTGCTGCGGGACGACTGGCAACCGGCCCATCCGGAGCTCACGGACACCGCCTGTCACGTGCTGGCCGTGCGCGCGCCGGACGGCAGGCTGCGCGGCTTTGCCAGTTACTTCGGCTGTCATCCCGTGGTCTGCTGCGCCGACACCCGCTTCATTCACGGGGATTTCGCCGGCGTGGCCACCAATCAGGTGGAACGCGACGCCGACGGGGTCACCGGCCTGTTCCTCCAGGGGGCGCAGGGCGATGTCAACAGTTGCGTCGTGCATCAACCCGAGGCGGAGGCCATGCTGGCTCTGGATGTGGTGGCCGGACGGTATGCCCGCGCGTTGCGACGCGGACTGGCCGCGGCCCAGCCGGCGGCGGTGGACCGGGTGGCCGCGGCGCTGGAAACGACGGTGTTCTCACGGCAATCCTGGGGGCTGGACACCTTGCGCGACTTGCTGGCGGCTACCGAGGCGCGCCTGGATCATCCGGATGCCACCGACACCGCCGTGCTGGATGGCGACATCGATCTGCGCATGGAAACGGTGTACGCGCTGGCTCTGCGCGACCTCGTGGCGCGCGCCGAACGCGGCGAATCGCTGCAGCCCCCCACCGAGATCCACGGCTTCCGCATCGGCCCCGTGGCCCTGCTGGGCAGTCCTTTCGAAACCTTCCAGGCCATCAGAAACGATGTCGTCCAAGCCGCCCGGGCACCCCTGCCGCTGGTGCTCAGCTTCGTCGATGACAGCGTGGGATACGCTCCGGATCGTACCGCCGCGGCTCGTGGCGGGTACGCCCAGGACAAGGTGCCGCTGATCTGCGGCGAGCTGCCCTTTGCCGACGCCCACGGCGAGCTCGTCGCCGCCTTGCTACGCCTGGATCAACGTCTGGTGGAAGCGGGCGGATCGTTGTCATGAATGCTGAAAGAGGCGTATACCCCAACCGCATCGTGCTCGAAGCGCTTCCATCAGGGCTGAGCATGACGATCCGCGCCCTGCTTCTGCTCGCTGTCGCATTCACCGTCCTGGCCTGCCCGGACACCGGCGGCGAGGACGACACGCGGATCCTGGTGGCGTCCGCGTCGGACCTGGCCGTGGCGATCCCCGAAATGGTGGCGGCCTTCGAGGCCGCCATGGGGACGCGAGTCGATGTGACGCTCGGGTCGTCGGGCCAGATCGCTCATACGATCCTGAATGGCGCGCCAGTGGACCTGTTTCTCTCCGCCGACGCCGGGTGGGTGGACCGGCTCCGGGACGCGGGCCGGACCGTTCCCGGCACCGAGGCCGTGTACGCCTTCGGACCCCTGGTTCTGGTCTCGACGGCCGGTACGCCGCCAGTCCGGGAGCTGGCCGACCTGCGGCAGCCCGCTATCCGCCGAATCGCCATCGCCAATCCCGAACACGCGCCGTACGGCCGGGCCGCCCGGCAGGCGCTCGAGCGGGCAGGCATCTGGCGGCACGTCGAGGGTCGGGTCGTCATTGCCCAGAATGTCCGACAGACCCTTCAGTATGTGGAGACCGGCGTCGTGGATGTGGCTGTCTCCGCTCGGTCGCTGGTCCGGGACGACCGGCACGTCTGGGTCCCGGTTCCTGCCACGGCTCACGACCCGCTGCGGCAGACCCTTGCCGTGATCGCCGGCCGCCCCCGAAAGGCCGAGGCGCGGGCCTTCGCCGCATTCGTCACCGGACCTGACGGCCAGGCGATCCTTGCCCGCCACGGATTCCTACCGCCTGCCATATCCGAACCGTCCGGCACAACCGCACCCTCCGATACGTCCGAACCACCTGCTACATGCGTCATTCCAGGCGCAGACTCATCTTCCCCAATATACGCAGCGCCCGACACCTCCGTCACGCCCGGCGCCGGGACGCCATGATCACCGACGCGCTGCTCCTCTCCGCTCGCGTCACCATCGCCGCGACGATCATCATCGTCGTGGTCGGGCTTCCCGTGGCGTGGGTTCTGGCGCGCCGGGAGTTCACTGGCAAGGCGGTGATCGAGGCGGCCATCTTTCTTCCCCTCGTGCTGCCGCCCAGCGTGGTCGGATACTATCTGCTCGTGGGTATGGGCCCTGGGGGGGCGGCGGCCGTGTTGCGCCTGGACCTGCTTTTCACCTGGCACGCTGCGGCGCTGGCGTCGGCTGTAGTCGGGCTTCCCCTCATGGTCCAGGCCGCCAAGGCCGCCATCGCCAGCGTGGACCCGGTCATCGAGAACGCTGCCCGGACATTGGGCTCCACCGAGCTCGAGATCTTCCGGCGGGTCACGCTGCCGTTGGCCCGGCGCGGGATCATCGCCGGTGTGCTTCTGGGCGCGGCCCGGGCCTTCGGCGAGTTCGGCGCCACGCTCATGGTGGCCGGGAGCATCCCCGGCCGGACTCAGACCGTGCCTCTCGCCATCTACGACGCGGTCCAGGCCGGCCGCTACGCCGACGCCCGCGCGCTGGTTCTCCTCACCACGGTTCTGGTCTTTACCAGCATACTGGTGATCCAGCGATTGGAACGGAGCGGGATCGGTTCCTCCGGCCGTGGACCGTCGCACCCCGCCGGTCCTTCCAAACCTCCCCGGAGGACCGGTCCCAAGGAGCGGACATGACCAGGCCCCGGCTCCGGGTCGACGTCTCGCGCCGGCTCTCCGGCTTCGAACTCCAGGTCCGGCTCGACGCGGGCACGGAAGTCCTGGTTCTGTTCGGCCCGTCCGGCGCCGGCAAGACCATGGTGCTGGACATCGTCGCGGGGCTGGCCTCAGCCGACGAGGGTGAAATCGTGCTCGGAGAGCACACGTTGTTCCGGAAAGGGCGCCCCGGCCCGGCGGCGGACCTCCCGGCGAGGCGTCGGCGCGTGGGGTACGTCATGCAGACGTATGCCCTCTTCCCCCACATGACGGCGATGGCCAACGTGGCATACCCGCTTCGCCGCCAGCCCGGCGCCGGGGCGACGGCCCGCTCGCTCCTGGAACGGGTCTCGATGGACCATCTGGCAGATCGGTATCCGTCCGAGCTGTCCGGAGGCCAGCAGCAGCGCGTGGCGCTGGCCCGGGCACTGGCTACCGGCAGCCCGCTCCTCCTCCTGGACGAGCCGTTCGCGGCGCTGGACGGCGCCATCAGGACCCGGCTGCAGTCGGACCTGACACAGCTCCACCATGAGCTGGACTTGACCATGATCCTGGTGACGCACCAACTGGAGGATGCTTTCGCCATGGGCGACCGGATCGCCGTCATGCAGGCTGGCCGGGTCGAACAGGTGGGAGACATCGGTGACGTCTTCCGGCGCCCCGCGAACCAGGGCGTGGCCGAGATCATGGGGATCCGCAACTTGCTCCGGGCCCGGGTCACCGGCATCGGTACCACCACCCGCCTCGACTGGGATGGGCTCGAGCTCGAAACCGGCCTCGCTCGCGTCGCCCCCGGCGACACGGTCACCGCCTACCTTCGCCCCGAGGACATCAAGATCATCTATCCGGACCGGCCCCTTACCGACTCCGTTGCTGCCAACGTGTTCGACGCGACCATCACCCTGCTCCGGCAGCACGCGTCCCTGCGTGTGGCCGAAGTCGAGCTCGCCAACGGGCGCCGCGTCGAGATCCGGTTCTTCGAGCTGAGTTACGCGTCCATGGGGCTGGAGCCCGGCGTCCGGATTCGGGTAGCGCTGCGGCGCGAGGGGCTCGTCATCCTGGAGGACAGTGCCTCGCCCACGGCCACGACCTCGTGACATAGCGACTACGGGGTATCATGAAATCGTTGGTACATCAAGGACACCGGCCTCACTCCAGGATCATGCCAGTCGAACGTAAAGGAGAGAACGCATGCCTTCTGACAAGAACGAGCAGCCGCTAGCTCAGAACCCATCTGCACAGGACCTTCTGGGGGCCGCCAGCGATGCCTGGGCAACCGGCGATCATGCCACCGCGCGAGCGCATCTGGACCGGATGATCCGCGACCCGGCGGTGCCACCGCAGGTGCGCAGCTATGCCCACTTGCGCCTGGCGCAGAGCTTTCTGGCCACGGGAGATCAGGCTGCCGCTAGCCGTG
Source organism: Candidatus Latescibacterota bacterium (assembly GCA_007136405.1). GTDB lineage: Bacteria > Latescibacterota > UBA2968 > UBA8231 > UBA8231 > SLHA01. Next base: position 27,324 of record SLHA01000051.1, read on the forward strand.
CGCTGACGGCCATCCAAGCGCAGGCAGACTATCCCGAGGTGCACCGCTGGGAGGCTGGGGAGCGGGGTCTGGAGCTGGAGCGACAGGCCCGCGGTTTACCCGCGCGGGATCCGCTGGCCTCGCGCCCGCGGCTTGCCCCGGTGGAGCGCTGGGCCGCCGAGGTGCACGTGGCTCCGGACGGCGACGATGCTGCGGCGGGCACCGCGGAGGCGCCGTTTACCAGCCTCAATCGCGCCCGCGACGCGGTGCGCGAACTCCGGCGTACCGGACTGCGGGGGGCCGTGGCGGTGACCCTGGAGCCGGGTGAATACCGCGTCACCGAAACGCTGGCGCTGGACGCCAGGGACTCCGGCGCACCGGGTGAGCCGGTGGTGTATCGCGCCGCGGTGCCCGGGGCCTCGGTGCTGTACGGCGGTCAGCGGCTGCACGGTTTTCAGCCGGTCACCGATCCCGCCGTGCTGGCGCGCCTGCCCGCGGAGGCGCGCGAACACGTCATGCAGTGCGATCTCGAGGCGCAGGGGATCACGGATTATGGCGAACTGCGGGTGCGCGGCTTCGCCCAGCAGCCGTCGCCCCCGACCCTGGAGTTGATGTTCGACGGCGAACCGCAGACCCTCGCCCGCTGGCCCAATCAGGGCTTCGTGGAGGCGCGCGAGTTGGTGCAGGCCGGCTCGCCGGCAGAGGGCACGCCGGCCGTGCTGGGGTACCACGACGAGCGTCACGCGCGCTGGTGCGAAGCGGAGGATCCGTGGTTGTTCGGCTATTTCCACTTCCTGTGGGCGGATGCCTCCATCCCGGTGGGCAGCATCGATCCCCAGGCCACGACGCTGACCACCGCGGAACCGTACGGCTACCATGAGCGGGGCATGAGCATGGACCAGGGGATCATCTACTACGCGTACAATCTGCTGGAGGAGCTGGACCAGCCGGGGGAGTGGTACCTGAATCGCCGCACCGGCATACTGTACCTGTATCCGCCTTCAGACCCCGCCGCCGCCACGGTGGAGATCGGTATGCTGTCCGTGCCCATGATCACCATGGATCAGGTGACGGACGTGCGCCTGGAAGGACTGACGCTGGACCTGGGCCGGTTTGACGCCATCCAGATCAGCGACAGCAGCCGCTGCGCCGTGGCCGGCTGCACCGTGTCCCGCATGGCGGGCAGCGGCGTCCTCATCCATGGCGGCCAGGAGAATGTCATCCTGGGGTGCGATGTCCATACCATCGGCCGCCGGGCCACCGAGGTGATCGGCGGTGATCGGCCAACGTTGACGCCGGGGCGCCACCTGGTGGAAAACTGCCGCATCCACACTTTCGGACGCCTGGATCGAACCTACACTCCGGCCATCCAGCTGGAGGGCGTGGGCCATCGCGTCGCCCATAACCTGATGTTCGACGGCCCCAGCAGCGCCATGCGCATAGAGGGTAACGATCATCTCATCGAATACAACGACGTGCGCGACATGGTGCAGGAATCGGACGATCAGGGCGCCATGGAACTGTTTCTCAATCCGACCTATCGGGGCGTGATCTTCCGCTACAACCGCTACCGTAACGTCGGCAAGACGGGTACGGAAACGGCGGTCCATGGCCAGGCGGCCATCCGTCTGGACGATGCCATCAGCGGTATCCAGGTGTACGGCAACCTGTTCATCGACAGTGCCAATGGCAAGTTCGGCGCGGTGCAGATGAACAGCGGCCGCGACAACGTGATCGACAACAACGTGTTCGTGGATTGCCGGCAGGGTATCAGCGGCGGCTGGAATCCTCGCAACGTGGTGTGGCAGTGGTTGCGCGACGGCGATCCCAGGGAGGACTTCCTTCTCGACGAGTTGTACCGGTCCCGCTACCCGTCCCTCGCCAGGCTGCTGGATGAGCCCGCCGTGAACCACATCTGGCGCAACGTTTTTCTGGGTTGTGGCCCGATGACGACGGGCAGCCGTGAGAACCTGGATCTGCTGGCCAATGTCGAATACGAGGCGGCCGCGAATCCCGGTTTTCTGGACCCGGGCCAGGCAGACTACCGCTTGCACCAGGACGCGCCGCTGTTGGCCCGGGTGGCCTTCCGGCCGCTGCCCATCGAGGAGATCGGGCTCTACACGGATGAGTATCGGCGCGCCGTCACCGGATGAGCACCGGCGGAGGGCGCAGTGGTCCGGCTTAGCAGCTACACCCGCATAGTGCGGACGTGCGCGGAGCGGAGTAGCCGTTCATCGGTGGTGAGCAGGATCAGATCATATACGAGCGCGGTCGCCGCGATGAACCTGTCGGCCGGATCCTGATGCTCCAGATCAACGGTACGGCTGCGCAGCGCTACCTCGTGGTTGAGCGAAGCTTCCTTTACCGGCACGCGGGCAAGCACACCGCGTAACCATTCCTCCGGGCTGGCGGAATGAATGGCGATCCGGCCCCTTTCGGCCAGCAGGCAGATCTCCCATGAGGTAACCGGCGAAAGCCACAGCTCGTTGGCCGGATCTTCCAGGACTGCGGCCGCCGGCGGGGAGAGCTTGTCCGGTGCAAGCACACTCCACAAAAGAACGTGCGTGTCCAAGAGCAATCTCACCGTCGCAAAACCTCCCATTCTTCCGTTCCCGTCGCTGGAGAGACGATGTCTCCAACGATCTGGGCTGTACCGGCAAAGGAGCCGAGCCAGCGCGGTGGCGCCTCAGCCGGCGGGGGGGGGACTACCATCGCAACGGGCTGGCCGCGCCGGGTCACCAGCACGGGTGTTCCAGTCAGTTTGACCTGATCGAGTACTTTGAGACAGGTTGCCTTGAACTCGGAGATAGCCAGCGTGTTCGGTGGTTCTGTCATCGCCTTGCGCCTCCTGTATGCCAGATAGTTGATCTGAATATACCATAGTCAGAAACCATGGTCAAGAATAAGTACACAATGACCGGCCGCGCTTCCGGGTATCCGGCTCTGGCAACCTGCAGACACACCGACCGATGCTAGCGGCGGCGCGCCAGGCCAGAGACGGTTTCCGGGCGATGGCCACCGTCTGGATCGGATCTTCGACCAGGTCCCTGCGACTGAAGTCGCGAGTCATGATGGCCGCGGTGGTGGCATCCCTGGTGGGGTCTGCTGTTGATCCGCTGGTGTTCTGTCCGACAAACATGCGTGAGCTCCGAGAGCGTCGAGACGCCCGGCCGGCTTGCAACCGCCGGATCAGGGCATACTATTCCGTACGTGCAGCCCCTCTCTTCACCGTGCGAGCCAGCGGAAGGATCAACGTCGGGATACCGTTATGAGAAAAATCAGATCGAGCTGCGCCCTGCTTTGGTTGGGTGCCATCGTACTGTCGCTCACCGTGGCCGCCCAGGCGGGGTCGAACACGATTCAGCCTCACATCGGCTTTGAACGCCATTACGAGCGTACCGAATTTCTGCTGGCGTCGTCCGGAGCCATGGGGTCGGGACTGTACGGGTACGACAACCCCGCTCTTCTGCAGTATGTCCACGATGGCGATCTCGCCGTGTACTGGACCGCAGATGGACTTTTCAAGGAGGTTGCGCGATGGGGCCTGGTCGCGGCCTCGCCCCACTCTTCGTTCAGTTTTTTTCGCAACGATTTCCAGGGGCAGACCTACAGGGATTACCGGCTGGCCTTCGGCGGCGGTACTGATGCTGCGGCTGCCGGTTTGGCGATTAACTGGTATGGGGGAAATACCGGACCGGGGGATCTGCAGACCAACCTCACCCTGGGCGCCCTGATTCGTCCCCGTCCGTATCTATCTGTCGGAGTCACCGGCGTTTCCACTTTTGACTCCGAATACTACGAAACCGTGGCCGATCTGGCCGTGCGGCCCTTCGGGACGCCGCTGCTGACCCTGTTCGGCGACTATGCCTGGGGAGACAGGGATGATGGTCTGCTCACCGGCCGTTGGTCAGCCGGGGCCGTGGTGGAAGCCCTGCCGGGAGTGCGGTTCACCGGTAGGTACCTGCACGATAACGGTTTCACCGCGGGTATCCAGTTCAGTCTGGGGCGGGGCGGCGTGAGTTACCAGGCCCACCGCGATACCGACGGTCATCACCGCTACCATTCCTACAGTATCCGCTCCGGTGCCATGGACCGTAATCTCTTCGACCGGTCTTTCCGCCGCGCTCACTATTACGTCGACCTCGATGTCAAGGGCGGTTTACCCTATCAGAACTATCGCTTCCTGGACAGACGTTCCACCTTCTTCAAGACGCTGGACCAGATCCATGCGGCGGCGGCCGATCCTGCGGTTTCCGGGATCGTGATCGATGCCACCGACATGATGCTGGATCCTTCCAGAACCTGGGAGTTGCGCGACGCGCTGAACGATTTTCGCTCGACCGGAAAAAAGGTGGTCATCTACCTCGAACGAGGCGGGATGATGACCCTCCACCTGGCTTCGGTAGCGGACTATGCGGTCATGGATCCCCTGGGCGGGCTGATCATCCCCGGTTTTGCCGCTAGCAGGACCTATCTGGCCGAGATGCTGGCGTCGATCGGAATCGGCGTGGACGAGTTGCGCGAAATGGAGTACAAGTCGGCTTTCGAGGCGTTTTCCCGCACCAGCATGTCCGCTGCTGAACGCGAGCAGACCCAGGCCATCATCGATGCATTCTACGAACTCATTCGCAACGATGTGAGTAGCGGGCGCGGAATGAGCGAAGAAGATTTCGATGCGCTGATCGACCGGGGTATATCCCTGTCTCCCACGGATCTGTTGGAAGCTGGAGTGGTGGATACCCTGGCACGCTTTACCGAGATCGACGCCATCATCGAAAAAATAGAGGGCAACAGCCGCCGCCGGATAGCCCCGCAGGAGCTCTTTGCCTACCGCGGACCCCGCGACGATCGATGGGGTCCGGTGAAAAGGGTAGCCGTTTTGTACGCCGAGGGCCCGACGATGAACGATTTCGGTATCCAGGCCCGGACGCTATCCCGGGCGATTCGCGCTGCCCGTGAAGACCACAGCGTACAAGCCGTAGTCCTGCGTGTCGACTCTCCCGGCGGCGATCCGCTGGCGTCCGACCTGGTGGCTGAGGAGCTGCGCAAAACCGCGGAAGAAAAGCCGGTGATCGTGTCCATGGGACGCGTGGCGGCTTCGGGGGGCTACTGGATCTCCATGTACGCCGATACCATCGTCGCGGCGCCCAACACCCTCACCGGAAGTATCGGGGTGATCGCCGGCTGGTTCTGGGACGAAGGACTGAGTGAGCGCTTGCGGCTGCATACCGATCACGTCAGCCGCGGCAAATCCGCGGATCTGAGGCACGGTCCGATGCTGCCATTCGCCGGTATCGCCCTGCCTCATCGCCGGCTCAGCGATGAGGAACGTCAGGGAATCGTCGGCCGAATCCAGGATCTCTACGTCGATTTTATAGAGCGTGCAGCCGACGGCCGCAAGGTGGAGGTCGACCAGATTCGAGCCGTGGCGGACGGCCGGGTCTGGACCGGTGCGGATGCCCGTGAGAGGCATCTGGTCGATGAACTGGGCAGCCTGTACACGGCCGTTGACCTAGCCAAAGAGAAAGCCGGAATCAAACCAGGCGACAAAGTCACCATCGAAGAAGGCCCGGAGCCGCCGCCGTTTTCCCTGCCCCTGCTGTTGCGGGGCATCTTTTCATCCAGGGTCCGGCCCATGCCAGCCACCGACGATCCCGTCAGGGAGTATGTGCAGTTGATGCTCGACCATGCGGGACAGCCCATGGTCATCATGCCCTTCGAGTACTTCCATTGGATGTATCATCTCGAACACCCTTCGCATCGCGGCGCAGTCTCTCCTTGAGCCGGTCGCAGTTCAGCACCTTCTCCATCAACGCGTTCTCGGTGTAGTAGTAGTGGTTGCTGGCCTCATAGCCGATGCGCGAGTCCCGGCGCATGACCTGCCAGAGGCGGCGGGCGAGTTGGATCTCCTCGTCCAGAATGGCCAATAGGGCATCTGGCCCAGCGTCCGCTTCATGATCGGTGCACCGGTCGGGCGCGAGGGCGCTCTCGTCGCGCGCGGCACCCGCACCTTGATCGCCGCCGGGGGCCGCGCTCGCGTCGCGCAACCGGATGAAACGCGTTTGCAGGAACGTCGTGCGGAAGTGGCAATATGCGGCTTCCGCGACGTTCATCAGGTCGTCCAGCGCGGCCCGCCGGCTCGCGCTCGCTGCGCCGGCAGGCACCCTGGCGGCGGCCGCCTGCAGCCGGGTAAGACCGCTGGCCCAGCCGTCGCTGAGCTTGCGGAACTGCGCCTCGAACACGGCGCGGGGGAAATGGTTGCCGCGCCACGTATCCAGTCCGTCGTAGGGGAAACCGACCATCGTCGGGGACCAGCCGGTAGGTTCGGCGAAGAGCAGGTTCATGGGACCGTAGTTTTGCGGCCCGGTGTAGAGGCAGGAAGTGCCGTGCAAGGGGAACTCGGCGAACGCCGCGCCGAACTGCTGCCAGGCGGCGACGATTACGGGCGCGGCTTCGGGGCCGAACAGCTCCACGGCCAGGTCTTCCGGTTCGCCGTCGATCGCGGGCAAATTACCGCCGGGATAGCCGCCCAACGTCCAGCTGGTCATGAGACCGGACACGCCCTCCGCCTCCAGGTTGCGCACGTGCTGCCTGGCCAGAAACGGCACGGGCAGATAGGGCACCGCCGAGCACTCCCAGGTGTTGTTGAGCTGCACCTTGGCAAGGACCTCCAGGCCGCGGGCGCGCGCGTGACGCCATATCCTGGTGGAGAACGGTCCCGGCCCGACCTTGGACAGGGTGTAGTCGCTCACCGTGCCCTTGACACCCATCGCTTCCGTCTCCAGACGCGACTCACTGGTGCACATCACGCGGATACCGGGACGGTAGGCGTCGATGGCATCCTGCCACCACTCGTCCGCCCAGGCCCAGCACCACGCGATGACATCGGCCGCTGGTTTGGCCGCGTGGGCGCCTGCGGCGATGGCGTTGTTGACGCTGGCCACGATATCTCCCGTGTTCCGCTGGGCGCACCTGGGGCAGGCAGGCAGCTGGTCCCGCTTGGAGTGGCAGTGCGTCAGGTTTTCCGACATGGTGATGGTGAAGACGCCCGCCAGGCCGGGAGCCTGCCGGAAGAGTTCGCGCACGCCCGCTTGGAGCTTGTCAAGTACCTCAGGATGGGACACGCACATGGCGTGAAGCCCGGTGGCCTGGTAGAACGGTCCCTGCCACTCCGGCCATCGCGCGTAGAACTCCGGTGGCATGGCGCGCGGTTCGTTGAGGTAGAGATACACGCCGATGCCGCGTTCCGCCGCTTTCCGGATCAGGGCGTTGAGATTTCGCCTGCGTGTGGCGCAGCCGGCGGAATACTCCGTGTCGCCGAACCAGGGAACGAGCGTGTAGAGCACCCCCTGCAGCCACACGGCGTTGACTCGGTTGGCTGCCAGATCATCGAGGAGGCCCTCCGGATAGGGGTCGAGTTCGCCATCGAGCAACGGATCTCCATACACCGCGGCGTAGGAGTACACCAGTCGCAGCCCGAACGGTGCATCCGGACGGGTCACCGGAGCGGACGGTGCCAGACGGCCGTACCGTTCCAGGAAGTCGAACGGACGTTCCGCCGCGGGCGTGGGCGCCGCGCCGAACGTGGCGGTGATCCGCGCGCGGAGTTCCTCGGTCCGGCGCTCCTGTTCGGACGTCAACTCCCGCCACACCACCGGTCCTGCAGCGGGTTTGAGGCGGCCGAGTTTGTTCCACAGGAAGTCGTCTTCTTTGAGCGCGTAGGCCATCTCCTGCGAGGATCTGCCAATCACGTCAAGTAGCTGCTGATACGGGAGCAGATGCCAGTTCTGGCGAATGAGGGTGATGTACCCGCGCTGCAACCAGCGGCGCTCGGTTTCCTCCGACGCGCCCGCGCCAAGCCCCATGGCGGCGGCGGCGCACGCCAGCGTCTCTTCGGTCGCGTTCAACACCTTGGCCAGCCGCGCCGGCGTCACCAGCCCCCAGTTGCGCCAGAGCACGGTTTGCCAGCGGGTCGGGAAATGGTCGAAAACAAGCGGTGCGGGCGCTTCGCCTACGGGAAGGCCGGTATCCGGACAACGGTTCATGCTGCGTCCTTTCGCGAACCAGGCGTATGCCCTCTTCTACTGCGCGGTGTACGGTTTCACTCCGCCCGATTTGGACTCCGGCACAACCCCTGTGCCGGCAAAACCGACCTAGAGTAGGGTACCGCCTCGCTTGGCACCAGAGCTCGAGATGTCGATTTTTCCTATCAGCAGAACCGGCGCACCACGAGGCCGCCCGGTATCCTCGCCGTCTATTCCTTTAATCTGAATCGAGAGGACAGTATGTCGTTTTCCCTGCCCTTACAGGATTCCCTGCAGATTCTGAGCGTCCTGGTGGTATTGATTCTGGTCGTGCAGCGGCTGGCAAGGCGCATCGGCCTGCCGCCGATCGTGGGCCTGATCCTGGCCGGTGTAATAGTCGGTACGCATGGTATCGGACTGATAGACATAACCCAGGGGGTGGAATTCTTCAGCACTACCGGGCTGCTCTACATCATGTTCATCGCCGGGCTGGAGATCGACCTGAGCCAGGTGCGCCGGCACCCGCATCCAACCGTGGTTTTCGGCGGTTTTACCTTTGCCATTCCCTGGATATCGGGCGTCCTCATGGGCCACTATCTGTTCGGCTTCAGTTGGCTGACCTCGATCCTCCTCGGTAGCCTGTTCTCGTCGCATACCCTGCTGCCGTATCCGGCGGTCAGCAAGTTCGGGCTGGCACGGGATCCGGCGGTGACAGCCGTGGTGGGTGGCACCATACTGACCGATACCCTGGCGTTGCTGGTGCTGGCCATCACCGCCCGCATTCACCGCGGCGAATTATCGCTGGTCTACGGCCTGGAACTGGCGCTGGGCGGGGGCGTCCTGATCGCGCTCAGCATTTATTTCCTGCCGCGCTTCGGGCGCTGGTTCTACCGCAACCTGCCCATCGGCGAAGACACCGCAGAATTTCTTTTTCTGTTCGCCAACCTGCTGGTTTTCTCGGTAGCGGCCCATTTGGCCGGGCTGGAGCCGATCATCGGAGCGTTCCTGGCCGGTATGTCGTTGAATCCCCTGGTACCGGAAAAAAGCCGACTGTTGAACCGGGTGCAGTTCGTCGGTGATACCATTTTCATCCCCATATTCCTGCTCTCTGTGGGTATGATGGTCGATCTGCGTAGCCTGCTGCTGGAGGGACTGGGCTGGGAAATCGCGGTGGGCATGACTATAGCCCTGTTGGTCTCCAAGCTACTGGCTGCCGTGGCTACTGGCACCTTCTTCCGGTACACCAGAGAGCAGACCGGTATCGTATATGGCCTGAGTGTGAATCAGGCCGCCGCTACACTGGCTGCAGTGATGGTGGGGCACGAGATAGGGCTGCTGAGTGATGCCGTGCTCAATGGCACCATTCTCATGATCCTGGCCTCCTGCCTGGCCGGCCCCTGGTTGACGGATATCTTTGCGCGTCGACATGCGTTGGGACAGTCTCCGACCCGCGGTGCGGCGGTGGGCGTCGAACGGATACTGATGCCTATGCTGCGTACCGTGGAGGTGCCTCCCTTGATGGACCTGGTGGCGCTGATCCGCACGCCGTCAGCATCTCATCCGGTGTACCCGCTCAGCGTGGCGATCGAGGGCCCCGGGGTCGAGGCGGATCTGGCGCAGTACGAGAAGCTGCTGGGCCAGGCCGTGGTGCAGGGAGCGGCTACCGACATCCCCGTACGGGCCGAAACGCGCATCGATACCAACGAAGCGTCGGGTATAGAGCGCGCCGTACGCGAGTTACGTATAACATGCCTGGTCTGTTCCTGGGATGGTGTGGCGTCCAGACATGCGGTGTTCGGCCGGATCCTGGACCAGGTAATGGCTCAGGTGCGCTGTCTCATCGTGGTCGCCCATCTGCAGCAATCGTTGAATACCTTTCGGCGCATCGTCGTGCTTCTGCCGCCGCTCGACGACCGCTTGCCCGGTTTTGCCGAGGCGGTCAAGGCGGTGAAGAACACCGTGACGCGCGCCGACCTTGGTCTGTTGGTCATCGGGCCCAGTTCCAAGCTGGACAGCTTGCGCCAGGAGTTTGAACCGTTGCCACCGGACACCACCATGCTGGGGCTGGACCGGACTTCGGCGCAATGGTCCATTTTGGAAAAACACCTGCAGGCCGATGATCTGCTGGTACCGTTCAGTTGCCGTCGCGACAGTCTGGCCTGGCAGCCTGTTCTCGACCATCTACCGCAAAGACTGCGCGAGCGTTTCCCGGCTCAGAGCCTTTTGTTCGTCTATCCGGCCGAGATAGCGTCCTGGACGGTTAGCGAGGACTGGGACACCGAACCGTCGGACCGGGAGTTGCGACCAATCCTCGACATCGAGCGGTTCATTCCCCATCTGGAAGCCCAGGCTGGCGGCGAGGCAGTGCGCGAACAGTTGCGCCGTTACCTGGAGAACGTGACGACGTTATCCGGCAACCAGCTGGACAGACGGCTCGATCGGCTGACGAAGCAACTGCTGCCCTCGGTTCTGGAAATACAACCCGGTCTTGTCATATTGCATGTGCACAGCGATGTAACGGCGGAACGAATCGTCCTGTTGGGCACCCAGACCGACGGTATATACTTTCCGGAGATCGCCAATCCGTGCCATGCCATGTTCATTCTCATTTCGCCGGAGGATTCGACGCCGGATGAGCATCTGCGTACCCTGGGTGATCTGGCCCGGTTGATCATGCATCTGCCGCCAGCCGAAGCGTTGGCACAACTCGACCATGGAGCCTTTGCGCAATTGCTGCAGAAGCTCAGGGCGGATGGGACGGTATGAGTCTGCCTGGCGGTGTCCGGGCTGATCTCGGAGTACGATATCGCCGGTAAGATGGGCGAGGGGGTGGCGGGGCGGATCCCGGGCCGCACCCCGGAGGAGGAGATGATCCGCTCCGACGCCACGGCGATGCGAATCCAGGACGCGGTGGTGGCCAGGGTCATCTATGACATAGCGGACACAGAGGGCTTGGGACCGCGGTTTGACCGCTAGCGCGCACTCCGCCGGGGCCAGGGCTTCGCCTGCCTTTGAGCTGCCCGTCCCTGGTGCAGCGTGTAGATACCGGTGCTTACGACGATGAGGCTGCCGGCCAGCGTCAGTCCATCAGGGAGCTCGTCGAAGACAACGAAACCCAGTATCAACGCCCACAGCAGCACGGTGTAGCGGAAGGGCGAGACGAAGCCCACGTCTCCGGTGCGCATGGCCATGACGATGAACAGATAACCGATCATCAGCCCCACCGCCGCGGCTCCGAGCATCAGCCCCACCGGCAGATCGAGCGAACCCCATCCGGTCAGCGGTGTCAGCACGCCACCGGCAACGGTGACTGCGAGCGCCGTGGTCAGCGCGACAAAGGACGAAGGCACGGCCAGTGGGAAGCTGCGCGTAAACAGGTCGCGTCCCACGGTGAACGCTACCGCGACCAGTGCTGAAAGCGCGTACACATTGAAATGGCTGTTTCCGGGCCGCACGATGAGTATAACACCGGCGAATCCAATGCCGATGGCTGTCCAGCGCCGCCAGCCGACGGCCTCGCCGAACAGGAGCGCTGCTCCCAGCGTCACGACCAGCGGTGTGACCATCATGATCGCAGCAGCATTGGCGATAGGCATGTTGAACAGCGCATACAGGAAAGAAAAGGTGGCGCCGATCTCGCAGAGCACACGCAGGGACAGACGGCGGGCCGTGACCCCGTCCGGACGGTAGCGCACCCCACCCTGCAATACCAACAGGAGTAGCAGCAGGCCGCTGGCCCAGAGGCCACGGAGAAAAAGCACGGGAGGCAAAGGCATTCGTGCCGAGATCGCCTTCATCAGGGCGTCGTTGATCACGAAGCCCGCGGTGCTGGCTGTCATGAACAGCGCCCCGCGCAGATCGTCGGTGCCGGCGCGAGACATCGGACCCGCCATATCAGCAGGCATGGGTGTCATCGGTCCATCATATGGGGGAGCCCCACCGGGCCTGCGGACCCGGCAAGAGGAACAACACGACGCCGGGTCAATACACCGGCAGGCTCGGTTCCACTTCCTTCGCCCAGCGGTTGATACCTCCGTCCAGGTTCCACAGCTTCTTGAAGCCGTGCGGCTGCAAGTCCTGGATGACTGCGGCGCTGCGCACTCCGCTGCGGCAGTGAACCACGATTTCCTGAGCGGTACTCAACTCGCCCAGGCGGGTGATCACCTCACCTTTGGGAATGAGTTGCGCCCCCAGGTGGCCGAGGTTGGAAATGTCCCATTCATGCGGTTCGCGCACGTCCAGGATGAACAGAGGGTCTCCCGCGTCGAGGCGGGCTTTCAGTTCGGCCGGGGACACCTGGCGCACGTTGCTGTCGGTATCCGTCGCGGCGGTGTAAAGACTGCGGTCGTGGGCGGGCATGCCGCAGAACTGCTCGTAGTCGACCAGATCGGTGATCGTCGGGTTGGAGCCGCAGATGGGGCAGTCGGCATTCTTGCGCAGTTTGAACTCGGTGAACTCCATGCTGAGTGCGTCGTACAGCACCAGGCGGCCGATCATGTTAGCACCGATGCCCAGGATGAGTTTGATCGCTTCCGTGGCCTGCATCGCCCCAATCGTTCCGGGCAGGATACCCAGGACACCCCCCTCGGCGCAGCTGGGCACGAGGCCGGGTGGCGGCGGTTCGGGGAAGAGGCAGCGGTAACAGGGCCCTTCTTTGGCATAGAAGATGGACAACTGTCCCTCGAAGCGAAAAATGCTGCCGTAGACATTGGGTTTACCGAGCAAGACGCAGGCGTCGTTGGTGAGGTAGCGGGTGGGAAAGTTGTCAGTTCCGTCTATGATCACGTCGTAGGGGGCGATGATGTCCAGGGCGTTGGCTGAGGTGAGGGGAACGGGGTAGCTGTCCACCTGGACGTGAGGGTTGATATCGAGGATGCGCGCTTTAGCGCTTTCCAGCTTTGGCCGACCGACATCCTTCGTGCCGTGCATGATCTGCCGTTGCAGGTTGGTGCGGTCCACCACGTCATAATCGACCAGGCCGATTCGACCGATTCCGGCTGCGGACAGGTACATGGCCAGCGGTGAGCCGAGGCCCCCCGCGCCGATGAGCAGGACGCTGGCGGCTTTCAGCTTCTTCTGCCCGGCCATGCCGACTTCGGGCATGATGAGGTGGCGGCTGTAGCGTTGCACTTCTTCGTGCGAGAGTTCGACGTCATCCAGGGCGGCGGGGGAGATGCGGCAGGTCTGCATAGGTTCCTCTCACAATTTCCGGCATACTGCCACGGCCATGCGGCGGCCGATGTCCAGGTAGTCTTCCTGCGACAGAACTCGTTCGGCAATGCGATGGTAGGGGATCTCGAAGGTCATTCCCAGCAGTTCCTCCTGGCAGTAGAACCTGCTGAACGTTGAATGCTGTTCGGTCGTGAAGCGGCTGGGATATCTGGCGATTCGGGTGAACCGGGAGGCGGCAAATTCGCCGAGTTCCGCACTGATCGCCTCCGCCCATCGCTCGCCCTCGGCATGGGCCTGCGGATTGGCCTCTGGATCGAAGAGAAAGGTGTATACCCCATCGTTCTCCGCGCCTCCGGGCGAATGGAAATCCAGGCACAGCCGCGGCCGGCACCGTGAACGCCAGCGCTCGATGTCCCGCATGCAGACCAGCACCTCGGCCCGCATCGGCGGCCGGCCCCACGCCCGGTTGAGATCCCAGGGAAACGGATCCTTGCCGTAGTCGCCCTCGACCACGCCATCTACATTGAGCACCGGAACCGACCAGACCAGCGGCGCAGCGGCGCCCCTGCGGGCCATCTCCGCCAGGAAACCGTGGAGCGTCCAGGCGCCGGACATCTCCGCGGCGTGCTGGTGCGCTACACAGTAGATTCCGGGGCGATCATCGCCGGGCGTGCCGTAGTCGTTGGCCACCCGGATCAATTCGCGTCCAGCGGCACTGATGCCGATGGCATCATGGTGCCAGCCTGTCTGCCGGGCCAGGGCGGCGATCTGCGGCTGGCCGTGCGGGAAACAGAAGGCTGCCTCCAGCCATTCTACCGGCGCTGGGCTTTCCCAGAAGATCATCGGACACCCCCGGCCGTCGTCCCGCAGCGTGCCGGCTGGCAGACGTTGCCAGTTGCCGCCGTCATGGCGGATCACCGGATGCAGAACCGGCGCTGAGTTCGGCGACACTCCCAGGCAGTTGTCGACGTGCTGCCAGACCAGGCGGATGACGCCGGCATCGGCCGACCCGGCGGCAGCGTCGCTGCTGCGGCTCAATCGAAAGCACCACCACAACGTCTCAGTGCCGCCATGCGGGTGCGCCGCAAACCGGACTTCCACGATATCGCCGTCTTGAAGCACCTGGGCACAGGCGGCGTTGCCATGAGGAAAGTTCGTCGATAACTGCCAGCTCATGGGTGCCTGCCTCTGGTTATGGATGAATGCTGGTTGGAACCTGTTCAGAGATGGACTGCTGCTGGTCTCATCCGGCGGCGCGCCATGCGACACATCCAGGACAGGGTCCGAGCCTGAGAGGACGCGGCGTATGCCGGGAAAGTGAGACGCGCCCCTCTGTGCACTGGTGGTACAACAAGCGCCAGGACCGTCATCGGCGCAAGCGGGCTCAACGGTTCTACCTCCGGCAGGACGGGTTGCGAATACGGTGGTTGACACGCCCGGCAGACGCACCTACTTGATGGGGCATCATCGACCTGTGACAGCGGTACGATGCACTCGATCACGTCATGCGCTATCACCCAATGAAGGAGCGCAATCATGTTGCAACCATGGATTCGAATCGGCCAACCCCTCGAAGCCGTGATGGACGACTATCCCCGCATTTTCGATGCCTGGGAAGCCGGGGGTATACGCGGTATGGTGTTCGGCCGGCTGCTGTTCACCGGCCCGGACAACACGAACACCGTGCCCGCTTTCGGCACGGATGCCCGTCTTTTCGAAAAACGCGGTCTGCAACTGGAGTCGTCGAACGGAGAGCGGGACGCGGCCAAGGAGAAACGCCTGCACGAGATGCTGGACGACGCCAAGAAGCGTGGATGGGGGCTGCTCATCTTCTGTCCCGGCCAGGGCACACACCGGGTCAAGGGACTGCCGGTGGAGCAGGATCCATACGGCGCGCAGTCGGTGGCGGCTATCTGGGAGGATGTATTCACCGCGTTTCCCCAGGCTGATGGCGGTTTGATGGACGGCTGGACCGAGTCGGCATACGAGTTGATCTATCATCACGGCAACGCGGTCTTCCGGGAAATGAACGACGGCGTCAAGGCCGCGGCCGCCGCCCGGGGCTGGGATCCGGTGCGGCTGGATGCAGGCCGGGCGCATCTGCACGACCGTTTCCACCGGTTTACCTCCCGGGACGTCTCCTACTATGGCGACCATGGTTTCCTGCAGGGCATCAACCTGTTCGACCTGAACGAGGACGCACTGTACTGGCTGCGCTGGCGGCGCGACGACGGGCTGGCCGTGGCGCGCGCCTGCCGCGCCGAGATCGACCAGCTGCCGCGGCCGCTGTTGTTGGGCAACGGCCTGCGGTCGGCGGTGTTCAGCGGTATGACGGCGGTGGACTTCGCCGCATGGGACGAGATCCTGGACATCTACAATGTCAAGCACTACTTCTGGCACCGCGGTTTCGACGGGCTTTACGGCACGGTGGCCCGCTGGGTGCAGCAGATCCAGCGCTGGAATCCGGGGCTGACGGAGCGCGAGTGTTTCACCGTGGCGCGCGCCTGGCTGGGCGTGCACCTGCCGGAAATCGACTCGCTGGCGGATATGGAACTCGGCTTTCCCCAGGTGTTTTTCGATGAAGTGGTCACCGAGGAGACGGCTCGCGCTCTGGCGGCGGTGAGCGATCCCAACAAGATCATGCCCTGGGTGGACACGGGACGCATGCCGCATGCCGGGGATCCGATGACGGCGGGGGATCTGTACCGCATCCTGACCGCCTCGGCGGAAGCGGGACTCCAGCGCTTCCTGTTCCACAACCACGCCCACTTGACCGCTGCTGAATGGAAGGTCATCTCGCGCATGTGCGGCACCGAGTGGGACGAGGATCCGGAGGGTTACTGGCCGCCGTCCACACCGCGGCCCAAGGCGTTTGGCTGACGTCACCCGGAGCATCGGTTCGGTGGGCTGGCCGGTGCGGCAGGCGGGCGGGCGCCCGAGCCGCCAGGCGTCGTGTCGAGACAACTGGCTGGCGTGTCGTGGGGCCGGTTGCACGGTTTGACGCTTAACGGTTTCCGGCGCCCCGGCACCGGCAGACGTGGCGGTCAGACACCGACGGCATACGGCGGGCGGCAGTGCCAGCGGGCGCCGCCTGGGCACGGCGCCCGCCCAGGCGATTACCCTGACGCAGGGGTTCGGGTCAACGCCTGCAGCGCCGCCAGGGAGGCGCCATCGCTGCCTTGAGCGATGGCAGCGGCGGCTGCCTGTCCGGCCGCCTGGCCCATGGGCACCACGTTGCCGGTGACCCGGTAACTGGAATGGGCGATAAAATCACCGCTGATGCACCGGCCAGCCAGGAGCAGGCCGTCCACATCCCGGGCGATGAGCGCCCGCAGGGGAATGTCATAGGGTTGGGCGGTGAAGGTTCTGGCCTCGATTCCCTTGCCTTTCCCCGGATCCGTCGCATGCACGTCCACCCCGAACGTCACGTGGCAGGCCGCGTCCGCATGACGCGCGCCGCGTTCCAGATCCGCCGCGGTGACGGTGTAATGCCCGTGAATGCGCCGTGCCTCGCGCACGCCGATCTGTTCCGCCGTGGCCACGATGCGCACGTCCTGCCAGGGCGGTCCCAGCGAGCGCAGCGCCGCGACCAGGTCATGTACTTCGCGCCGGGCGCGTAGCGTCGCCGCGGTCAGGTCGCGGGCGTCGATGCCTGAGACGCCGTACTCGTGGTTGGCCATCAGCGCGAACAGGTCGTCGCGGAGGCGGAACAAGGTGGGCTTGGCGTAGGAAGGAGAAGTCCCGCCGCGTTCCATTTCGGCGCGCAGGCGATCCTTGCTGGCGGCCCAGGCCCCGCTTTCCTCGCGGATGAAGTCATGGACCTGGTCGGCCTGGATGCCCACCAGAAGGGCCATCAGCGACATCGGTTGCATGCACCCCGTCTCCGGTTGACCCAGGTCGAACTTGCATCCGGCCGCGGCGGCCAGATCACCGTCGCCGGTGCAGTCGATGAAGACGCGCGCACCGAGTGCTTCGCGGCCGGATTTCGACTCGACGATGGCATGGGTCAACCGTTGTCTGTCGCGGACCGCGGCACAGACCCGGGTGTGCAGGTGTACGTCTACACCAGCGTCAACGCACAGCTCTTCCAGCAGGAGTTTCATCGCCTCGATGTCATACTGGCGGGTCGGCGCCCCGTCCCGTCCCATGGTGCGGGCGCCCCGTGCTTCCAGAGCGGCGAGTATCTCCGCCATGATGCCTTCCTTGCCCTGCGTGTCGATGATGCAGCTGAGCAGGCCGGCGGTCCAGATGCCGCCCAGGCAGCCATGCCATTCCACCAGGCCGGTGCGCGAGCCGGCGCGGGCCGCGGCCAGGGCGGCGGCGACTCCGGCCGGTCCGCCGCCGCACACCAGGACGTCGTACGCGGTGATGACCGGCACGTTGCGGGCGGCTTCCCTGATCTTTTTCTCCATGATGCTCCCTCTTGTAGGCGTAACGAGTGCACCGGCGTTCAGCCGGATACGGGACTCCGGAAGGGAACACTCAATGTTCCGATGTGCCCCTATGCGGTTCCAGGCGGCCCATACGGCGCATGGTCGCGCCCGGGACTGTGGCTCTGTGTGGTCCTATGCGGCCCATTTGGGGAATGCCGCGCCTGGGACTGTTGCGCGCAGTAACGCGCAGGGGCGGGTCGCCGCATGCGGGCGCAAAGTCGACTGGCCGCGCTGACGGCCCGCGGTTATCTTGGCTGTGCCTGCTAATATAGGCAAGGCCGCAGCGCACGTCTCCAACGACTCGAGGTCAACCAGGAGGGAAGGCATGGTAACCGGTGAAGTACGACTTTGGAAGATGACTCGCCGCATGGTGCGGGAAGCTCTGGACGCCGGCAGGATCAAAGGCGCCATCCTGCCCACCGGCAGCACCGAGCAGCACAACGAGCACCTGGCTATGGAACACGATACCGCCAGCACCCTGCATATAGCCTGTCAGGCGGCGCTGGAACTCTATCCCCGGGTGGTGGTGGCTACGCCCATTGGCGTGGGACTGTCCGAGCACTGGATGGAATTCCGCGGCACACTGACGCTGAAGCCGGATACCTTCTTTGCCATGGCTTTCGACATCTGCGAGAGCCTCAAGCGGCACGGCATCGAACACATATTCATCTGTAACGGCCACGCGGGCAACAGCCCGCTGGGGAAACAGATGGAAGACTTCCGGCAGCGCCTGGGTATCGATGTCCGGTTCGCGTCGTACTGGCAGGCCTATGACGAAGACTTCGTCAAGCAGCACATGGAGTCAGGGGATTGCCCCGCCCATGCCGCCGAGTTCGAGACCTCCATGGCCCTGGCCGCCTTTCCCGGCAATGTGCACTGGGACGGGGTGAATCTGGAGGGGGTGGATCTGCAGATCAGCAACGAACGCTACGCACCGCGGGATCCGCTTTATTTCGAGGCGGCGCGTGACCTGGCCACACCGGGCAAGGGCCGGGTGATGCTGGATGCGGCCACCCGGTGGGTGGTCGCGCAGATGCGCGAAATGATGGGTGAATGAGATCCGCATCCGGCGTCGACCTGGTGCGGAGGCCACCGGTGGCCACCCGCGGACCGGGTGGGCGGGCGACGGAAATCTGATGTGCGTGGGGAAATTTCGCTGGTTTTCTGACGGTCGTACGGTTGCCCGCAGCGCATTTGGGGGGGGTATGCGCGGTTTCTGCCCGTATGTACGGTTCCATAGGCTGCGTCCGGCGTCTGGCATGGGAGTTGCAGTATGGTGGGGAAGCACACACCACCACCAGAAGAGGTGATATCATGAAAAAAATAATGCGGCGCAGTTGCCTGGCCTTGCTCTGCCTGACGGTCGGCGTCCGCTGTTCCAGCAGCAATCCACTGCAGGAAGACACGGATGACGCTCACCCTTTTGCCGTCGCCAGGTCCAGCTCGGTGAGTCAGCTTGAGGCACCGGTGGACGGGGCCATGATGGAAGCTCAGGCACACAGCAATAACCGCTTTGCCGTGGACCTGTTCCATCAGGTGCTCGAAGCGGACCAGAACACCTTCCTGTCGCCGTACAGCGTCACGGCCGCGCTGGCCATGGCTGCCGCGGGTGCTCAGGGATCCACCGCACGACAGATGCGCGATGCTCTGGGCGTGACGCTGGAGGGTGACGATTTCCACGCGGCGCTGAACGGCCTGGGACGCTCCATCAGCAGCCATGCCGCTCAAACGGAAGGCGTGGAACTGGCCGTGGTCAACAGTGCCTGGGCTCAACAGGACTGGTCTTTCCGGGACGCATACCTGGACCGTATCGCCCGGTATTACGGCGCCGGGGTCAACCTGGTCGATTTCCGCGGCATGCCGGACCGCAGCCGGGTGCTGATCAACGACTGGGTGAGTGAGCAGACCCGGAAGCGCATACAGGATCTGCTGCCGGAGGGCTCGATCACCACGCTGACCCGGCTGGTGCTGACCAACGCGATCTACTTCCTGGGGGACTGGCAATACCAGTTCGATCCGGCATTGACCCGGGAGCGACCCTTTTACCCGCTGGACGGCACCACGGTCCAGGCCCCCCTGATGACCTTGGGAGAACCTGGCGAGCAGGTCGAACTGCGCTGGGCGCGGCAGGAAAACGTGCGCATACTGGATCTACCGTACCGGGGCGAACGCCTGGCCATGACCCTGCTGCTGCCGGATAGCGGGCATTACCGGGAATTCGAAGCGACGTTGACCGCGGAGCGGATCGACGCCGCCATTGCGGCGCTCCGTCTAACCCTGTTACCGCCGGTTCAGGTGCCGAAATTCACCTTCAACACGGGATCGGTATCGCTGCGGCAAGGCTTGCAGGCACTCGGCATGCGGGATGCGTTCGAGCCCAACGCGGCGGATTTCTCCGGCATTGACGGCACGCGTGAACTGTTCGTCAGCGATGTCGTCCACCAGGCGTTCATCGCCGTGGACGAGGCTGGCACGGAGGCCGCGGCAGCCACCGGCGTGGTAGTCGGAGTGACCTCCATGCCGGTGGATCCGCCAGAGTTCATTGCCGACCGGCCGTTCGTGTTTCTGATCCGCGACACGCAGACGAACACCATGCTGTTCATCGGCCGCGTCCTGGATCCGCGGTGAGCGAGCGAGCGCCGGACGGGCCGGGCCCGGACAACTGCGAAAAACCCGGACAACTCCGTGCAACCCCGCTTATCCGCATTACCTGCAGTCACCTGCGGCCAGAAAGAGCCCTTGCATGTCAACCACCGCAGCCGCGTCCAGACGCCTGGTGGGAACACCGGCGGCCCGGGCCCGGTACTTCGAGAGCATGCTCCAGCGGTTGTGCACGGATGTCGGTCCCCATCCCTCCGGCACGCGCGCCTACCAGCAGGTGACCGCTATCATCCAGGCGGACCTGGCGCTGACGCTGGAAGAGAGCTATCTGGACCGGTACCTGGACTACTGGGCCACCGTACCTCGACCGGAGATCCTGCACCAGGGAAGGCGTCTGAACGTGGGCGTGGCGGAGAACTGTGCCGGTACCCCGGACGAGGGCTTCACCGGCGTCATCGTACGCTTGCGGCAACCCGGGGTGGCGTACGGCATCGAAGATCTGGCGACCGGTGAGAGGGCTGCGGGCATATCGGTGAGCCAGGATGTGGGTGTCGAGCCTCTGTACTTGTTCGGCGACGACGTGCTGTCGCTGCCGCGGTTCGTCATCGGCATCCAGGAGGTGCCGTACGTGGAATTGCTGGTGGAGGCACGCGCGGAAGTGCAGGTGCGGTGCCGGGTGGTGTACGCACCGGAGGTGCCCACCTGCAACGTCGTGGGGCGCGTCGTCGGCGCCAGTCCGGAGGAGATTCTGGTGATCGCCCACGCGGATTCGCTGATCCAGACCGAGGGGGCGAACGACAACACGGCAACCGCCATCATCACCATGATGCTGGCGCATGCGTTCGCGACTACGCGGCCCGCCAGGACGCTGACGTTCCTGATCACGGGCAGCGAGGAGTACGGCTGCCGCGGTGCGCGGCACTATGCCCGGCGACGGCAGGCGGAAGGGACCGCGGAGAGGTTGCGATTCGTGTTGAACAGCGACTCGCTCACGTATGGTCCCAACCTGTGGGTGTCGACGACGGATCAGGAGTTGCTGGGACTGGTCCAACACGTGCACGCGGATCTGGGCCTGCAGATCGAGCCTGTCTACCGGCCGGACGAGGAACCCTGGATGAACGATGCAGCGACGTTTCAGCACGCCAACGCCCGGGTCCGCGGCATCAACTTCAACAGCCGGGGCTATGACACCCTGGCAGCGAACCACACACCGGCGGACGACGCAGCCAATGTGCCCCGGGACTGCGCCGAGACGTCCTTCCTGGTGTTGCGTGAGGTGATCGAACGGATTCAGGATTTGTGAGCGGCTGGCACAGGAGCGGAAGACGATGCTGAAGATACTGTTTCTATGCACCGGAAACTCGTGCCGCAGCCAGATGGCTGAAGGCTGGGCCCGCGCGTTGAAAAGCGACTCCATCGAGGCGTATTCGGCCGGGCTGGAGGCGCGGGGGCTGGACTTCCTGGCGGTTCAGGTTATGGCCGAGGCGGGGGTCGACATCGCCGGGCAGCGTTCACAGCGGGTCGATGAGTACACGGACAGGGTATTCGACTACGTCGTCACGGTCTGCGACCACGCACACGAGTCCTGTCCGCTGTTTTCCGGGGACGCCAGGGTGGTCCATGTCGGCTTTGCCGATCCTCCGAGTCTGGCGCAGACCGCGTCCAGCGAGGCCGAGGTGCTGGCCGCATATCGCCAGGTGCGCGACCAGATCCGGGACTTCGTAACGGGTCTGCCGGAGGCCTTGATGAAGGATCTCGACCGGTGATCGAGTTTCGGTCGCGCCCTGATCGATGGAATCGCTCCCTGCACAAAAAAATACGGGTGTTGAGGCGCAGTAGGCTGGCTTGCTGCATACAAGCCTGTCAGTCCTCACGTGTCGCGTCTCGTGGGCGGCGGGACCTGCGCCTGCAGGTGCTGCCGCGGAGATTCACAGCCGGGAGATGACACGGTCATACACTGACAGGCCTTGAGAGGCTGAAACCAGATCCAACCAGCGGATCAGTGGAACTCAGGCATGCATGAATACGATCTGACGGGGAAGGTGGCCGTGGTCACCGGCGCCGGTCGCGGTATCGGCAGCGCGATCGCCATCGGCTATGCCCGCGCGGGGGCGCGGGTGTGCTGCGCCGCGCGCACGGCGTCCGAGATCGACGCCACGGTGCGGCAAATCGAAGCTGCCGGCGGAGAAGGCCTGGCCCACGCGGTCGATGTGACGGATCGGCAGGCGGTAGAGCGACTGTTCGAACAGGTGTCCCGTGTGTTCGGCGGTGTGGATGTCCTGGTCGCCAACGCCGGTGGCAACATGGCCACAGGACCGATCGAGGACAGCGATCCCGAGGCCTGGCAGGCGACCATCGCGGTCAATCTGCTGGGTGTCTTTTACTGCATCCGAGCGGCCATCCCCTGTCTCCAGCGACGTGGTGGCGGCACGATCATCACGCTGGGATCGGGGATGGGACACAAGGGACGATCCGGCCATTCGGCTTACTGTTGCGCCAAGGCGGCGCTGTGGATGCTGACCCGGGTGAGCGCGCAGGAACTGTGGGAGTCGGGGATCAGCGTCAATGAACTGATCCCGGGACCGGTACGGACACGCGCCACCCAGCACCAGGGCGCTGATTCCGTGTTCGGCATCCAGAGTGAGTGGGTGAAAGCGCCCGAGGATGTGGTGCCGCTGGCATTGTTCCTGGCCACACAGCCCGCCCAGGGGCCCACGGCACAGAGTTTCAGCCTGATGCGGCGCGACAACTGAATACCCGGTGGTCTGGCGCGATCGCTTGGCGCGGCAAGCGACCGCGCAATCCCGGCTCGGGGCGGATGCGCGAGCGCGCCTTCACGCAGCATTGGTGATCATCATTTCGGTCTTCCATCACAACACCGACCGGCTCGATGTGCGCTTCGGCATCACCCGCACGGCAAGGCCGTCAACTGGATGTCGTACGAGCCGATCAACCCGGCCGGCCGCGTCGAGGTCGAGAGGTGGGAGTCCCCGCGAATGAACCCGAAAGGACGGTTTCATGACACCGATTGTCCTTGACTCGCGCCGCGAACTCTTCGTCGATCATCTGCTGATCGACCGTCTGGACAACGCGCACATGAAACTGCACGAGCCGGTTTCGGGCGGCGTAGTTCTGCGCATCGACAAGCCCTGGGAGGGGCCGGCTAATTTTGGCTCGTCAGTGATTGACGTGGGCGACCGCCTGCTGATGTACTACCGCGGCTGGCCCGCCAGCGACGCGAAAGACGAAAACAGCGTCGGCTGCGTGGCCGAGAGCCGCGACGGCGGCGCCACCTGGACCAAGCCGGCGCTGAACCTGGTCAAGCGACAGGACTGGCCGGACAACAACATCATCGCCACCGACGACGGCGAGCCGCGTTTCGCCTTCCCCTGCGCGCCCTGGGTGGATACCCGCCCCGGCGTGCCCGCCGACGAGCGCATCAAGATGGTCCAGAGCGAGCCGGTCAGCAGCGAGAAACACACTACACGCTGGACGATTGCCCGGAGATCATCGGCGACGAAATCAGCCGG
The DNA here is from genome assembly GCA_007136405.1 of Candidatus Latescibacterota bacterium. GTDB lineage: Bacteria > Latescibacterota > UBA2968 > UBA8231 > UBA8231 > SLHA01. The sequence goes on from SLHA01000051.1 coordinate 51,063, forward strand.
AGCGTGTCGTGGGTGCAGGGCACGGACGCCGGTCGCCTTGCCGGGCAGCCGGTGCGACTGCGGTTTGTCATGAAAGACGCCGATCTGTTCGCGCTGCGGTTCCGGTAATGCCGGAAGCCAGACAGGTGCAGGTCGTGTCTGATCGCCAAAGGGGCCCGATTGACATCTGACTGGCAACCGCACCCTCGGAGACGGAGAAGATACGATGCGAAGCCAACAGCGAATATCCACCGGCACACCTGAGATTCAGGTCAGAAGGACCTGTTTTTCGCCTGTGCCGTACCTGATCCTGCTGGCCTGCATAGGGCTGCCAACGGGGAATGCACGTGCCGAACCCGCCATGCCGCGGGAAGCGATCATCTGGTTTGACGGTACGCGCAGTGAAGCGCCGCCGGCGGGTTGGCTGCTGACCGATAATGAAGATTACTGGGGGGAGCGGATTTGGACTGGGGTGGAATACCACTACGAAACCGAACCGGACAGGCCGTCCGACAACACACCCAACCGCGTCGGCCGCGTGGGCCGCAAGCTGTTCAACGGCAACCGTGGGTGGGGGGACGCCGGGATCGTCGGCTTGACCGGTGAACAGCCGTTGGCGGTCGTATTCGATTTTCAACGTCGCTGTGAATTCAGCGAGTGGAATCTGGTCACACCGAGCCGGCAGGCGACAGTCCAACTGGAGGTACGAAGCGGCGAAGAGGAAGCCTGGGAAGTCGTTGTCGACAGGTCTGCTGACGACTGTCCGGATCAAGACCTGCAGCGATTCACCTTCGAAAAACCGGTTGCGGGCCGCTATGCTCGCTTGACGGTGACCGCCCCCGGCACGGTGCAACTGCGCGAAGTGCTGGCCTGGGGCACGGCGCAGGTGGACGATGAGACGCCGGAAATCTTCACGCCGGTAGCCGAGGGCGGGTATCCGGTAGGCGTCACTTTCCCGACGTTTACTGGGGTGGACAAGTCCTTTGTTTCGGATCGCGAGTCCTTCTACTGGTTCGAGTCGCTGGCAGAGAAACACCGGCAGGAAGCCGCGGTCTGGGCGCGGGTAGCCACCTGGGGCGAGATTTCCAATGCCCCGTTGCTGCCTGCCGCCGACCGGGTCAATCGCCCCGTCCGGCTTGTCATGGCGCGCAACGAGACCGAGGCGGTCGCGCTTGCCCTGCGCAACACGGCAGTGGATGAAGCCCGCACCCTTACCGTAAGGACCGGAGAATTGAGGGATGAAAACGGCAACGTGCCGGCCGCGCTAAGGGTGCGGCTGGGCGTGTTCGGCATCATCGGGTCGCGGAATTACGGGAACAACCTGGGACCGATTCTGGAAGCGGACAACATGCCGGGCCGGGCGGTGCTGGACAAGTATCTGCTCAACGGCGCCGAGATCGGCGATTTTCCGGAAATCACCTTGCCGCCAAGTGGAGCGGCGGTTTTCTGGCTGTCGGTGACCGGAGAGGACACCGAGCCGGGGGTGTACACGATGGACCTGAGCTTTGAAGGCGGCGATCGGGTGCCCGTTGAAGTGGAAGTGCTGGATGTGACGTTGCCCACGCCCTTTGCCCATGTGAAGACCTGGTCGGAGAATAATAACCGTACGGAAATGTTCCCCTTTGTTTACGCCGACCGTATCGAGCGCGATACGGCCTATGCGCTGGATTGCGGTCTCAGTGACTGGCGGGCCGGGGAGGACTTTGAACTGGTGCGGGACATGGCCGCTGCGCGGGGGATGCGCCTAGTGTTCTATCTGGGATACCTTATCCCCTCGGCGCCCGACTATGTCGGGATGATCTGGCTGGGGCGCTGGAGCAGGGCCGAAGACCTGCCGGCGGATGCCGCGGAGCGCATCGCCGAGACGGTCCGCGCGAAGGTCGCCAGGGCGGCGGAATTGGGGCTCGATCACGCCGAGTGGTACGGTAGCACCGGGGATGAGCCCGGCGCCAAGAACATCGCGGCCATTGCCGCCGTCTGCCGGATGATCAAGCAGGCGGATCCCGAGGTCAACATCTATGTCAACCCCGCCTATTGGGTGGGCTGGGAACGGGGCGGCGTGTCTGATGACGCCATGGTGGCCGAGGGGTTGGGGGATTGGTACGACGAGGTTGTGGACATCTCCAAACCGCTGATGCTGTTGCTGCGCAACCGGCCCAAGGCCTGGAAGCATTTCTCGGCGCCGCGTCAGGTGAATTCGTATTACTACGTCTCCGGACACCTGGACCGCTCGGAGCAGGCGGTAGAGATCCAGAAATACCGGCGCATGGCCTGGAACAGTTTCCACTGGGGCTTCAACGGCTGGGGCTTTTATTCCTATTACAGCCCGCGCGGTTCCGCGTGGGACCACTTCGATCGCCATCCGCCGGGCGAAGGGCTTCAGGAACCTTCCGACTACCAGGTCGTATATCCCGGTCCACGCGGGGTGATCCGGACGCGGCACAGTGAAGCCCTGCGCGAAGGGTGGGAGGACTGGCGGCTGCTGCACCTGCTGCGTGAACAGGGGCGGGAGGATCTGCTTGCGGAGTTGATCGCCGCCTACGAAGCGGGCGCGGCGATGGATGAACTGCGGTTGAGGGCGTTGCAGCGGGCTGCCGTTTTTGATGCTTCGCCGCGGTCGTGTCTTTGACCGTGCTGGCAGCGACCGGGATGACATCAGCGGATGTTTCCGAGTGAAAAGGTACAGACAGGAGGAAAAGACATGACCACGCCGGACTGCCGGCGCAGCACCGTTACCATCGAGGATTTTGCCATCTGCCTTGATCTGCGGGACCAGGGATTCGCAGATGTGATCGGAGGCAGGCTGTTTGCCGAGGACGACGGCGCTCTGAGCTTCCACTTCGGTCACAGCCTGATCTCCGACTACACCGAGGACGACTGGGTGGGCACCCACACGTATGTCACTCGCTCACGGGACGGCGGGGCCACATGGTGCCGGCCGGAGATGGTCACCATGCCGCGGGTGAAGGACCTGACGAAGGAGAGCTTCTTCTGGGGGCCACTCTGCCGCACACGGGAGGGCACGGTGCTCTATTCCGGCACTCATCAGGTCATGGATGCTGCCGAGGGAACGCACCACCACGACCTGTCCATGCGCGACTATATGCTGCTGTATGCGCGGTGCGAAAAGACACAGCCGGAGAGCGAGATGCGGATCGTCGAGTGGCCTCCCGGCACCTTCATGGGTGAGCAGTTCCTCGAAGGCGGGTTTCAACTGCCGTCCGGGCGACTCGTCTTCACCATGTGGGGCGTGATGGAGCGCGGCGAGAACTGGCGCTGCGGCGTACTGCTGAGTGACGACGACGGCCGGACCTGGCGGTTCAGGACCGTCGGCTACGAACCCGACCTTGCCATCCGGGACAATCCACCGGGTAGCGGATACCCGGCCGGCTTCAACGAGCAGACTCTTTTCCTTGCCCGAGACGGCGCCGTTGTTTCCATCATTCGCGGTCGCGAAGGGCTGGGCCGAGGTGTGCCCGGCGGGGGCAGACAGGACACCTGGTTCTTCCGGTCCGAGTCCCGCGACGAGGGCGAGACCTGGAGCACGCCGGAACCGACCAATCTGCCCGGCACCGGCGCGACCGGCGGGCAGGGACTCACCCTGCCGGACGGATCGCTGCTGATCGGTTGCCGCATTCCATACTCGCGAACATATTACGGCCTGCCGGAGCCGGAGCTCTACGGCCTGAACCTGGCACGCAGCTTCGACCAGGGGTGGACGTGGGCACCCGAGTTCATCATCCAGCGCGATCCGGAAGGCCACGCGTTCAACACGCATCACTGCGCGATGAACGGTTTCTTCCGCCGCATCTCGGAGACCGAGTATGACTACATTTTCGGCTTCTTCGGACACGCGTATGAGCCGAAGCTGCAGCGCCTGCTGAGGCTGAGGTTGAACATAGCAGAGTGAGAGGGCAGGCAAGCATGCAGTACATCGCGACCTCCGACGCCGGCCGCAGTCTGCTGGGCCTCAGTCACCAGCGCGAAGTCCGGACGATGACCAGCGACTTCGATAGGGCGGTCTTCGACGAGTTGTGGCTCACAGGATGAGGCAGTTTCCGTACGTCATGCGAAAGGACACGACCATGCTGATCGATGTTCACGGCCATATCGGCCGCGTTCTGCCGGACCGGCGGGAGTTCGTCGATGTCACCAACCTGATCGCCAAGATGGACGCCTGGAGCATCGACCTCACCTGCGTCCTGGCCTTGAGCGAGCATCCCGAGGGGGCGTACCTCGAGAGCGACACCGAGGACGTGCTGGCCGCGTGCGGGCGCTACCCGGACCGGCTCATTCCCTTCTGCCTCATCGACCCGCGCTACGGCAACCGTTCGGACATGGACTTCAGCCACCTGCTGGAGGAGTATGTGATGCGGGGCTGCAAAGGCCTCGGCGAACTGCTGCCCAAGATGGACTTCGATGACCCACGCTGCCTGAACCTCTACCGCCAGGCGGCAAGATTCAGCCTGCCGGTCCTTTTCGACATGCAGGACCGGCCCGACGGTTACGGGCTCCGGGATGACTTCGGACTCCCACGCCTGGAGAATGCCTTGCGCCTATGCCCGGAGACCGTCTTCATCGGCCACGGTCCGACGTTCTGGGCGGAAATCTCCGCCGAGGTTCCGGCAGACAACCGCTCGGGCTACCCCGCCGGGCCCGTCGCTCCCGGCGGCGCCGTACCCCGGCTGATGCGGCAGTACCCCAATCTGTGGGCGGATACCTCGGCGGGTAGCGGCAACAACGCGTTGACGCGCGACCCGGCCTTCGGCCTGGAGTTCCTCGACGAGTTCCAGGACAAGCTGATGTTCGGCACGGATTCGTGCCAGCGCAGCGATGTCGACACCGTGTGGACGACCGTCGCCACCATCCGCGACCTGCGGACGAACCGGACACTGACCGAAAGCGCGCTGGAAAAGATCGAGTGGCGTAACGCGACGCGGCTGCTCAACCTGACGGCGCCCCAGGGAGCCAGATCAGGCTGAGGGCGGACGCGGGCGGTCGTCGAACCCATACATGCAGAAGCGGTTGAAGTCCATGGTCGCCGGGTTGGTGACCAGGCCGTAGTACGTCGCCCGCAACCAGCGATGGGTCTGCCGCGGCAGGCGCTGCCAGAAGCGCTCGAGGTGCATGTCGGAGCCTGGCCCACTGTTGATGGGCTTGAACCGCGGCTGGTCCGATGCCATGCGCTTGCTGTGCGGCCCGGCCCGGCGGACGTCGAAGTCGCATTCCTCGCTGAAGTGCAGCAGGCCGCTGGACGCGTCGAACCCCGGACCGGCCAGGGCGTCGATCATGGCGTCGGTGAAGGCGCGGTAACCCGGCTCGCCGGTGAGCCTGGACAACTCGTCCAGCACCGGCCAGAGCTCGTGGTCGGCGCGGAAAGTGTCGTGTTCGAAGGGCTCTTCGGGGAACCAGTAGGTGGCAAAGGTGGCGCCGGTCTTGTGCCCGAGCGAGCGATAGCCGATCCCGGTGCTCCGCCCGACGGTGATGAAGGGCGTGCCGTCGGGCCGGTCGCCGAGGCGGCGCGTCTGCCCGGCCATGATGCGATCCACGGTCGCCACTGCCTCGGCGAGGTAGTCGTAGCGCGCCGCTGCCGCTGGCCGGTCTTCGCGCAGCACGAGATTGACCTCGCAACGCCGGCCATGGTCATCCAGCGCCTCCACGAGGTAGTACCCGCCTGGCATGGTCTGCACGGGAGTTGTGGCCGCAGTCGCAGGAGCGCAGGCTGAAGGCGCCGCCATCGCCGAGCGTGTCGCAGCGCAGCACGGTCCCGTGCGTGATAAACTCCTCAGGATGGTCCGGCTTGCGTCCCTGCTGCCATGGCGCGGCGTAGAAAAAGCGGCCATCGAATGCGCCGCCGTTGTAGCCCACGCTGTGCAGGCCGTCCGTCTGCGAGGCATCGAACGCCTGCCAGCTGGCCGGATCGTCGAACGGCCTGTTCACCTGGTAGCGAAGGTAGTGGGAGTGAAACCAGTTGTCGCGCTTGCCCGGGCCGAAGGTAGTGAAGGTGCGTGGCGGTCCACCCGGTACAGGTTGGGACCGCGGGTGAAATAGACCGCCTCCGGGGTCGCCGCAAACGCGTATTGACAGCTCGGTCCCATGGCGCACAGTGTGGTCCACTGGCCGGTCTCCGGGTCGAACTCGGCGATGCCGTCGCTGCAGCCGGCGATCAGGCGCTGACCCTCCCACAGGAGGCGTCCGGCGGTCACCGGTAGCGGGCTGGTCGTTGCGGTCTCGATCGTTCCTGGTTGCCGCAGGTGCAGCAGGTTCAAGCTCCTGCCGTCGGCGCACGCCAGCCGCGGCACGGGTTGGGCCTCCAGGAGCACCGCCGCCCTGGCGCTGCCGCCCGGCCACGGAGCGCTGGCGATCTCCTCGTTCCTGTGGGCGTCCCACCACCGCAACGCGGCGCCGTCGCCCACGATCAGCCGCCCGGGTTCCAGTTCGGCGATGGCGAAGGGCGCCGTCGCCAGGCGGGTACTGCCCGATCGGCCGCTTTCGGGATCGACCCAGCTCACACCGCCGCCGCTACTGCCCCAACCCGCCGGTCCCACGCCCCAGACGCGGCCGTCGCTGGCGGCCGTACACGCCACGGGGCGGTAGGTGTACTGGCCGAAGCAGCCGACGAACCGCGGATTGATCCGCTGCACGCTATCGCACTGCCAGGGGCGTGCCGGGTCGTAGAGCACCACCGCCCCATGGGTGTAGCTGGCGCAGACCAACGCCTGACCGCGCCGGCAGAAGCTGTAGGTCTCCCCACTCCAGCCGGGGTTGTGATCGCCAAGGTCCCGCAGTTCGTTCGTCTGGGGATCGTAGCGGAAAAGGTGCGTGCTCTGGTACGCGCCGCCATACACACAGCCATCGGGACCGACGCCCAACCCAAAGAGGCCCCGCTCTACCCGAGGCTGCTCATAAGTCCGCTCCTCGAGCACCTTCAGCCGGACCTGGTCATACCTCAGGACCTTCAGGTCCGTGGTGACCGCATAGCGCATCTCCAACGCCAGCGCCGCCGGGGGAATGAAGGCCTGCGGCTGGATGGTCCTGCCGCCCTCGCCCGGGTTCCACAGGAACACCTCCTGACCATCGCAGGTGGCGATCGTGTCCGTGCCGGGGATGACATAGAAATCGATGCTGCTGCCGTACCCGGAGCTGTGGCTCCACGACGACCACCTCGGGTAGGCGACATCGGGCGGCCATGGAGCTTCGCCCAGGAACTCGCCGGTCTCCAGTGCAAACGCACCGCGTCGCCCGCTGGGGAAATGCCTGGCATACAGCACGCTGTTGCCGACGGCCAGGCTCAGGCAGAATCCATCATCACGCCAGCTCTCCGGCGCCCACTGGGCCACGTCCCTGCCTTGTGCCGGGTCGTAGACGAACAGGCGCGCGACGTGCCCGCAGCCAAAGGCGAGGCGCCCGTTTGGCAGCGGCGCTACCGCACTGACATACCAACTGCCGTCTTCAGGGATGGCCGGTAGCCTCTGCACCTCGCCGCTTTGCCGGTTGACCCGGGCGCGCTCTCCGTAACAACCGCCGCAGTAGAGCCATCCATCCTTCCCCTCGCACAGCACGCGGATGTGGTGAACCCCGTACCCGCCGGAGTTGTCCCAGGGCCGCGCCAGCACTTCCCAGAGGCTGCCGGCGGCCTGATACCGCCAGATCTCACCGGTGGTGCTGCCCACATAGATGGCGCCGTCGCTTGACGGGGCGATGGGGTACGCCTCCAGGTGCCCGATGGGCTTGATGTCCAGCCCGTCGGTCTGCAGGTCGAGTGCGGCGAAGTGAGCACCCGATTCGGCCGTGGAGGTCCAGCACAACAGGTCATGTCGATGCACGCCGTACCCGGGACAGACCCGGTAGGAGATCACATTGGCGTCCTGAATAGGCGTGCCAAGCAGATGGGCGTCCGTGAGGTTCTCGATCATGGGTCTGGTTCTCCGGAATTGGGCGCGAGCGGCTCGACGCTGTGGCCCTCGACCTCGTCGGGGGCGACGCGGAAGCAGAGCTGTACCCCTGGCAGCCCGCGCCGGAGCCCC
>SLHA01000042.1 GCA_007136405.1 Candidatus Latescibacterota bacterium
CCGGCAGCATGCATGGAGGCAAGCACTATGAACGCCACAAAACTCATCCTCGGCACTGCCCTGATGTTGGCCATCGGCCTGTGGAGTGCTGCCCCGGCGCACGCCAATGCGGTGGAGGATCCGCCGGCCGCTGGCATCACCACCCCGGAGCTGGTGCCGCTGTCCTCAGGCTGCACCACCCCCGGTTCGGGTCCGCGTGACGGCTCCGGCGGAGGTCAGGGCCTGCGTGACGGGAACGGCAACGGTCCGCGCAATGGCCAGGGCCATGGCCCGGGCCGCAGCCAGAACCAGGGCGCCCGTGACGGCAACGGCAGAGGTCAGGGAGCGCGCGACGGCAGTGCCCGGGGCGGCGGTCGTGGTCAGCAGCAAGGCGCCCGCAGTGGTGGCGGTCGCTGACACCCGGTAGCCCGCGAGGACCATAGCGGGGACGGCTGTGGTGTCGTCCCCGCGCCTCACGCCAACCGTTGCCGGCCCGTTGGGGCGGCAACGGCCTCTTGCCTCCCAGTGTCCGCGTCAGCAGTTTACGCTGTGGAAACCAGGCCCCATTCACTCAGGATGGCCCCGGCATGCCAAAAGCTTCCTCCCTGCCCGCCTCAACACTGCCACCGTCGGATCCGGAGCAGCCCCTCGCCGGCGAGCAGCGCCGCCGCCGGTGGATCGTCCTGCTGCTGACCGGCCTGATTGTGCTGGCGCTTGCCGGCACGCTGTACGCGCAGCACCGGCGAACCGTCCACCTGGAACGGGCGGTCACCGTGCGGGAGACCGCCGCTGTGATCGGCGCCGTGGAAGCCGGAATCCGCGTACACGTACGGCAGAGTGCTCAGTACATCGAATACCGTATGCAGGAGTACCTGGAACAATTGGTGCAGACGTCTGCCGCCCGGGCGATCGTCCTGACCACTCTGCATGGAGAGCAGTTCATGACCGCCGGCGAGGCCGGGTTGCTGGCCGATCCCAGCCGTTGGGCCGCGGTCGATCTCCATACCGGCTGGACCACCTACCAGAATTGCGCGCTGTTTCACCGGCGTCTGGACTCTCTGGAGGATACCCCCGGAATGGGTCCGGGACGGAGCCGCCGGGATCCCGGCCAATGGGTGAATCTCCCCTCCGGACCTTACAAGATCGCCGTAGCCATGGATGTCAGCGACCTCACGGCGCGACTGGCCGCTGGTCGTCTGCGGTTGGGCGCCGCATTGACCACCCTTACACTGGTGGGCCTGCTGGCCGTTCTGGCGTTCACCCTCTGGGAACGGCGCCAGACCTTGCAGGCCCATCTTTCGCAGGCCCATGCGCAGGTGGCACAGATGGAGCGCCTGGCCCAGTTAGGCGCCGGTCTGGCGCACGAGACCCGCAATCCCCTGAGCGTGGTTCGCGGTCTGCTGCAGTCGACGGCCGCCGCCGAGGGTGTGGAAGACGCCACCCGCCGAACCATCGCCGCGGCGATCGACGAGGTTGACCGCACTGTCGGTCGGATCAACTCTTTCCTGCAACTGGCCCGGCCGGTTGAACCCCGTATCGAAAGCGTTGCTCTGTCTCCAATGCTCCATGAGGTAACCCAACTGCTGCGTACCGAGGCTCCGCCTGGCACTACGATCGAATGTATCGGTGACGACACGGACAGGTTGGTGCTGGCGGACGCCGACATGCTGCGCCGAGCCTTGTTCAACCTGGGGCTCAATGCGTTGCGCGCCGTGGAGGGTGGTGGCCAGGTGCAGTTCACGGTGGAACGGCAAGCCAGCGATCGGCTGGCCATCCATGTCGTGGACGATGGCATCGGCATCGCGGCGGAGGATCTGCCCCGCGTCACCGAGCCCTACTTCAGCCGCAGCGAGCACGGCAGCGGTCTGGGACTGGCCATCGTCGACCGCCTGTGCGCAGCGCATGGATGGCAACTGCGGATCTTGTCTCATCCGGACCAGGGCACCCGTGTATCACTGCTTGGACTGAACCTGGGATAGGGCGCGCATGCCATCAACCAGCATAGCGGTCATCGACGACGATCCGGCCCAGAGGCACCTGCTGAACGGCATCCTGACGGCTGCCGGCTACCACGTCCTCGATGGCGCCACCGGCGCCGAAGCCATAGAGCTGGCCTCCAGGTGCCATCTCATGCTTCTGGACGTTCGCTTGCCCGACACCTCCGGTCTGGAGGTACTGGCCCCCATCCTGCGGGAATACCCCACCCTACCCATCATCCTGCTCACCGCCTACATCGACGTACGCGACGCCGTCACCGCCATCCGTGCCGGAGCCCGGGACTACCTGGAGAAACCCATCGACCTGGACGAGCTGCTGGCCGTGATCGACGACACCCTGGACACCGGTACGCACCATGCCGACACCGGCGAGACGCTGGAGCTTCCCGGAGACATCGTCGCCGAGACGCCTGCCATGCGCCAGGTCTTTCACCAGGCAGCACGCGTCGCCGGCACTGAAGCCACCGTGCTGCTGCTCGGTGAAAGCGGCGTCGGCAAGGATGTGGTCGCCACCTTCGTCCACGCGCACAGCGCCCGTGCATCCGGTCCGCTCGTGCGCGTCAACTGTGGCGGACTGCCGGAGTCGCTGATCGAAAGCGAGTTGTTCGGCCATGAAAAGGGTGCTTTCACGGGCGCCACGGCCCAGCGCCAGGGCCGCTTCGAAGAAGCTGGCGGTGGCACCATCTTTCTGGACGAATTGGGCGAATTGCCGCTGGAGCTGCAACCCAAGCTGCTTCACGTCCTGGAGAACGGGCTGTTCAGACGGGTAGGGGGAACCCGCGACCTCAAAGCCGATGTGCGGGTGATCGCCGCCACCAACCGGTCCCTGGAGCAGGCCGTGGAGGAAGGATTGTTCCGTCAGGACCTCTACTACAGGGTCAACGTCGTGTCCATTGCCATTCCACCGCTGCGCGAACGCCGGGACGACATCCTGCCGCTGGCGGAACGTCTGTTGGCCGCCAGACGGCTTCGCCTCTCGCCGGCCGCCGAACGGGCCCTGGTGCGCCACACCTGGCCCGGCAACCTGCGCGAACTGCGCAATGCCCTGGAGCGGGCCGCCATCATGACGAACGGATCGACGATCCTGCCTGAAGATCTGCCGCCCCAAGTGCGCCAGAGTTCCCCACCGGAACCCGACGGCGCCATGCTGGTCGGGGATCTGCAGACCATCCAGCGCCAGGCCATCATCCAGGCCCTGGAGCAGACCGGCGGTAACCGTACCCGGGCTGCCCGCCTGCTCAATATCAGCCGTCGCAATCTGCTGTACAAGCTGCGTGAATACGGTCTATAGTGTCCTGTGCACGGGTCATCTCGTTCCTCGCAGCGCGTCCGTCATGCCCAGCGTGGCTACCAGGCAAGCCCAGGCATGGTCGACGCAACTGGTCTTGGCGGGTTGGCGACGGTGCCGACTCGACGCCGCGGCACCGGATGCCGTAGTTTAGCCCTTGCGCGACCACACGTCAGCCCCCGACCGAGTCACCAAAGCCAAGGAGAACCCTAGCCATGCTCACCCTCGACACCGCAGGTCGCAGCACCCCTCCGGAGTGGGCCGTACGCCAGCGCCACCTGTTCGATCAGATGGATCGCGCCGCACCGCGATTCGTGGAAAAGTACACCCGTCCCGACGGCACCTTTATCTGGCGCGACGAATGGCCGGGAATGGATGGTTCCGATGACGGGTATGAAAGCTATCTGGGCTTCCCGTTGTTCTACATGCTCGGCGGCAGCGAGCAGATCCACGCCATGTCGCGTCGCCTGTGGAACGCGGTAACCTGGCAGTTCACCCAGTTCGGCACCGTGGTGCGGGAATTCGACCGGTACTACGACTGGATGCATCACGGCGAATCGTACACCTTCCTGCACTACTTCGGCCTGGCCGATCCGGACTACTACGTCGACCGGCAACGGGCCCTGCGTTTCGCCGCCATGTACATCGGCGAAGATCCGGAGGCCCCCAACTGGGATCCGGAGCACAGGATCATCCGTTCGCCCATCAACGGCGCCGCCGGCCCCTGCCTGGAGATGCAATGGGACGACTGGGTCACCCACCGCGACAACCTGTCGCCCTACCTGGCGCCGTACGAGGACATCCCCGGCCACGAAAGTGATGATCCCTTCGTCAAACTCGACTGGTCCGACGACGCCGTGTACGAACGCATCCTGCAGACCATGAATGCACGCATGGTGCCCGGCGATGTGCCGCTCAATCTCAACGCCACCAGCCTGGTGACCAACGCCTACCTGTACACCGGGGAGGGCAAGTACAAACAATGGGTGCTGGACTACCTGCAGGCCTGGGTGGAACGCACCGCGGCCAACGACGGGCTCATTCCGGACAACGTCGGCCCCACCGGCAAGATCGGCGAACGCATGGGGGGCAAGTGGTGGGGCGGTTACTACGGCTGGCGCTGGCCGCACGGCGGCCGCGTCATGCTGGAAGCGCTGTGCAATGCCGGCTGCAATGCCACGCTGCTGACCGGAGATCCGTCCTGGCTGGACCTGTTCCGGTCGCAGGCGGATCGTTTGTGGGAGATGCGCCGCGAGGAAAACGGGCAGATCATGATACCCAACAAGCACGGCGAAAAGGGGTGGTTCGAGTACATCCCCCACACCTCCAGCCCGACGCTGCGCCTGCTCATGCACGCCTATGCCGTCGGCCGTCAACAACAGGATCTGGACCGCATTCAGGCGCAGTACGGCGACCGGCCGTTGCTGTCCGACAAGCCGCTGCCGCGCTGCGGCAAAGGCGGAAACTTCGCCGCCCACGAGTGGTTCGAATACATCGTGGGCCGCAACCCGGATTTCCCCCAACGGATCCTAAATGCCACCCACACCGAGATGAGCCGGCGCCTGGACCGCATCGATTCCGAGAGCCTCGACTGGCGCACCTGGAACGACGGCCCCGAATGGCAGGATGTGCACCACTGGCAGAACATCAACCCGGTCATTCCCGAGGGTCTGATGCAGATGGCCATGGGAACCCCGACCGCGGTGTATCATGGCGGCATGGTGCACGCGGCCGTGCGGTATTTCGATCCCGTCGCCCGGCGGCCGGGTCTGCCGCCGCACGTGGCCGCGCTGGTGGACACGGTGGAAACGGACCACATTCATCTGCACCTGGTGAACACGGACATCGTGGCCGGGAAAGAGGTGCTGGTGCAGGCCGGCGGTTGTGCCGAGCATCGCTTTACCGATGTGCGCGCCGACGACGATGAATCGGCGCCGGCGGACGTCGATGACCGCTATGTACGCGTACGCCTGGCACCGGCGGCCCAGGCGCGGTTGCGGCTGGGACTCAGGCGCTTTGCGCATCGGCCCACGTACGCGCACCCGCAGTACGACTGAGGCGCAGTGTCCCGTAAGTGCGATGGCTCGGGTAGGCAGTGGCTCGGGTAGGCAGCGGCTCGGGTAGGCGGTGGCGCGTCCAGAACCGTGGCCGCACCATCGACGGCATCCACACCCTGTGACTGAACGGAGATAGGATGGATATGGCGTCCACCCAGGATCGAACCCTCATCCGTGAGCTGGCCGCGCAGGTGGCCGAGATCGCGGCTATGCCCGTGCAGGAGGAAAAACGGGCGCTGTGGCGCCGGCTCAACGGACTGCAGCCCGAGCGCCCCATGGTCATGGCCGACCAGGTCTGCTGGAACGAGATGAACGTCGACGATGAACTCACCCTGCGCTGCACGGATCCGGAGTGCCGCGGTTACGAGGACGAGTTGCGCCGGATCCTGTACCAGTGGCGACACTTCCCCGTGGACATGGTCGTGGAACCGTTCGTGCGGGTGCCCAAGGCGGTCCACAACACCGGTTTCGGCATCACCATCCAGGAGACCCAGGCGGTCACCGATCCCACCAATGCGGTAGTCGGGCACAAATACGAGAACCAGTTCAGTTGCGCCGACGACCTGGAGAAAATCCGGACGCCGCGCGTAAGCCATGACGCGGCCGAGACCGAACGCCGCCTGGCTGTCGCCCATGAGCTGTTCGACGGTCTGCTGGAGGTGCGTTCCGAAGGGGTGGATCCGTATCTGTCGCTGTGGGATCCGATAGCCACCTGGATGGGGGTGGAGAATGCCCTGTACACCCTGGTCGATCAACCGGAGCTCATGCACGGCGTGGTCGGCCGCATCACCGCGGGATATCTGGCCATGCTGGACCAGCTGGAGGAGCGGGGCCTGTTGTGCGGCCCGCAGAGCCTGATCCACTGCACCGGCGCGTACACGGATGAACTACCTGCGGCCGGTTACGATCCGGCCAAACCCCGCACCCGGGACCTGTGGACCTTCGGCCTGGCCCAGATGTTCTCCACCGTGTCGCCGGCCATGTTCAAGGAGTTCGAGGTGGATTACGCCAGCCGCATCTGCGCCCGCTTCGGCCTGGTCTATTACGGCTGCTGCGACCCGCTGGACGGCAAGATGGACGAGGTCCGCCTCATTCCCGGCGTCCGCAAGGTCTCCATGAGTCCCTGGACCGACCAGAAGCGCGGCGCCGCCGAAATCGGCGGTGACTATGTTTTTTCGCGCAAACCCAGTCCCGCCTTTCTCGCCGAGGATCGCTTCGACGCGGTGCGAGTCCGTCAGGATCTGGAAATCAGCCGCGACGTCTGCGCACGCTACGGCTGTCCGCTGGAACTCATCCTCAAGGACATCAGCACCGTGCGCTACGAGCCGCAGCGTCTATGGGAGTGGGCGCGCATCGCCATGGAGGTGGTGAGCGCGGGCTGATGAGCAACAGCCCGGGACAGGGCCTCCTGCGTCCAGACCAGACAGGCGGACGCAGAGGCTGCGGTCGAATGCACCGGAGCTACTCCGCGGCCAGGGTCGCCTCCTGCGGCGGCGATGCCGTGCGCAACGCCAGGGCAAACGGAATGGAGGCGACCAGCAACCCGCCGGTGATCGCGAACACGCCGGTGAAGCCGATCAGCGGCAGCAGGGCGCCGTTGAGAAAGGGCATGAACACGGATGTAACATGGTTGACGCTGATACCTGCCGAAAGCGTTGGTGTCAGCTCTTCAGCCGGCGCGATGCGATTCACATAGGTGTTGAGACCCATTCCCGCTACCGAGAACAACCGGATGAACACCAGCACGCCGGCCAGCAGCACCGGACTGACCGGCAAAGCGAACACCAGGCAACACAACGCCAGGCCGGCATAGCTGAGGGACAGACTCAGCCGTTCTCCGGCCCAGTCGATCAAGCGCCCCCATTGCGGCGCGCCGACCAGGTTGACGATACTGCTGGCGAACAGGATCAGGCTGAGCTGCCAGACCTGGTATCCGTGCCGGTGCACCAGCACGAACATACCGAAGGTGGCCAGCACCTGCTTGTGCGATCCTTGCAGAAAGGTGAGCACATAGTAGAGCCAGTAGCGGCGTTTGATCAGCAGTCGCGGCTGCCGCGCCGCCGTGGCGCCGACCTCTGCCGGCAGTTTCAGCAACAACACCGCGGCCGCCAGGATCATACCCCCGCCGGCGACGTAGTACGCCCGCAGCGACAGATCCTGGAACAACCGCGACACTATTACCGTGCCCCCCATGCCGACCAGAGCTGCCAGCGCGCCTACCGAGGCCAGGGCACCCAGGGTGCGACCGGAGGTTTCGCGC
Source organism: Candidatus Latescibacterota bacterium (assembly GCA_007136405.1). GTDB lineage: Bacteria > Latescibacterota > UBA2968 > UBA8231 > UBA8231 > SLHA01. Next base: position 7,582 of record SLHA01000042.1, read on the forward strand.
GTGCTCAGTCCCATACCCAGAGCCGGCTGGAGCGGCATCCAGATATGGTTGCCCAGGCTGTCGACCACCGCCGCGAGCAACAGCGTGGGATAGGAACCCACCAAGGCATGGGTGGCCACCCCGATACCCATCACCAGCGTTGCCAGGGAGGCGCGCCGGGCCAGGGGCAGATGCATCATCAACGCGGCGATGAAGATGAGCGACAACCCCGGCAGCTCCCGGATACCTTCCAGCCACAGGATCTGGCGTGCGTCCAATCCCAGCGTATCGACGAAGAAGTTCGTGCGGACGCCACCCAGCAGGCCCTCGCCGCAACGGACCAGGAATACCACCGCCGCCAGCACCAGCAGATTGCGGGTCCAGACGATACCCGCAAGTCTCTCCGCCCACTGCCTCATCGCCTTCTCTCCCGCCGCCTGGTCGCGGCCTGGATCATCGCGGTCGCC
>SLHA01000059.1 GCA_007136405.1 Candidatus Latescibacterota bacterium
GCTCCGGTGTTCGCCTGGAGCGGGACACGGGGATCTGCCGACGTGGAGCCCGCGTCTCCTGAAGCTACTGCCGGGGACCGGCAGCTGGGCCATCTGGTCCGCATCGGGGGCGATGTTCGGGTGGGCACCGGTGACCGTGGCAAGGAAGTGGTCGTCATCCTGGGCAACGCCGACATAGACGGAGTGGTCGAACGCAACGCCGTGGTCATCGGTGGAACGCTCACGATTACGGGCACCGTCGAGGGCCATGCCGTGGCAGTCGGTGGACGGATGATCGTGCATCCCCAGGCAACGGTCGGTGCGGGAGTAGTCGGTATCGGCGCGCCAACCCAGATCAGCCCTCAGGCGCGCATATCCGGTGAACGGATCGAAATCGGCGGATTTCTGCAGGGGTTCATCAGCGGCGTGCGGCAGTGGCTCGAATGCTGCCTGTTCAGGGGGCGGCTCGTCGCTCCGGAAATGCCGTTCACCGTCGTGATCCTGATCGTTTCCCTTCTCTTCGGCATGGTGCTGTCAGCCCTGTTCAGCGACCTGTACCGGCAGGCCATCCACCTGACGGCAACGCGTCCCGGCAACGTCCTTGTTGCCGGCGTTCTGGCGTATACGATAGTTCCCACGTTTACGTTCATGCTGATGATGTCCGTCATAGGCCTTCCTTTCATCCCCGCCCTCCACCTGATCGCTTTCGGAGTGGGTATGATCGGCCTGTTCGCCGTTCTTTCCCACGTGGGTGATCAGTTGTTTCGAGGCCTTGCCGGGTTCCACCGTATGCCCGTCATGGCTTCGGGCGTCCTGGTCGCCATCATACTGGTCCTGTGTTCCATGGTTCCCATGGCCGGTATCGTGGTCCTGCTCCTGGCGGCGCTGGTGGGCATGGGCGCCGGAACCTACGCCTTGTATTTGACCGCCACAGGTCCTGAAAACCGGACCGCTTCTCGCCCCCCGGAGCCGCCGTCTCCCGCCGAACCTCCAACCGGCGGGCCGCAACCGTCAAGCGGCAGCGCGCAGCCGCCAATCGACGGCCCGCAAGCACCAACCGGCAGCTCGCAACCTCCAACCGGCGGGCCGCAACCGCCAAGCGGAACCGAAGCCGTAAGCCCGGCCGAAAGCCCACCGGCCTCACCTCATATGAAACCACAGGAACAATCCGCAATTCCTTCCCGTACAGCTACTTTATGGGAACGCTCAGGAGCGATTATGGTCGATTTCATCCTCCTCCTGTTGATCCATCGAATCGTCCTGAGACCCATTCTGGAGTTGTTCCGTCTCGCTCCGGTGAGGCAGGGTGCCGGATCGCTGGTGTTGAGCCTGCTGCTGGTGTACCTGGCAATCATGTGGGCCTGGAAAAGCACCACGGTTGGTAACACCATTTTCAACCTCAAGGTGCAGCGGACCGACGGGTCGCCGTTGAGTCTGTCCGTCGCTGTGGTTCGTGCACTGGCTGTGATTCTTTCCATAGCGCCGCTGGGACTGGGTTTCTTCTGGATGGCCTGGGACGAGAACCGACAGACCTGGCATGACAGGATAGCCGGTACCAAGGTGGTCCGGCTGCCGGCCGGCGTGAACCTGCTCGACTGATTCCGGCACGGCTGGATCCGCACCCTTCGCCCTCCATGACGATGGGCGTGCGTGAGAACCCACGGACAGACTGGTGGCATGCTGTCAGCCAGCGGTCCAGACAGACCCATGACAATGCCGCAGTCACAGTCACAGGAGAACATCATGTACATCCTCCTTTTGTTGCGCTGGCTGGCGCTGTGCGTCATGGTTGCCGTGGCGGGTTGCGCCCAACGCAACTCTTGCCGGGAGATCATCTCCACCCCCCACGCCCCCGCTGCCATCGGGCCTTATTCCCAGGCCGTCCGTTGCGGTAACCTGCTGTTTCTAGCCGGCCAGCTACCCATCGATCCACAGACCGACCAGTTGATGGCCACCGGAACCATCGAGGAACAGACGGCGCTGGTGATCGAAAACCTGCGTGCCGTGCTGGAAGCCGGCGGCATGACGCTGGCTGATGTCGTGTCGACGCAGGTTTTCATGCAGGATCTGGACGAGTTTCCCCGCATGAACGCCGTGTACGGCACGTTCTTCGCAGAAAACCCTCCGGCTCGTGCCACGGTGGAGGTAGCGCGCCTGCCGCGCGACGTGAAGATCGAAATCGCCGCGATCGCGGCCAGGTGAACCCGCTCCGGGACTTTCCGCATACGCGATCAATCAGCACAACGTAGTCGAACCACGAACCCGGCCCTTGACCGAACGCCTGGGAAGCGGATATTCCTTAGCGTTTCTGTTGCCAATCCTCAACGCCTGATTCCACATGGTGCCACCCACTGACAAGCGCCGGCGTCATGCACGCCCGGTGCTGATATTGTGCCTGCTCGCAGTACTGACCGCTGTCGTACTGGCCCTGCAGCTGAACCGTCCCACAGGACTGACACCCAGCCGCACGGTGGAGATCCGTACCGGCATGACGGCGCATGCCATCGGCCGACTGCTGCAGTCGGAGGACGTCATTCGAAGCGCCAGACTGTTCACCGTGCTGGTGCGACTACAGGACCTGGCACACCAGCTCAAGGCCGGTACGTACGAACTGGACGGCACCTACTCGACCAACCAGATCATCCACACCCTCCTCCGCGCCCCGGTGCGGACTCGGCGGGTTACCATTCCGGAAGGTCTCAACCGCCATGCCGTCGCCGGACTGCTGCAACGCCAGGGGCTGGCCGACTCCTCGCGTTTCGTCCAGCTCACTGCGGATCCTGAGTTCATCCACCAACTGGGGCTGGACCGGCCGGACCTGGAGGGGTTTCTCTTTCCGGAGACCTACTTCCTGGATGAGCATCCGACGGAGGAGTCCATCATCCGGCGCATGGTCGCCCAGTTCCACCAGGTATTCGACGACGCTCTGCATGCCCGGCTGGAACACACCGGGCTTGACCTCATCGAGGCCGTCATTCTGGCCTCCATCGTGGAAGGCGAAGCCGCCGTTCCAGAGGAAAGGGGAATCATCGCCTCGGTATTCCTGCGGCGCCTGAAGCTGAACTGGCGGCTGCAATCCTGCGCCACCGTGGAATATGCCCTGGGTGAACGCAGGACGCACCTTACCAACGTGGATCTGCAGGTAGACTCCCCGTACAACACCTACCGGCATCATGGACTGCCGCCGGGGCCCATCGGCAATCCTGGCAAGGCGGCGCTGATGGCGGTGCTCTATCCGGCGAACACCGATTACCTCTATTTCGTCGCTCGTGGCGACGGTACGCACATCTTCAGTCGAACGCACCAGGAGCACCAGCGAGCCAGACACGCTGTGCGCGCTGGTGGTTAGCCCGGCGGTCAGACCGGGAACGGGTTCAGCCCCTCAAAACGCGTTGGCGTCGAATGGGTGGGCTCGTTCCGCCGCCGCCAGCGTCCAGCAGTCATTCCGCCATCATGCCCATGCATCGCCCACGTCCAGCCGGGAGCAGCGTATGTCCATTCTCGACCATCTGAACTCCGCCCAACGGGAAGCAGCCCAGACCGTAGCGGGACCGTTGCTCGTGCTGGCTGGCGCGGGCTCAGGTAAAACGCGGGTGCTCACCTACCGTATAGCGCACCTCATCGACGAACAGAACGTGCCCTCCTGGGCCATTCTGGCCGTCACCTTCACCAACAAGGCGGCCGGTGAGATGCGGGAACGCGTCGAGCAGCTCGTGGGCACGCAGACCCGGTGGATCGGCACTTTTCACAGCATGTGCGCCCGCCTGCTGCGCATGGAGGCAGAGGCGTTCGGTCTGGATCCCGGATTCACCATCTACGACGAGGACGACCGGCGGGCACTCGTCCGGCGCGTGCTGCAGCAGCATCAGGTCGACCCTCAGGCGCTGGCACCCGCCGCGGTGATCGCCAGGATCAGCCGCGCCAAGAACGCCATGCTCGATCCCGGAGACATGGCGGCTGCGGCCAAGGGTCCGGCGCAACAGCGCCTTGCCACCCTGTACCAGACTTATCAGCAGGAACTGCGCGGCAACAACGCCTTCGATTTCGACGATCTGCTGACCGAGATGGTGCGCCAGTTCGACCAGCACCCCGAGGTCCTGGCCCGGTACCAGGAGCGGTTCCATTATATCCTGGTCGACGAATACCAGGACACCAACCGCCCGCAATACCTGCTGTGCCGGCAGTTGGCCGCAGCCCACCGCAATTTCTGCGCGGTGGGCGACGACGACCAGAGTATCTACCAGTTCCGGGGCGCCGACCTGCGCAACATCCTGGATTTCGAACAGGATTACCCGGAGGCGAAAGTGGTGCGTCTGGAGCAGAACTACCGGTCCACGGGCCACATTCTGCAGGCGGCCAACGCGGTGATCGGCAATAACCAGGATCGCAAAGGAAAGGCTCTGTGGACCACCTCGGGACCAGGCGAGCTGATTTCTTTGGTCCAATGCGAGACGGACCGGGCCGAAGCCCGGTATGTGGTGTCAACGGTACGCCAGCTTGTCGAGCGAGGCGAGTACGAGCCCGGCGATACGGCCGTTCTCTATCGCACCAACGCCCAGTCGCGTACGCTGGAGGAGGAGCTGCAGCGTTCCGGTCTACCGTATCAGATCGTCGGTGGCATCCGTTTCTACGAGCGCAAGGAAGTCAAGGATATGCTGGCCTACCTGCGGTTGCTGGCCAATCCTGCGGATGATGTGACCTTCCAGCGGATCGTCAACGTGCCCCGCCGCGGCGTGGGAGATTCGTCCATTCAACGGCTGCGGCGCTACGCGGCCCAGTCCGAATTGTCGCTGTTCGCGGCGCTGGCCCGGCTTGAAGGCTTACCCGAGCTCCGCGGGCCCGCCCGAAAAAGCCTGGTCTCGTTCCGGGACCTGCTGCACGGGCTGGCGGCTGAGCGCCAGCAGATGGATCTGGCCGAGTTGGGGCAGGCCGTGTACGAGCGCAGCGGGTACCAGGCCATGCTGCAGGACGAGAATACACCGGAAGCCGAGGTTCGGGCGCAGAATATCGAGCAGTTGATCAGCTTTATGACGGAGTTTTCCCAGACCCGCACGGATCCGGACCTGAACGGTTTTCTGGAGGAAGTGGCCCTGATGGCTCCGATCGACGAGACTCCGGAGAACAATCAGGCGGTCACGCTGATGACCCTGCACAGCGCCAAAGGCCTGGAGTTTCCCGTGGTATTCATCGCCGGGATGGAGGAGAACCTGTTCCCCACCTCCCGTTGTGTCGAGGAAAGCCGCGTCAATCCCCTTGCCATGGAAGAGGAACGCCGGCTCTGTTATGTGGGTATCACCCGGGCCTGCGAACGGCTGTATCTGACTTACGCCGGTCAGCGGTATGCGTATGGCTCGCTCATCTATCCGGAGCCTTCGCGTTTCCTGAGCGAACTGCCTGAAGAGCTGGTCACCATGCAGCAGGAATCCGACCCGCAACCACGGCGCCGGACACCGGCGGCACGGCACCGGCTTGACGGGGCCGCAGACGGCCCGAACCGCGCCTCAACGCCGCCACGCCGGCCGGCGCCCGCCCGCTCTGGGGCACATCCCGCCCGGTCTGGGGTACATTATGAATGGGACGATCCCCCTGCGGTCGAACCGGTGTCGCCGGGCACCGATACCGGAGACTTCATGTCACCCGGATGCTGGGTTACGCATCCCCGTTGGGGCCGCGGCAAGATCCTGCTTCGGGAAGGTCACGATGAGCGCACCAAGCTCACCATTCAGTTCGGTTCTCAGGTCAAGAAAGTCGTGGCGGCCTACGCCCGGTTGGAACCGGCCGGATAACGTCGGCGGCGGCGGTGTCCGCAGCAGCGGCGGCGGTGTCCGCCACCGTATCCACGCAGGCCGCGGCGTCGGCTGCCTCTACAAAACTCACGGAGCATCATGAGACCTGCAACAGAAGACACCGAAGACCACGCTCTGCGGATCACGCTCACCAGCATCGGCTGCAAGCTGAACGCGTATGAGACGGAAGCCCTGGCCTGGACGCTGCAGCAACAAGGGCACCGGCTGGTGGAGCCCCATGCCGAAGCCGATGTCTGCGTGGTCAACACGTGCACGGTAACCAGCGCGGGTGACGCGGATTCCCGCAAGGCCATACGGCGCGCGCGCCGGCGGAACCCCGGGGCCACCGTCGTCGTTACCGGTTGTTATGCTCAGCACGACGCGGCCGCCGTGACTGCGGCCGGCGCGGATCTGGTGGTGGGTAATGCGGACAAGGCGCGTCTGCCGGAGATCCTGCAGGCTTACCGGGCCGGTCGTCTCGGGCCTCCACCACCAACGCTGCCGCCGCCGCGGACCTCCCGTTTCCTGGAACTTTCCGGAGCGTTGATCGGGGGCCGGACCCGGGGTTCGCTGCAGATTCAGGATGGGTGCGACGCCCGGTGCACCTATTGCGCCGTTCCGGCGGTGCGCGGACCCGGGGTCAGTCGCAACGCCGCCGAGATCGTCGACCAGGCGCGCCGGATGGTGGATGCCGGGTATCACGAGCTGGCCCTCACCGGAGTCAATATCGGCAGTTACGGCCACGACCGGCAACAGCCCCAAGCGCTGATCGAGCTGTTGTGCCGGCTGGAGACCATAGAAGGCCTGGAACGGATCCGGTTGAGTTCTCTGGAACCGGCCTTTCTGTCCGACCTTCTGATCGACTACGCAGCCCGTTCGTCGCGCCTCTGCCGCCACTTCCATGTCCCGCTGCAGAGCGGTGACGAGATGATCCTGAAACGCATGGGACGGCACTACACCCGAACCTTCTACGCCGAACGGATACAACAGCTCGCCGCGGCCGTTCCGGACTGCGCCATCGGCGCGGATGTCATGGTGGGTTTCCCGGGCGAGACCGAAGCCCGGTTTCAGCGCACGTTCGACCTGCTGGCGGAGTTGCCCCTGACCTACTTGCACGTATTCGCCTATTCCCGGCGACCGGGCACCCCGGCCGCCCGTATGCCGGACCACCCGTCCCAAGCGGCGAAAAAAGCCCGGAGTCGAGCCCTGATCGAATGGGGCCAGGCCAGGCGCCACGCTTTCCACCAGCATCACCTGGGAGCCACGCTGGACGTTCTGCTGGAGGATCGTGCCGACGCCGGTACCGGACTGCAGACCGGGCTCTCGGACAACTACATCAAGGTTCTGGTGTCGGCCCCTGGTATGGCCAACCGGATCGTGCCGGTGCGAATCACCGCGGCGAATGGCGCTTCCACCCGCGGGATCCTGGTGGAATAGCCTGCCGCGTGCCGCTCAGTGACATGCCCCATGAAAGGTGCCCATGGAATCATCCGAACGCCCTGACCCTGCGACCATCCAGCCGTGCCAGGAGACGATGGCCGCAGTGGCTGGCAACGTATATATCGAGACGTACGGCTGTCAGATGAACGTGGCTGACAGCGAGCTGGTTGCGGGTATTCTGACGGCTTCCGGTTACCGGCTGGTGAACACGCCGGAAGAGGCCGATGTGATCCTGGTGAATACCTGCGCCGTACGCCAGCATGCCGAAAACAGGGTGCTGGGGCGCGTGGCGCAACTGGGCGGACTACGGCGACACCGGCCGCACCTGCGTCTGGGGATCCTCGGCTGTATGGCCCAGCACCAGGGACGGACACTGCAACAGCAGGCTCCCGGCGTCAGTCTGGTCGCCGGTCCGGATGCCTACCGGCAACTCCCCCGGCTGCTGGCCGGTTCCCAGGACGAGTTCAACCTGGATGTGCGCCTGGATCGCACCGAATGCTATACGGATCTGGCACCTGTACGGGAAGGTCGCACCAACGCCTGGATCCCCATCATTCGGGGGTGCGACCGGTTCTGCACTTTTTGTGTGGTACCGTTCGTGCGCGGCCGCGAGCGCAGTCTGCCCCCCGGGGACATCCTGCGTCAGGTGGAGGATCTGGTCGCGGCCGGTTTCCGGGAAGTCACGCTGCTGGGCCAGACGGTCAACGCCTATCGTCACGGTGACACCGGGTTTGCCGCTTTGCTGCGCCAGGTAGCCGCGGTCGACGGTATCCTGCGGATCCGCTTCGTTTCGCCGTATCCTGCCGGTTTCGATGCTGAGACGATCGCCGTGATGGCATCGACGCCGAAGATATGCCGGGCTTTGCACCTGCCCGTGCAGAGCGGTTCGGACACCCAATTGCAGCGCATGCGCCGCGGCTACACGGTGGACCAGTATCGGCACCTGGTGCAGCAGCTGCGCCAAGCCCTGCCGGACCTGACCCTTACTACGGACCTGATCACGGGTTTCTGCGGCGAGACAGAGGCGGATTTCCAGCAGACGCTGGCTCTGATGGAGGAGATCCGCTTCGACGCCGCGTTCATGTTCAAGTACTCGGCGCGGGAAGGCACCCTGGCCTATCGCCGTCTCCCGGACGACGTCCCTGAGCCGGTCAAAACTGCTCGGTTGGAGCGGATGATCGAACAGCAGGAGCGCATGTCGCTGGCGATCAACCGGAAGCTGATCGGGCAAACCGTGGAGGTACTGGTGGAGGGCCGGTCCAAGCGCAGTGATGCAACCGAGCCACGGTATTATGGCCGAACCGAGGGCGGCAAGGTGGTGGTGTTCGGCCAACCCGCACCGGTCAACAGCCTTATCCGGATCGCCCTGACGGACGCCACCGCCCACACGCTGTTCGGCGAGCCGCTGACCGGCTGACAGCGGCGGGCCGGTCGACCGCGACGAGCCGCGGAACGGTTGCCTCAGGACAGGTGGCTGTGGTCCTTGAAGACCTGCAGGACCCGGGCGGCGTCTTCGGCCTCCAGCAAGGCCTGGCGCACCCCCTCGTTCTTGAGCAACCGGGCTACGTCCGCCAGCAGCTCCATGTGTTGAGCCTGGTGTTTGCCCGGTGTAGCCAGCAGGGTCACGATGTGCACGGGCTGGCCGTCCACGGCGTTGAACTCGATGCCCTGGCGTGAGATGCCCACGGCCAGCAGCTGCCGCCGGATATCCGCCTGATTCAGATGCGGCACGGCTACACCGTTGCCAACCCCGGTAGACGACTGCTTTTCCCGGCGGATCAGACCAGCGACGAATTTCTTGAGATCCGGGACGGCCGCATCATCCTGGAACAACGCGGCGAGTTCGCGGATCGCGTCAAAGCTCCGCCGGGCCTGCATGTTGACGAGTATGTTGCTCTCTCTCAGGAGGCGGCCCCATTTCTCCATGCCGTGACTCCGTCAGGCAGCGTGCTCCGGTATGGAGTTTCGACTGAACCCCGGAACACTGGTGTGCAGGCAAACTAGTCTGAGAAGGCCTGTTCGTCAAGGCTGCGGCCTCAACTCCAGTGCTCTAGTGTGCAGATGTCGTGCCTCTTCATGCCTTCCCTGCATGGCCTTCAGGCGGGCCAGCAGGAAGTAAGGCGCGGGCATCCACGGATCCAGCTGTTGTGCCGCCAGAGCATGGCGCTGCGCCGCCTCCACCTGGCCGCACCGCAGCAGGCCGACAGCGACGTTGTAGCGCGCCGTGCGCGAATCATGGGCGATGCGCCCGGCTTCCTCATACGCCTGCACGGCCCTGCTGCGATCATCCCGGGCCCGGGCATGCTCGCCCAGCATGAACCAGTAGTTGGACTGGATCTTGCGCGCCCAGGGATCCTTAGTCTGCTCGTTGAGCACGACGGGGTTGAGTTTTGGTGGCGGTCCCGGCCCGGAGGTTTCCGCATTCGCGACGGCCCGGTATGCCAACCCGTCAGGCATGAACGCATACTCCGGTGCGGGTATGCCGCGGGCCATCAGAAAGTAGACGGGTCGATCCGTTTCACGCAGCAATTCGGCTTCGAGTTGCTGGCGGATCCGCGCCTGCTGCGCCGCCGGAAGCTGGAGCGTCTCTCCTGACAGCAGATCCGTTCCGCGTCCCTGCCGGTTGTACAGCGTTACGTCGGGGCGCAGACCTTTCATCCGCATGAGATAGTCGACGGCAAAGGCCGCATCGTCCCCTTCGGCAAGAAGCACGGCGTCCGGCGGCAAGCCGGCCAGGATGTCCAGTCCGTATTCCTTGACAAGCCGACTGTCCGAGCGGTCCGCGTGGTTCCAGTTTTCTGCCATGGAGGCCATGGGCAGCAGCACGGCGAAGACGGTACCGGCCGCGTAACCGGCCCGCTGTTGCAGCCAATCCAGCGCCGCAGCCGCCCAAATGGACATCACCAGAAAAGAGGGCAGAAAGAACACGACGATACCGTTGGGATCCCGATGGTAGTTCACCACGATGATCAGATTGCAGGCTAACAAAGCCCACAGGGCTACAGTCAGGGGCCGGTCCCGGCGCCACAGCACCCAGATACCCAGCAGGCAGACCGGCACGGCCAGCGGATGAATTTCCGCGTAGGCGGCGCTGAGCCAGCGCTGGGCGTTTGTCAGCATGGCGGCCGGAGGTAAGGCGAAAAACGACGACCGGTATATGGCCACGGCGAGGTGATCCCACAGCTGACCTGCCGTGCTGATGTCGCCCCAGTGGAAAGCCGTACCGCGCCCGCTGCGCAGCGGCAGGTAGGCCACCAGACTGTACCCGGCAAGACCGCCGAGACCGATCAGTCCTATGGCCTGGAGCCGTTGCCGCAGCCCAGTCAGGCGCCACATCAGCATAGCCGCAAGCCCCGGCCACAGCAGCGCCTGGTGCAGGTGGGCAAGCAGGCCCATTCCCATGACATAACTGGCCAGGAGCAGCCTTCCGGGCTCGGGCCGGGCGACGGCGTACAGCCCCGCCCACAGCGCCAGGACGAGAAACAACACAGCCAGGCCGTATACTTCGGCCACGACCGCCTGACCCCAGTAGGTCTGCGAAAACCCCAGCAGCAGTGCCGCGCTGAAGGCCGGCCAACGCCCCAATCCGCGCGACCGCAGAAAGGCGCTCAGCACGCCGGCAGCGGCCGCCGCGGTGAGGGCCGTGAAAACGTTCACCGTTCTGGCCGGACTGCTCAACGGCAGGACAGCACAGACAAGGCGCCCCAGCAGGCAATACAACGGATAACCCGGTGGGTGCGGTGTTCCCAGCCGGCATACCGCGCCGATAAGCTCACCACTGCCTTCCACGTATACCGTGGGACACAGCGTCAGCACGTAGACCACGAATACCGTGACCGATGCCAGTATGGCCAGCAGCATCACCCTCCCCACACGTGCAGTGCCTGGCAGCGTTCCAGCCAGCCGCTCCACAGCGGCCATCGTGTCACGATGCCATGCAGGATCAGCACCAGTAAGGCCTGCATCCCCCAAGGTCCCAGTCCCAGAAGACGCGACGGCGCGGCCGTGGAGGTCGAATTTCGGGATACACGCCACAGAGATACCGTGCTTAGAATCCAGGCCAACCAGGCGGCAATACTGGTCCATGCACCCAGCCGAAAACTCTCGGGCCGGTATGCGAAGATCAGGCTTGTTGCGGCCGGAGGCACGCTCACCGCTCGAAAGACGTGATTGGCGCGCAGGATGCTGGCTGGCTGACCGTCGACCCAGGCCCGCCAGCCGGGAAAATAGGTATCACTGAGGACGACCAGTCCCCCGCCGCAGTTCTGCAGCTCGAGCTCGACGCGGTGCGGATCATGGGCGATGATCCGTACCGTTCCCGCACCGTTACCGCCGAAAGATTCCGGGTGCTCCTCCAGAACCACCTGCCGCCAAGGTCCAAACCCCTGGCCCGTCAGATGGCGCAGCCGCGCGCGGTCCTCCTGCAGGACGACATAGTCGCCCACGAGATAGGCCCGGGGCAACGGATCGGACTGCTGGAACACCAGGGGCCAGGTATCGCCGATCCGGATTTCTCCAGGAAGAGGGTCAGATTCCGGGCGAACCACGTACTCCACGCCCGCCAGCTTCGCCAGTCCCAGGCCGTACTGCGGTCTCATGAAATCCCAGTAGCGCCGCACATGCAGAGGGCTCCAGCCCGGCAACGTATTGTGCAGACCGTATAACCCGCCGGTGTACATTCTGAGGGTAGAGGGGTAGGACCGGTACGAATGGGTATCCTGTCGCCAGCCTCCGTGCCAGTCGAGATCCGTATTGCGTTGGCTCACCAGGCTCATGATCCGGGGAGCCGGCACCCGGTCCGCGCCGGCGTGCTGGTGAATCACCTGGGCGGACTCGGGCATCTGCCGGTAAACATCGGTATCGAGCAGTCCGTTGAAACCGTAGCCGAAGCTGAGCAGATCCGCGAAGATAAACAGCGGCACAGCCACTGCCAGCAGAACCCGGTTCCGCGCCGCCTGGCTGGATACCATCCACCCGCCGGCCAACAGCAGGACCACGGCGCGCAGCAGGTCGCGGCGCAACTGCTGGGCGTAGTCCAGCAATACCGTCGGTAACACCGGCCGGTGCAGGGCTGTACCGGCGAACAGCAGGTCACGGTTGAGCCAGGCCATTCCCATGATCACGACCACGAAGCCCGCGATCAGCCACCACCAACATCGGCGCAGGACCGCGTCGCTGCCGCGGGTCATCAATTCCTGCAACCCCAGACCGCAGAGTACGCTGACGGCAAATGCGAACCACAGCAAAAACCGGGTCGGAATGCGAAAGAACGACAGGCCCGGGATTCTGTACAGCACCCCGAAGACAGCCGTATACTGTCCCAGAGCCAGCAGCAGACCGGCACCCGCCAGCAAGGCGAAGAACTCTCTTGCGGTTGCTTGGCTACGCCGCATGGCCAGCAGCGCCAGCAGCAACGGGATCACCCCGGCATACGCGCTCAACTGGATGAAAAAACCCGCTTCGCCCCCCCAGTAGGTGCCGTCCGCCGAATTGCCGAACGCATTGGGCAACAACAGGGTAACCAGCCGTTCCGGCGGCAGCGACATGCTCACGAAGCTGTCCCAGTCCAGCCCTTCACCGCGCGCCGATACCTGCACCAGCTCCGCTGTAGGCAGCAACTGCACCGCAGCCAGCAGGGCGGCCGAAACGGGGATGCCGACCAACAGACCCAGCGTCCACCAGCGGCCCGCTCCCGAGGTCAGGCTGCGCCACAGCGCATAGGCCAGAGCGGCCAGCATGCCGTAGGCCACCGCCTGGGGATGGCCAGCCAGGCACTGCAGGCCGGCTATGGCTCCGGCAACCAGCACCAGGCTGCGACGCCGGTGCTGCAGCGCCAGCTCGATGACCAGGAACAACCAGGGCAGCCAGGCGCACACAGAAATGAAATTGGGGGACATGGCCCGGATCACCAGGAAACCGCCGCAGCCATATGCCAGCCCGGCGCTCATACCTGCAGCTCGGTGGCATCCCAGGGCCCGCAGGAACAGGTAGGTACCTGCACCCGCCAGCCAGCCATGCAGGAGGATGCTCAGGTTGATCCCGGCAGGCGTGGACAGGATCCGGTAGCTCAGGAAGTTCAGCGGGTAGAACAACCCAATCTGGCCTTCGGCCAGAAGCGGAAAACCGCAGTTGATCTCCGGACGCCAGAGCGGCAATTCCCCGGCGCGCAGCGCCTGGGACGCCAGGTGGCGAAAAGGATAGTTCTGAACCATCATGTCCTGGACGAAGAAGGTGGCGCGCAGCAGCACCGCCGGCCAGTACATGACCACCACCGCTATCCCGATCAACGCCAGGACGATAACGTCGCCGGTCCGTTCCCCGCGGCCGTTACGGTGTGGCATCGGAATTGGCTGCCATCAGGAAGGCCGCCACGGTCTGGGCAGCCAGTTCGTGCCCTGCTTCGGTCCAGTGGGTATCCTGCGTATAATACAGCGGCTCGGTCTCCGGGTGATCGAGAAACACGGGATACAGATCGAGAAAACTCAGATCATGGCGCCCGGCGAAGGCAGCCAGTTGGCGGCTGGGTTTGGCCCGGTCCAGATCTTTCTCCTCCAGACGGTTCAACCGCAACCTCCTCTCCCATTCTCCGGCATATACCTGCGCCATGGCGGGAATGTAGACGACGTGCATGCGGGCACCGGCACGCTGTACCTGCAGGTCAAACTCCCTGAGCAACCGTCCGGTCAGCTCCCAGTGTTCCTGCCAGCGACCGCTGATATCCGTTTCGTACAACGCCTGGTAATAGCGCTGGCGTTTCTCCAGCGGGCCCAGGGGAGGAAAAAACGCCTGCTGGACCAGCACGTACAGATGACAGTGGCGGTGCAGGTAGCGCCGCAGGCGCTGCGGCCAGGGACGGGTCGCCCGCCATGCTTCGTCCCAGGACGGAACCTTGGGTACGGGTACGCCGGCCAGCCGCAGTCCCCCGCCCGGGGTCAGGACGAAGTAGGGCTTGAACCCCTCCTCAGCGCCGATTCCCACCCGGCTGACGTTGTTCCACAGATCGTTGGCATAGAAGAACACAAGCACATCATCAGGCTGGTACAGGCGCCCCTCACGCTCGAAATACAGCAGCTCCTGGTCCGTGCCGTAACCGGACACCCCCATGTTGATGACCTCGACGGTGATGTCGGGACGGCGTTGCTGCAGGATATCTTCCAGCCTCTTGGCCACGGTGGCCTCCAGCGGAACGCCCCACCCCTCAACGTAGGAGTCCCCGATAGCCAGCAGGCGCCAGGTATCCGGTCGACGTTGAGTCGCATAGTCCCGGTCCCGCTGTCCGGCGGCGTTGATCGCGATTTCGACGTCATATTCCGGTGCGATCATCCGGCCGCGGGCCAGCGGTATGTGCTCCCAGCCCAGATCGCTGTCGTGCCGCCATACGCGCGGCAGGCGTCGTACCTGCGGCGCGAAGAGCCGGAGTGCGGCTTCCGACAGGAACAGTCCGGCAAGCAGTCCTGCTGTTAGCAAAAAGAGTCTGGCTTTGAGCACGGTCCGTCCGCTGTTTTCCCCACTGAAGCGTGTCTCATGGCGGCAGCACAGGCCAGACCCCGCGGTGCTTCGGACGGATGGGTCCGGCGGCCGGAGGTCATGGTCGTGCACCGCGACATCGGGGTCCTCACGGTGAAACTAGGCGGCCGCGCGGAGCCTGTCAACGAAACCAGCCGTTTGTTTGCCCGCACCCGAGGACCGGTGTATATTCGTCGTCCGAACCACCCGGAAACCTGCCACCTGCACCCCCGCAAGCGCCATGTCTCGAATACTAGTCACCGGAGGCGCCGGATTCATCGGCTCACATACCGTTGACCTGCTGCTCGAACGCGGCTACCAGGTGCGTGTACTGGACAGTCTGCAGCAGCGCGTGCATCCCCGCGGCTGGCCGGCCTATCTCAATCCCGCGGCGGAGAAACAGCAGGGGGATGTGCGATGCAAAAAGACCCTCACGGTGGCCCTGGAGGGTGTCGATGCCGTCATCCATCTGGCTGCCTATCAGGATTACATGCCGGATTTCAGCACTTTTTTCGACGTCAACACCACCAGTGCCGCCCTGTTGTACGAGATCATCGCGGCTCAAGGCTGGCCGGTCCGCAAGGTGGTGCTGGCGTCTTCCCAGGCAGTATACGGTGAAGGCCGGTATGCCTGTCCGGCCCACGGCACGGTGTATCCGGCGGCGCGTTCCGCCGGGCAGCTGGCCCGGGGAAAGTGGGAGCACAGCTGCCCTCAGTGCGGCGCCCCAATGCGTCCGGAGCCCATAACCGAGGCGCGCGTGAACCCGCATACCGCATACGGTATCTCCAAGTACGCCGCCGAACTGGCTTCGAACAATCTGGGGCTGAAATACGGCATACCCACCGTCAACATGCGGTATTCCATCGTCCAGGGCCCGCGCAACTCCTTCTACAACGCCTACTCGGGCATAGGGCGCATATTCACCCTGCGGTTGCTGCAGAACCGTCCCCCCGTGTGCTACGAAGACGGGCAGCAACTGCGGGACTACGTCTATGTCGGTGACGTCGCCCGGGCCAATCTGCTGGTCCTGGAGGACTCGCGGGCGGATTTCCGCGCTTTCAACGTGGCCGGACAGACCGGCACCACGGTGCTGCAATACGCTCGGCAGCTGGCCCAGGTTGCCGGCAGCCGGCTGGAGCCCGTGGTCAGCGGTGAGTACCGCTACGGAGATACGCGGCACACCGTATCCTCTGGGGCCGCTCTGGCCGAACTGGGATGGCGGCCGGCTACGCCGCTGCGCGAAGTCATGGCAGCGTACGTGGACTGGGTGAAACAGCAGCCCCACCTGGAGGATTATCACGCCACCGCAGAGGATGCCATGCGCGGCGCCCGGGTGCTGCGGCGCACCAGGGCATCATGAAGGGGGTGATTCTGGCGGCGGGACGGGGCACCCGTCTGCTACCGTTGACGGCCACGTGTCCCAAGCCCATGCTGCCCATCGCCGGGCGCCCGTTGCTGGAGCATGTCATCAGGCTGCTCGTCGCCCACGGCATCGATGACCTGTACATCAACCTCCATCACCTGCCGGAATCTATCCGCACTTACTGCGGCGACGGTACCCGCTGGGGGGCCCGCATCCAGTACTCCCATGAACCCGTCCTGCTGGGTACCGCCGGCGCCGTAAGGCGCCTGTCCAGCCGGTTGGGAAACGCTCCGTTTTTAGTGTATTACGCCGACAACCTGACCAATTTCGACCTGCATGCCCTGTACCGCGCCCATGTCCGTGCCGGGGCCGCGGCCACCCTCGGCCTGCTGTGGATGGACGAACCGTCCACCCGGGGTATCGTTGGACTGGATGAGGACGGCCGGATAGACCGTCTGATCGAAAAACCGCGTCCTGGACAGGTATTTGCCGATTACCTGGTCAATGCCGGCACCTACATCCTGGAACCGGAGGTGATCACCCACATTCCCGCTTCCGGTTACAGCGACTTCGCGCATCACGTCTTTCCCGCCTTGCTTGGCCGCGGCGTGCCGCTGTACGGATATTCGCTGCGCGGGCAGTTACTGTCCACCGATACCCCGGAGCGCTACGCGCAGGCGCAGGCGTGCGTGGCCTCCGGCGCGTTCGAAACCCCTGGGAGGCTATCTGCGTGATCACGACCCGAGCCCCGCTCCGCATCCCGCTTGGCGGCGGCGGCACCGACCTTCCCGGTTACGCCTGCGAGTACGGCGGCTTCGTGCTCAGCGCCGGCATCGACAAATACGTGTACATCCAGGTCAACACGCTCAAGGTCGAGGATTTCGTCCGCGTCAAATACTCCCGCACCGAACGGGCGGACCAGCCGCAGGACATTCGGCATCCGTTGCTGCGCGAAGCACTGCTGCACACGCATGTCCGGGGCGGACTGGAAATCAGCGCCATGGCGGACATTCCGGGCCGCACCGGCATGGGCTCATCCGGTGCCTTCACCGTGGCTCTGCTGGCCGCGCTGCACACCCACAAGCGGGAACAGGTTCCCACCCAGGAACTGGCCGAGGAAGCCTATTACGTGGAGACGGGACGAGCCCGGCAGCCTGCCGGCAAACACGACCATTATCTGGCGGCTTACGGCGGCCTGACCTGTCTGGAAATCGAACCCTCGTTCAAGGTGCGCGCCTACCCCCTTCGGATCGACGTCCACACCCTGGAGGAGCTCCGTAACAGCATGTTGCTGTTCTACACCGGTATCGAACGCGAAAGCCAGGATATACTGGCCCAGCAGGAATCGGACACCCAGCGCGGTGATGCGCAGATCATCCAGAGCCTCCACGCCGTCAAACGTCTGGGCCTGGAGATCAAAGCAGCCCTGGAGGAGGGCGATTTGGCGCGCTTCGGCAACCTGCTGGACGAACACTGGCAGATGAAAAAACGTCGCTCCAGCATGATGTCCACGCCGGACATCGATCGCTGGTATGAAGCCGGGCGCCAGGCAGGTGCGTTGGGAGGCAAGATCATGGGCGCCGGCGGCGGCGGATTCCTGATGTTTTACTGCCCCGCCGAATACCGCTGGAGCCTGCGCGAGCGCATGGCGGCGGAAGGCCTGCGTGAGATGCGCTTCCATTTCGACATGGAAGGCGTCAAGGTTCTGATGAATGCCTGAAGGCCCGGCACAGGAAACTCGAAACACAGCGAGGCGCCACACAGCGAGGTCGAAGCCATGCTGACCCACACCACGTCAGACGGTTATGCACCGCTGCCGGTCACCCTGTTCCACGATGATTTCGACCAGGGACTGCAGGGCTGGACCGGTCTGATCGGCAACTACGAGGACAGCCTGGACTCTCTTTTGCCGGAGTACCGCGATCTGCGTCCCCCCATGCTCAGCAACAGCCCGGCCTGGGACACCGGCTCTTCAGGCTCGTTGCACGGCACCTATGCCATGAAGCTGGCCACGCGCCCCCAGGCAGGCTCGCTGGCGGTGGGCATCAAACGCCTGACCTACCGCCAGGCCTGCCCTGTTCAGCTGGAGACCTATTTCACCTTCAAGCCGGAGGCCAACGAACTGCGACTGGGCGAGATGGACACCCATTCCTTCGGCATCCTTTTCGATCTGCAGAACGCCGACCGGCGTGTCATGCCGCACCTCCACTATCTCAACGCGGTGGAGGGCGTACACTGCGGCCGCTGGCAGTTCAAGCGGGCCCCTCCTCAGTTTCATGACATCGGCCATACCGGCAAGACGGTTTCGCATTTCCACCTGAATACGGCAGGCTGGGAGGATCTGCCGGACGGCCGGCAACTGCTGTGTTACAACGAGATTGCCACCAAGCAGAACTGGCATTACCTCAGGGTGGGCCTGGATCTGAACAGCATGCGGTTGACGGCGCTCCAGTGCAACGATCGCATCTTCGACGTATCCGGCGCTGAGCCCATGACCATGCCGGCCATGGCCAACCTATGGTGCATGCTGAACGTCGCGTTCTGGATCCGCGCCGGCACGCCGCGGCGCAGTTTTCTGTTGATCGACTCGGTCCTGCTGTCGGCCGATTTGGACTGAGCTGCCGGGAGACCAGCACCCATGCGCCAGAGCCATACAGCAGTCATCGAACGGAACACCAGCTGGTCCGGAAGAATCGAGACTGAGCCGTACGAGGCGGGCTGGGCCAGCGAAGCCATGTTTTTCGTGCGCATACTCGAGCCCCGGACCGGATCCGCTCCCGTCTCGCTGGCGGTGCAGATTTCCCCGGACGGAATTCACTGGTGCAACGAGGGCACGGTCCTGCCCCTGGATACGGCCGCGGCACTCTCCTGGTGCCGCGTGTCGCAGTTTGGTACCTGGCTGCGCCTGGCCGGCAGGCTACCCCGGGACATGAGCCTCAAGGTCATGGTCTATATACAGCTCAAGGCCTGATGCATCAGCCGCATCCACAGGGCTACACCCGGTTTTCCGGATCGATCGGGACCAGCGATCGGTGACAGCCGGATCAACGGGTATGAAATCTCATAGACAAACGGAGTGCTCATGTCGCTGGAAGTGATCGAGATATCGGACCAGCACCGCGAACTGCTGAACCGCCTGAGCCAGTTGATTCCGGACCTCGATCCGGAATCCCCTGAAAGCCTGCAGCGGATCTTCGGACTGGGGCTCATCGCCTTGACCATGCGGGTGACCAAACAGGCGCGGGAGAGCGATCAGGCGGATCTGGTCGACGAACTGGGCCGGCTGGCCCGTGACATGATTCAGGCGGAAGGATGGGATGGAGATTCTGGGCTGGCTGGCCCGTGACATGATTCAGGCAGAAAGCATCGTGCCTTCGGGCAGCGGTACGGCCAGGCATCGACAGTAGCGGCAGCCGGGGGTCTCAGCGGCCGCGGTACAGCCGGCGAAATGCCGCCCGGAACACGACACGGGCGATCCCGGGCACATGGCGTCGCAGGGCGATGACCCAGCGCGACGCCGGATCTGCGATGAGATGGCGCCGCTCGCGTTCCACTGCCCTGATGATGCGTGCCGCCACCTGGTCCGCACTCTGGCTGGGCATCTGATGGAACCGCTCCGGCGGTGTTTGGCTGATCTCGGCGAATCCGGTGCGGACCAGGCCGGGTTCGACCAGCGTCACTCCCACCCCCCTGCCCTGCAACTCGTATTCCAGACTCTCCGCCAGACCGCTGACCGCGAATTTGGTGGCGCCGTACACGGCATGCCGGGGCGCGGGCAGCTGACCCAGCACGCTGGAGACCAGCACCAGGCGACCGCTGCCGCGATCCAGCATCTGCGGCAGAAACGCCCTGACGGTATAGACCACACCCAGCAGATTCGTGTCCACCACGGTACGGGCGATATCCGGATCCTGGGATTCAAAGCGCCCGAAATCACCTCGCCCGGCGTTGGCGATGACCACGTCTGCCGCTCCGGCGGCCTCGCGGGTCCGTAGTGCGAAACCGGCTACCTGTTCCCAGTCCGTCACGTCGCATCGAACCAGCACAGGCGCCTGAGCACCCTGCCCCTGAACTTGTGCCGCCACGTCCCGCAGAAGCTCCATACGCCGTGCAGCGAGGGCCAGGCGAACCCCACGGCCGGCCAGTTGCGCGGCGAGCGCTGCTCCGATACCGCTGCTGGCGCCGGTAATCGCCACCACCTTGTCCTGCCAGTCCAGCATCACACCACCTCCCAGATTCCGTCGCGGTTGCGCACCACGTATCGCTTGCGGCCACGTCGCATCACAGGGTGGATCTGACCGGTATGCGGATCCAGCCGGGCCAGCACATAGTGACCGGATTTCTCCGCGTCCGGCATGATCCGGTAGGGTACCAAGCGGTTACCGGTCGCTGTCCGCACCAGCACACGGCCCACAATCACCCCGCTCTCCTGTTCCAGTTGCGGTTGCGGCGGTGCTTCGCCGTCAGCGCGCGCTTCCTCCCCCCCCCCACCGCCGGCGGCACCGGTTACAGGATCACACTCCGGTGCTCTGGCCCGCTGCCTGCCGACCCGCTGCTCCACCTGCTGTATGATCTCCGTCCCCCGTCGCTCGATCTCCAGCGTTTCCTCCGCACTCAGATCCGGCAACAGTCGACTCATTCGGGTCTGCAAAAACTCCTGGGCACGCTGGCGGGCGTGGGCAACATCGTCCTCGCTCCGGTAGAACTCCTCGATGATCAGGTTGATTTTCAGCAGGCGCAGCTCCTTGCGAAACGGCGTCGGCTTGATGATTCGCGCCACCAGCGTGGTCAAACTGAGCATGGCTGCAGCGGTCTTCGAACGCACGGCCGGGTCCGCGGCATTGAGCCGCGTAGCGATATCCGCATCGGACAACTGGCGCAGTTCATCGATGAAGTCTTCACCGATGGCCAGGTTGTCAATCCGGTTACCGCTGCGTCGAATGATCCGGTTGTAGGGCGGCAACCGTGCCGCAATCATGCGCACTTCCGCGTCCTGGCGATCCATGATATCGATCAACAGGTACAGCACATCCAGGTCTTCGATCATCTGCTCCGTCACCTGGCGCCACGTCGAGCTCTCGCGCTGGTCTGCGTTGACCGTTTCCTTGTGGCGCACCAGAAAGCGTAGTGCGGGATCGAAGCGCGGATCGATGCGTTTCAGGGCACAGAATACCTGTTGATAGACCACGACATGATCCACCGTATCCCGCACCTTCTTCTCTATGCGCTCCCGGGCCTTGCCACTCAGCAGCGTGTTGCGGATCTTGCTGTCGCGTTCCGGCGCGATACGACCCTGGCGCTCAGCCCTGTCCAGATGAACCAGTTGAACCAGACGACGGGCATCTTCCGCACTGATCCGGTCTTCGGCCACATAGGCATCGATGTTGTCGAGCAGGCGGCCCATCTGCTGCGCACGCAAGCGGCGCCTTTCCGCTCTTTGAATCTGGTTGCGTGTCGAGATCTCTGTTTCCTCCGGTAACGGGGCCGGAGTTTTCCACAGCCGGTTCAACCGACCGGAGGCGGCGGATGAGGGTGCCTGAGAATCGCACCTTCTGGCGTGGTCTATCCATTTCTGCAAGCGGGCCCTGGCCTGCTGCCGGCGCGGATCGGCCTTTCCGGCCGCCTGGTACTGCACAGCGCGCATACACCGGCGGATGTTCAGCTGCGTGCTGGACAGGCCCAGTTCCTTGAGAAATCTCTGCACCTTGCTCCGGTGCAGCAGCTCCCGAACGAGCTCCGCGCCGTGTTCCTGCACCTCGGTAACACCCCAACCACGGTGTTTCACCTCGGCGACAGCCGCCTGGATAATCCAGTTCTCCATGCCGGGAACCAGCAAAGTCTCGGCAATCCGGCGATTGGCTGAATCCAGGCTCGCTTCCAGTGCCGCCGCCTCCTGGCGTCCCGGTGGGGCCCCGTGTATCCATTCCCAGGCCTCAGCCGCAGCGTCGGCCATCTGCGCCGCGTTGATCAGCACTCGCCCGGCAGCGAGCCAGTCCGCCAGTACCTCCAGCACGGCGGATTCCGCGCTATCAGCCGCAACCGCATTCCGGATGGATGACGCTGCCTTGGATTCTACCATGAGACGCTTACCGCAATGGGATGCGAAGATCGTCAAGGGCGCGGAAACCCCAACCGCTCCCGGTCAGACGATCCTGTATGGGCGCACTTTTTCCCATAAAGGGAATCCAATTCGCTTTATTGCCATTTCGAGAATACATCCGTTCCCCCCGTTATCCTCTGCCTCACATACAGTTGTGGTAACCGCACGCCGCTCTGCCGGTGACCGGACCGACGAAAACCCGAAATATGCATTCCCAAAATGAGAACAACGGACACATAAACCTACTTTCAGCAATCAAATAGTTCCCATAACTCATTCCGCCAGAATGACATATTAAATAAGCTGATTTCATGGCACGCATATTGCGAGAGAAGGGTGTGCAGCGGTGGACCCCACAGGCCAAACAGGATCCCGGCCGGGGGCCGCTGCTGGAGCGCGGAAGAACGGCCTGCGTTCTATAATCGACCGAGGACGCCATGGCGTCCAGCGGCGCTGGCCTGAGAGGCTGCCAGCGCCAGGAACAGCGGTAAGCAACCCTGTTTTCCCATTCGTCGTTTTCTTATAACGTTGTTTCATTACCATCTGTGGAGGTGCCGCAATGACTAACAGTGCCGTGAACATCAAACCCCTGGCGGACCGTGTGCTCGTCAAGCGCCTGGAAGAGGAGGAAGAGCAGAAGATCGGGGGTATCATCATCCCGGATACGGCCAAGGAGAAGCCCCAGGAGGCCGAGATCATCGCGGTAGGCCCGGGCAAGGTGGAGGATGGCAAGCGCGTGGAAATCGAGGTAAAGGTCGGCGACAAGGTACTCATCGGCAAGTACTCGGGCACCGAGGTCAAGCTGGACGGCGAAGAGTACCTGATCATGCGCGAAGATGACATTCTGGCCATCGTAGGGTAATCAGAGGGGGATCGGTACCAATGCCAGCCAAACAGATTGCATACAGGGAAGATGCGCGCGCCAAGATTCTCTCGGGCGTGCAGCAGCTGAGTCACGCCGTCAAGGTTACACTGGGACCGCGGGGACGCAACGTCGTCCTGGCCAAAAGCTGGGGCTCGCCCACGGTAACCAAGGATGGCGTTACCGTAGCAAAAGAGATCGAACTGAAGGACAAGTACGAGAACATGGGTGCCCAGATGGTCAAGGAGGTTGCCTCCAAGACCTCTGACGTGGCCGGTGACGGCACCACCACCGCCACCATCCTGGCGGAGGCGATCTACACCCAGGGGCTCAAGGCGGTTACCGCGGGATACACTCCAGTGGAGATCAAGCGCGGTATCGACAAGGCGGTGGACACCGTCTCCGACAACCTCAAGAGCCTGAGCAAGAATGTCAAGGATCACAGCGAGGTGGCGCAGGTCGGGACCATTTCGGCCAACGGAGACGCTACCATCGGCGAGCTGATCGCCGATGCCATGGACAAAGTGGGCAAAGACGGCACCATCACCGTGGAAGAGGCCAAGGGCACGGAAACCGCCCTGGACGTGGTCGAAGGAATGCAGTTCGACCGCGGCTATCTATCGCCGTATTTCGTCACGAACCAGGAGAGCATGGAAGCCGTTCTGGAGGACGCCTATGTGCTCATCCACGAGAAAAAGATTTCCAACCTGAAGGACCTCCTGCCGCTGTTGGAGAAAATCTCCAAGGCCGGCAAACCCATGTTGATCATCGCCGAGGACGTGGAAGGCGAGGCGTTGGCCACCCTGGTGGTCAACAAGATTCGGGGCACGCTGAATGTAGCTGCCGTGAAGGCTCCCGGTTACGGAGATCGCCGCAAGGCCATGCTGCAGGATATCGCCGTCCTCACTGGCGGCTCGGTCATCACCGAAGATCTGGGCATCTCGCTGGACAACGTGCAGCTGTCTGATCTGGGTCAAGCCAAGCGGATCGTGGTGGACAAAGAGAATACCACGGTTGTCGAGGGCAGCGGCGAAACCAGCGACATCAAAGGCCGGGTCGAACAGATCCGCCGTCAGATCGACGAAACGACCTCGGATTATGACCGCGAGAAGCTGCAGGAGCGGCTGGCCAAGCTGGCCGGCGGCGTGGCGGTCATTCGCGTCGGTGCGGCCACCGAAACGGAGATGAAGGAGAAGAAGGCGCGCGTGGAGGATGCCCTGCATGCCACCCGTGCCGCGGTGGAAGAGGGTATCGTACCCGGTGGCGGCGTAGCGCTGCTTCGCTCCATCGCCAAACTGGACGATCTCGAGGGTCAGACCGAAGGCGAGAAGACGGGTATCAAGATCGTGCGCCGCGCCCTGGAGGAACCACTGCGCCAGATCGCCGACAATGCCGGCGCAGAGGGCTCCGTAGTCGTGGAGACGGTGCTCGCCAAAAAGACCAACAGTTACGGGTATAACGCCCAGACCGAGGAATACGGTGATCTGGTCAAGATGGGTGTAATCGACCCGACCAAGGTCGTGCGCACTGCACTCAGCAACGCGGCCAGCATCGCGGGTCTGCTGCTGACCACGGATGCCATGGTCACCGAGGAAGACGAGGACGAGGACGAGAACGGCCGCCACGGCCACTAGGTCCCTGGATCATCCTCTGATTTGCAGGTTGCCAAGCGGCTGGCGGGCAGTTCCCGTCAGCCGCTTGGCGTTGGTGGAACACTTTGTTGCAGATCCTGCACCAGGAACAACTCAACCGAAAAAAGCGATGGGCGGTTCGCTTTCGCGTCCACCCATCGCCCTGCAACAGCTGCGGTCCGCTTGCTGCGAACCGGAGTAGGTTAGAGATCAGTACATGTCGCCGCCGGGAGGGCCGCCGGCGGGAGCCGGTGGTTTCTTTTCCGGGATCTCGGCGACCAGCGCCTCCGTCGTCAACAGCAGACCGGCGATGCTGGCGCCGTTTTCCAGCGCC
>SLHA01000096.1 GCA_007136405.1 Candidatus Latescibacterota bacterium
CAAGGGTGACCTGTACCAGCTGCCACGGGGCGCCACCCCGGTCGATTTCGCCTTCGTCGTGCACACGGATGTGGGCTTGCATTGCACCGGGGCCAAGGTGAACAACCAGATCGTACCGCTCAACGCCGAACTCAGAAGCGGCGATACCGTCCAGATCCTCACCTCGCCAGGACAGAAGCCCAACCAGTCCTGGCTGGATTTCGTGCAGACCACCAAGGCACGGCAGCGCATTCGCCGGGCTTTGAAGGAAGAACACCACGAGCAGAGCATGCGCCTTGGCCAGAGCATGCTGGAGCGCGAGATCAAGCGGTTCAGAAACACCTCGCGGGTCATGGAGCTGGAAGATGCGGCGTCGGAGTTCGGCCTGCGGGACACCGACGAATTGTATGCCGCCGTGGGCAGCGGCGACCTCTCGGTGACCCGGGTAATCAACAGGCTGTACCCGCATCGTCAGCGCCGTAAGCCGCGAAGTCAGCTGCATGACCGTCGCGGCATCACCATACAGGGGCTTTCCGACTTGATGATCAGCTTCGGCAAGTGCTGCAATCCAATCGCCGGAGACCCGATCATCGGCCTGGTCACCCGGGGGCGCGGCATCACGGTCCACCGGACAGACTGCCCCAATATCGCGGACATCAGCGACGATCCCGAGCGCATGTTTCCGGTTCAGTGGGATCTGCAGGAAGATCAGTCTTTCACCGTGCAACTGCGAACCCGCGGCCTGGACCGCAAATACCTGTTGTCGGATATTACCCGCGCCATCAGCGACACGGGCACCAACATACGCGGCTCCACCACGCTGACGCGCGGCACTATGGCCGAGCAGGCGTTCTGGATCGACGTGCGCGACATCCAGCAACTGCGGACCATTCTGGCCCGGTTGCAGGACGTGGAGGGTGTGCTCGAGGTGCAGCGGATGAACGAGCCGGCCCCGTTGCCGGAAGAAGATACGAACGGACAGCCGGGCAACGAATGAGCGGGCCGGCAGTGGTCCCGCAGCATGAAACCGGGGATAGAGGAGACAAACCCATGCCTTGTCCGCCAATGGGCCTTGTCCGGCCCTGTATCGCGGCCATGAAGGGCTACGTACCGGGTGAACAGCCCACCGAAGCCAACTACATCAAGCTGAATACGAACGAACACCCCTGTCCTCCGCCGGAACAGGTATTGAGCCGCCTGCGTTCAGCCTGCACTGGCGACCTGCGTCTTTATCCGGATTCAGGAGCCACGGGTGTACGCAAGCGTCTGGCCCGCCTTTTCGGCGTGGCACCGGAGCAGACCATCGTCGGCAATGGCTCCGACGAACTGCTCAGCATCATCCTGCGCACGTTCATCGGACCCGGTCAGCGCGTTGCGTATCCCGTACCTACCTACAGCTATTACCAGCAACTCGTGCAGATCCAGGATGGCCAGATCCACACGGTGGATTATCCGGACACCTACGCGCTGCCGCAGGCACTCGCCGATGCCGCGGCTCGAGTCACTCTGCTGGCCAACCCCAACTCACCTTCCGGCACCCTCGTACCCCTGCATCAGATCCAGGATCTGGCCACCCGCACAAACGGCATCCTGGTGCTTGACGAGGCGTACGTGGACTTTGCCGACGGCGGTGCCGTGGAGCTTGTCCAGCACCATCCCCACGTCATCGTCATCCGCACCATGTCCAAGTCCTTCTCGCTGGCCGGCATTCGATTGGGCTTCGGCTTTGCCGCCCCCGAAGTCATCGCTCAGCTGTGGAAGATCAAAGACCACTACAACATCAACCGCCTGAGCCTGGTGGCCGCGGAAGCCGCTCTGGACCACATCCACATCATGCGGCAGAATGCCCGACAGATCTGTTGCACGCGCGACCGTCTTGCCGCCGCGCTGCGCGAGATGGGCTTTCACGTGTGGGATTCGCACGCCAACTTCGTCCTGGCGCGGCGCCAGTGGCCCGCCGCCGCTGACCTTTACCAGGAGCTCAAGCGCCGGCGTATCCTCGTCCGTTATTTCGACGAACCCCGTCTGCGCGACTGCCTGCGCATCACCGTAGGCACCGACGCCCAGATCACCCGACTGATCGACACCCTGCAGGACATACTGAGCTCTCAGGTCTGTTGCCGGTAGCGCTGGATTCGCCCCATCAGCTCCACCTCGGCCATCCCCAGACCCAGGTGCCGCGCCACCGCCGCCGCTGGTTCGCCCTGACCGAGCCGTCGCCACGCCTGCTGGTAGCGATCATCGCCTGCGCTTTTGCCGCTCCCGGACGACGGCCGGGATTCCGCTCGCCGGACTGCCGGATCACCCTCTGCCGGACCGGTCGCGGTCTTACGCTCCAACCTGCCGCAAGCGGTTTCCAGGCGCACCTGCAGGCGCTCCAGCCGCCGCGACTGTGCCTCCAACTCCTTCAGCTGGACGCCCAGCTCTACACGCTGGACACGGAGCAGAGCCCGCATCCAAAGCGCCAATCCGCCCGCCAGACAGAGGAATAGCGCATCCACCAACACCAGCTGCCAGAGATCACTGCGCATCGTTTGGCGGTCTTTCCATGGCCTGTTCCACGGGCAGGCGTATGATGAACGTGGCACCGCGACCTGGCTCGCTCTCTACCGTAATAGTGCCGCGGTGCATCTCGATGATCCCGTAGCTGACGGAAAGCCCCAGACCGGTACCTCCCGCATCTCCGCGTGTGGTAAAAAAGGGCTCGAAGATCCGCTCCAGATGCTCTGGTGCAATGCCCACCCCGTCATCGGCGCAACGGATCTCGATCATGCCCTGCGCATCCACATGGGCACCGATCTCCAGTTTGCCACCGCCAGGCATGGCATTCTGGGCATTGATGAGCAAATTGATGAAAACCTGCTCGAGTTCACCCATGTTGCCGTAGAGGAGCGGTAGGTCCGGATCGCATCGAATGGAGGCGACGATCCGCTGCTTGTCCAGCTGGTGCTTGATGAGCGCGTAGGCCTGTTGCAGAGCTTCTGCGATATCCACCGCGCCCCAGTCCTGTTCGCGTAGATTGTGACCGGCGAAACCCAGCAGCGCACTGATGATTCGAGAGATCCGCTTGACATTGGTTTCGATGAGACGGAGCCCTTCCAGTAATTGAAGGTCGGCCCGATTCTGCAGCATCATCAACTGCACCCGGCTGAGAATGATCTGCAACGGATTGTTGACCTCGTGCGCCACGCCTCCCGCCAGCTCGCCCACAGCCGCCAGCTTGGACGACAGTATGGTCTGACTCTGCGACTCCTTCAGACGCTGGTGCGTGTCATCCAGATCGTTGTACAGCCGCGCGTTGTCGATGGCTATAGCCGTCTGGTTGGCCAGCACTCCCAGCAGGTCGATCTGTCCCGCGGTGAACTCGTCTTTGGCCCGGACACTGTGCAGGACGTACAAGCCCAGGTCTCTGCCCCGCACACGCAACGGAATGATCACGAAGCTGTATTCCGCCACGCCGGGCTGGGCGACCGTCCCCATGTCCTCGATGACCACGGGATGCCCTTCACGCACCACCCAGTCGATGATTCCATCCTCCAACAGGCTGAAAACCAGTTCCTTCAGCCCTTCTCCTCCCTGCATAGCCACCGGACGAAGGTCGTCATGATCGCCGTGCCACAGGAAGACACCGCAACTGTCATAGGCCAGCACCCTGCCTGACAGCTTCATCAGAGCGCCCATGATGTCTTGTGGATCGAAGCTGGAGCTGATGGTGTCCGACAGTTCGTTCAGGTCGAGCAGTTCATCCATGGAGGCACGCAACTCGACATATTCACGGCGTTCCCGTTGCAGGCGCTGCCGCAACTGTCCGTTCTCCGTTTCCAGTGCCTGCATCTGCACAGTGCCTTCCTTCAGGGTCTCGGTCAAGGCGTCGATGCAGGTTCCCAGCTCCCATGCAGCGTCCGGATCGTGGCGGCCATGCAGTCTGTCCAGCAGTTCCCGTATCCGCTGCCCGGCCGGTGGTTCGGGCTGGGGTGTCCCGGGTTCCGGTCGTTGGGCGGATGCCGCCATGGGCCGCGCCGGATCTGGCATAACACATCCTCCTCTGGCGGACGGCGTCAAGCCGTACCTTCTTCCTTGCCGATCTTCACGGCACCATCTTCCGGATCCCCGCGAACGATGCTGGTGAAGGCGTCGGCCTTCTCCATCTCCTGCTGCAGCTGATCACCGTACCGGAAAATCCGTCGCAGTGCCGCCCGTGGTTCTTCGTGCATACCAAAAGCACGCAGCGCGGCAGGATCGAGCTTGGGCATAGCGCGGCCGCCGCCGTCGCCGATGCTCTGGCGCCGGCACAGAAAATCCGCCAGATGGATGAGTGCCGGCAGTTCGGCACCACGCTCCAGACGTCCCGGAGCGTGGTGATAGCCGATGGCTTCGACCAGCTGCCTGGGCAGATTCCACTTCTCCGCCAGCCAGTTACCGATCTCCGCGTGGGTCAGGCCCAGAACCTGTTGTTCCGCCTCCCCGATGTATACCCCGTCTTCGCGAACGATGGTCATGATCCGGAAGAACTCATCCGGGAAGTACTGGCTCAGAATGAGTTTACCGATGTCATGCAGGATGCCGGCGGCAAACGCTTCTCCCCGAACGCGATAGCGGGTCTTTCCGGCGAGCAGGCTGGCCCCCACGCCGCAGGCGATGGAATGCTCCCAGAACTGCTGCCGGTCGAACGCGGCGTCTTTGCCGCTGCCGCCGAATCTCTCCAATACGGATACACTCAGGCCGAGACTCTTCACCGTCTCGAAGCCCAGAACCACGACGGCGTGGTTGACGGTGGAGATCTTTCGCGGAAAACCGTAGAACGCACTGTTGGCCAGTTTGAGTATTTTGGCGGTCAGGGCCTGATCCGTCGCGATCAGACGGGCAACATCCCGGGCCGAGGTGTTGGGGTTGTCGATCAACCCGATCATCTGGGTGATGACGGTCGGCAGGGTGGGCAGGCCGATGATGCTCTGCGTGATCTTCTTGATGCGCTGGTGGTTGCGTTCGTTCACGACGAACCTCTCGTACTCATGCCCGGCTCCAGCTGCTTGCTCGCCCACCGGCGAGCCTCAGGCCACGATATCGATGTGGGCATCGCTGGTATCACCGTCCGTCACGGAGTTGGATGCCGACGCAGCCGGCGCAGCCATCCGGTCCCCGTCCCGGCGACGGCGCCCATACCGCTGTTCCTGCCTTTGCCGGCGAGCCTCCGGATTGATGCGGGCACCGCTGGCTTCTGCGGCAGGCGTGGAGCGCAGCCGAT
The DNA here is from genome assembly GCA_007136405.1 of Candidatus Latescibacterota bacterium. Classification (GTDB taxonomy): domain Bacteria; phylum Latescibacterota; class UBA2968; order UBA8231; family UBA8231; genus SLHA01. The sequence continues at coordinate 5,225 of SLHA01000096.1, forward strand.
CCAGCAACTGCTGCCGCCGGCCTTCTTGGGCAGCTTGCTGCAGGGCTGCTACGGAAGCGTTCTGCTGTACCTGCTGCAGCCGGCCAACCAGTGGTGCCTTGCTCAGGTTGTCCTGCAGGTCGATGGGCCTGACCATGAGCTGTACCTACCTGTACTTACATCAGTTTGACCGCATGCGACGATCGAAAACCGGTGCCGCGACCGGACCACCACTCAGCCCAGGAAACGCTTGCGCAGTTTGGCCCGAAGACTCAGAACCGCCTTGGTGTGCAGCTGGGAGACGCGAGATTCGGAGAGTTCGAGAACCTGGCCGATCTCCCTGAGCGTCAACTCTTCGTAGTAGTACAGGGCCACCACCAGGCGCTCCTGCTCCGTCAGCGCACCGAGAGAATCCGCAAGCATATCGCGCATCTCCTGGCGCTCCAGGTCGGCCAGCGCACTGGGCTGGTCATGGGCGCGCAGCGTATCCAGCAGAGGCACCGGCTTGTCGTCGTCCATGCCGCCATTGACCTCATCAAGCGATAACAAGGCTGCTGAGCTGACGTCATCGATCATCCGGTAGTATTCCTGCAGTTCAACACCCAACCCGGCCGCCAGCTCGATCTCCGTGGGCGTGCGCCCCAGTTCCGCCTCCAGCTTGCCGATTGCGGCCTCGATATCCCGGGCCCTGGCCCGGGTACTGCGCGGCACCCAGTCCATGCCGCGAAGCTCATCCAGAATGGCTCCGCGTATGCGCAGGGAAGCATAGGTCTGGAATTTGACGCCTTTGTGCTTGTCGAAGTGGTGGTATGCGTCGATCAGCCCCACCACGCCGGCATTGATGAGATCGTCCATCTCTACGGAACGCGGCAGGCCGATAGCCAGCCGGCCAGCGATATATTTGACCAGAGGCAGGCATTCCACCAGTTGAGATTCGCGCTGCCCCCCACCTTGACGCCCAATGGGCTGCTTCTTCTGCCTGCCGTACCGGTGGGTAGCTTGGTTGGCGGTAGTCCTGTTGCCGCTCATGGCGACGAACCGACGGTTGTTGTTGGGGATGATTCAGGTGTCACGGCAGCTCAAGGAGACCGGTTGATGGTGGCTTTGCACGCCAGCAGCCGGGAAAAGAACCCCTCCGGCGCCTCCACGTGCGAACGGCTCTGTTGCAGTACAACGCCCGCGATCTGGGCCAGGGCTTCGGCAGCGGGCGATGGAGGAACGCTCAGGACCAGGGGGAACTGGTGTTTGACCGACTCACGAACGTAACGATCTAAAGGAATGTATCCGCAGTTGTCAATCTGAGCCCCCAGGAATCGGTGCACCAGTTCGGCAAATTTCGTCTGCAACTCGACCGCCTCTTCGTGGTTGTCAGCCATATTGACCACCAGTCCGGCGGTGCCACGCATCGTGCGTCCGAGCAGCACTTTCAACGTTGCGTAGGCGTCGGCGACAGCCGTGGGCTCCGGCGTCACGACGAGGTAACCGGTATCGGCGGCCGTCGCGAAATCCAGCACCCGGTCATCCACCCCGGCTCCCGTGTCCACGATGATGTAATCCAGTACGGTCTCCAGCTCGGTCAGTGCCCCCACCGCTGCCGGCGACACCCGGGCATGCTGCCAGAAACCCGTATCCCCTTCCGTGGACGCACCGATGATCCAGATACCCTCCGGTCCCTCGACCAGGGCATCGGCCACAGCGCATTCGCCCCGAAGAACGGCTTCCACGGTATGAGCCGCGTCAATGCCCAGCAGAGCGGCCACGTCCCCGAGGCCCAGATCGGCGTCCAGCAGCAGTACCCTGCGTCCGGCGCGCCCCAGGGCCACCGCCAGATTCGCTGCCACCAGACTCTTCCCGACACCGCCCTTGCCGCTGGTGATGGCGATACTGTATACCCCCATGCCTCTTACCTCCCGGCCCGGTTCACTGCCGCCGATATGCCCAACAGGCGTGCTGCCAGACGGCCACAGTTACCCGCCTCGATGGCACCCGGAACGTCCGGGCCCGTGGTGAAATAGGAGACGGGCAGCTGGCTTTGCGCGGCTGCGCTCAACACCGCTCCGCTGCGTGCCGTCTCGTCCATCTTGGTGAACAGCAACCGGCGCTCGCCCAGGATCTCGCTAGCGTCGATCTGGTCCAGCATGTGTTCCAGACTGTTCTTGGCGTCGATCACCACCTGGACCTCCTCGACCTGTGCCGCAGCGAACAACCGTCGCTGGTCGTCGCGGGTCTGCCGATCATGCGGTCCGCATCCCGCCGCGTCGATCAGCATCAGACGCGCGTCTGCGTGCTCCTCCAGCGCCGCGGTTATGTCGTCTGCACCGTAAGCAGCCACCAGCGGTATGCCGATGATCCTCGCATAGCCGCGCGCTTGTTCCATGCCGCCAAGGCGCCGGTCATCGGCACAGACGATGACGATCCGGGGTCCATGGCGCGCAGCGAACCCAGCGGCGATTTTGGCCATGGCCGTGGTCTTTCCGGCACCCGCCGCACCCCAGAATCCAACGATTTTCCGCTGGCGGCCCAGGCGTATATCCCGGCATGCGGGCATCTGCCGCGCAATACAGCCTGCAGCCCGCTCCACGGTCCGGATACGATCCTCCAGCGCCTTGCCACTCATTTCCCGGCTGAGTTGCGCGGTTACGGCATCGACCAGCTCGCCTCTCAGGCCCACGTGGAGCAGGCGCTCGCGCAGACTGATCAGGCCCTCGGGAACGTGTGGCTGGTGGCGTTCCTGCCGACGCTCCAGGCGTTGCAGCGTAGCATGCACCCGGCGCAATTCTTCGGCAACCATCTCCATGGCAGGCGCGGAGACTGCCGCAACGGTACCTTTGGGACCATGCGCGGCGGCGCCGTCTTCGCCTCGGTTGGACGAAGGCGCGTCCGGCCCTGCGTTCATGAAGCGATCGGCCGCTGCCGTCTCTGGATCCGCAGACAGTCGAAGAGGTGGCACCGGTATCCGCGGCGGCTGGACGCCGTACCGCTGGGAGACCAGATCGCCAACCCTCCGCTGCCCGGCGCCATGCCCGCGGGTACGGACAGGCGATCCTTCCTGTGCGGCCTGGTCCCGACCCGCTCCAATGGAAAGAGTCCTAGCTCCGGCCGATTCAGCATCTTTCCCGGGATTCCCTTCCCCGGTGAAGCCTGAACCGGCATCCGGGTCCGCCGCAGCATCTGCATCGAAGGCGGCTGTCACCTCGACGCGGGCCTGGTCGTCCGGATTGAAGCGGTTGTTTTTGCGGAGCTGCCGGGTGTTCAGTATGACGGCCTGCGCTCCGAGGTCGTCACGCACCTGTTGCAGAGCTTCCGGCATGCTCCGGGCTACGTATTTCCGGATTCTCATGGTCAAGTGTCAGGTTGCCTACCGAGGCGACTTCCACCTCCGGTGTGATCTCGTTGTAGGAGAGCACAACGAGGTTCGGAAAACCGGCCGCCGTCAACTTGCGGAACGCCAGCCGCAGTTGGGGCGAGGCCAGCACGACCGGTTGTTGTCCAGCGGCGATCATCTGGTCTACGCTTTCCGTCAGGCGCTGGAACAGACGTGCCGCCACATCCGGCGCCAGCGCCACCGTGATGCCGACCGGCGTGCTCTGCACCGCGTTTTTCACCAGATCCTCCCATTCCGGATCGATGGTCAGCACCGGGATGCTGTTTCCCGGCGCCTCCTTGAGCAGGAGGTTGCAGATCGACCGGCGCAGACGCGACCGGACATATTCAGTCAATAACTCCACATCGGCTACGTCAGCGTATTCGGCCATGCCCTCGAGAATGCTGCGCAGATCACGAATGGGCACACGCTCGGCCAGCAGGTTCTGCAATACGCGCTGCAACCGGCTCACCGGTACGACATCCGGTACCAGTTCGTCGAGAACCCCCGGACAGATATGGCGCAACTCGTCCAGCAGGTGTTGCGTTTCCTGTCGTCCAAGCAGTTCCGGGGCATAGGTGTGGATCATTTCAGTCAGATGCGTGGCCAGCACGGCCACGGGTTCGATGACATTGTACCCCAGCAGTTCAGCCTTTTCCCGTAACGCCGGGTTGATCCACCGGGCTGGCAGACCGAAGACCGGATCCACGGTTTCGGTGCCCTCGATGGGTTCCTCAGCGTAGCCGGGATCGATGGCCAGCAGTTGTCTCGGTTGCAGCTGGCCGCGGGCCACCGGATTGCCTTTGAGGCGGATCTCGTATACGTCCGGCTTCAGTTCCGTGCTGTCGCGCACCCGCACCGGAGGCGCCACGAATCCCATTTCCATAGCGGCCACCTTGCGGATCTGCACGATCCGGTCGATGAGATCACCGCCCTGTCGGGTATCCACCAACGGCACCAGCTGGAATCCCACCTGAACCTCGAGCAGGTCCACCTTGAGATAGTCCTCCGGACGTTCCTCGAGCTGCGCTTCCTCCTCCCGGGCGGCCATTTCCTGCATGGCCTGGAGCCTGGTCTTCCGGCGCACCAGCAGCGCCATGGCAATCAGGCACACACCGATCAGTGCGAACGGCCAGGTCGGCAGCCCTGGCGCCAGTCCCAGCGCGGCGAGCATCGTCCCGGCGATGATCGCCGCCTGAGGTTTGCCGCTCAGCTGGCGCGTCATGTCCGTGCCCATATTCTCGTCGGTGGTCGTCCGCGTGACGATGATGCCGGCGCCGGTAGAGGTGATCAGGGCCGGTATCTGTGTCACCAGACCGTCGCCCACCGTGAGCAGCGTGTAGGTCTGCGCCGCATCGCCCAGACCCATGCCGAGTTGCAGCACACCGATGGTCAGACCACCGACGATGTTGATCAGGGTGATGAGGATTCCGGCGATGGCGTCGCCCCGAACGAACTTGCTGGCCCCATCCATGGAACCGTAGAAGTCCGCCTCGCTGGTGATGGCCTGCCTTCTCCGGCGCGCTTCCGCCTCATCGATAAGTCCGGCGTTGAGATCCGCATCGATGGCCATCTGCTTGCCTGGCATGGCGTCCAGCGTAAAGCGGGCGGCGACTTCGGCCACCCGGCCGGCCCCCTTGGTGATGACCACGAACTGGATGATGACCACGATGGCGAAGATGATGAAACCCAGGACATAGTTGCCGCGCACCACCACGTCGCCGAAAGCGGCAATCATGCGGCCGGCGTCCGCCTGACTCAGGATGAGCCGGGTGGAAGCGACATTCAGCGACAGTCTGAACAACGTCATCACCAGCAACAGGCCCGGGAACACGGACAGCTCCAGCGGCGCGGAGATATATATGGTCAGCATCAGCACCAGAAGCGCCAGACTGATGTTGAGCGTCAGGAAGAAGTCCAGCAGGTACGTCGGCAGCGGCAGAAGCATCATGCCCAGAATAACGACCACCCCGACAGCCACGAGGATGTCGGTATGCTGGGTCATCGCAAGAAGCCATCTGCGCACCCGGCCTACCTCCTCCCCGGCTGCCGCATCGCCCCGGCAGCATCCTGCTTCATGCGAAAGACAAAGGCCAGCACCTGAGCCACGGCCCGGTACAGTTCCTCGGGGACTTCGTCACCGATCCGCGCCGCGGCATACAGGGCGCGGCCCAGCGCTTTGTTCTCCACTACTGGGACGGAGGCCTGCCGGGCCACTTCCTTGATCCGTTCGGCCATCAGACGTTGCCCCTTGGCGACGACACGCGGAGCTCGCATGCTCTCCGGCGCGTACTTCAAGGCCACCGCCACATGGGTGGGGTTGGTCACGACCACATCCGCGGTTTCCACGTCCGCCATCATCCGGCGCTGGGACATCTCGCGCTGCAGCGAGCGGACGCGCGCACGCACCATGGGATCGCCCTCCTGCTGCTTCAGCTCCTCCCGCACCTCCTGGTGCGTCATGCGCAGGTTTTTCTCGTAGTCGTAGCGCTGGAACGCGTAGTCCAACACCGCCATCACCAGCAGCAACATGGCCACCCTGAACCCGAGTCTGAGAATCAGTCCACCGCACAGCGACATGATCTGACCGACGCTCATGTCCATGAAACCGATCATGAGGTCGAGCTCGCCGCTGATGGTGATGTAGGCGATGAAGGCTACCGCGCCGACTTTGAACAGTCCTTTGGCCAGCTCCACCAGTCCCTTGCTGGAGATGATCCGGCGCATGCCGTTCAGCGGGCTCAGGCGCTCCGGCTTCGGCACCAGGGCCTCAACGCTGCAGAGTATGCCGACCTGGGCATAGTTGACCAGCAACGCGACGACCACCAGCAACACCACGACCGGACCGACGATGCGGGCATACTGAGCCGCCCATGTCAGGGCGTACCGGTGCATGTTGAGCCCATCCAGCTGAATGGCGTATCCATGGGTCAGCATGTCGATCGTGAACAGACTGAGCCGGTTGTACATGTATGGTCCCAGAGCGGCCAGAATCAGCAGTCCGGCCAGCAGGATGGCCACCGAACTCAGTTCGTTGCTCCGCGCCACCTGCCCCTTGCGCCGCGCATCTTCGCGTCGTTTCGGCGTTGCCTGTTCGGTTTTCTCCTGGAAGGACTCCTCAGCCATGAACTTTCCAGCTCACACGAAAAGGCCCACGAGAGCCATTAGATCGCGCTCCAGCATGGCCAGAGCCCTGGTCAGCAGAACCTGGAACAGCGGCAGCGAGGCCACGAGAACGGTCAGGCCGATGGCCATCTGAACCGGAAATCCGACGATGAACACGTTCATCTGGGGAACCGTACGCGCCAGAATGCCCAGCGCCACCGAAACCAGAAAGAGGCAGATCAACATGGGCGCACTGATCTTGACGGCGATGACGAACACCTGGGCCGAGAGCATGATGATCCTTTCCATCACCGGCGCCGTCAGGACCACTCCGCCCAGTGGTACCGCTTCGAAACTGGCCATCATCCCCCGCAATACCATGTGATGACCGTCCAGGGAGAGAACCAGCAGAATGGCCAGAATGTTGAGAAACCGGGCAATGATCGAAATCTGGCTGTGCGATTGCGGATCGAACACGTTGACGATACCGAACCCCATCTGCATACCCGCCATCTGGCCGGCGAACTGAATGCCGACGAACAGCAGCAGGATGACATACCCGAGGATCAGACCCATGATCACCTCGCGCACCATGACGAGGATGTACGGTATGAGCGCCGTGGGTACCTGCAGCTGCTGTCCGGCCAGCAGCGGATACACCACCAGCGAAACGGCGAACGCCAGTCCGATCTTGGCGCGCGCCAGATAGAAGCGGTGGCCGAAGATCGGCGCTACCACCAGCATCACGCTCACCCGCAGGAGGATCAACAGAAACACATGGAACGAATCCAGCCAGTGCTGCATGAGTTTGGCGCCCTCAGCCGACGATCGCGGGTATACTGCTGAACAGAGCCACCGTGAAGTCCATCATGCGCCGGAGCATCCACGGCATCATGAAAGCGAGCACAGCGGCTACCGCCAGTATCTTGGGGATGAAAGTCAGGGTCATCTCGTGGATCTGGGTGACCGCCTGAAAAATGGCCACCGAAAGGCCCACCACCAGCGCGACCAGGAACACCGGCCCGGCGATGAAGAGTACCAGAGTTACCGTCTCCTGGCCCAGTCGCACGACGTATTCAGGGGACATGCGCCTCCGTTCAGGATGCGTTGCCCGGCATCCGGCCGGGACTCAGTTGAAGCTGCCGACGAGGGACTGCACGGTCAGATTCCAGCCGTCCACCAGAACGAACAGAAGGATCTTGAAGGGGAGGGACACCATGATGGGCGGCAACATCATCATGCCCATGGACAACAGAATGCTCGCCACGACCAGGTCGATCACCAGAAACGGGATGAACAGAATGAAACCGATCTGGAAAGCCGTACGCAGCTCGCTGATGATGAAGCTCGGTATGAGCACGCTGTTGGGGACTTCGCTGTGGTTGCGTGGCCGGGCCATGCGGGCCATCCGCACGAACAGTGCCATGTCCTTCTGGCGCGTCTGCCGGAGCATGAATTCGCGCATGGGCGCCATGCCGCGATCGATCGCTTCGCGAAACGGTATTTCATCCTCGATCAGCGGCTGCAGGGCCTCGTCGTTGACGCGCTCCAGCACCGGCGCCATGACGAACAAGGTCAGGAACAGCGCCAGTCCGATGATCAGCTGGTTGGGGGGCATCTGCTGCGTTCCGATAGCCTGGCGCAGAAAGGACAGGACCACCACGATCCTGGTGAACGAGGTCATCATAATCAGAATGGACGGCGCCAGAGACAGAATGGTCAGCAGCAGGATGAGCTGCAGCGACACGGCCGCATCACCCCCATCGGCGCCCGCGTCCACCTGCAGACGTATCGCGGGCACGGTCTGCGCCATCACCGGGACTGTGGCGGTCAGCACCAGGGTCATGACGGCCAACGCGCCAACCACGATACGCCCGCCTGGCGATGCCGTCATGGGTGTGCCTCGCCGCGCTTCGGTACACCCGCACCCCGTGAATCCAGCAGCCGGCGCAGTTGCACCCCGAAACGGCTGTCGGCCGGAACATCCGCCGGCAGATCCAGTTCGCCGGGTCCCCACTCTGACAGAGCGGTGATCTGCTGATCGGTCACCCCGATGGCCAGAGCCCGGTCACCGACTTGGATCAGACAGACCTGGTTCCTGGGGCTCAGGTAGATACGCTCTCTGACGCGCAGTACCGTGCCGGTGAATCCGTATTGCTGACCGATGCCGGTTCGACGCAACAAGGCCACGCCCCCCCAGACCAGGAGAACCACCAGCCCCAACCCCAGGCCGAGTTTGGCCATGATCAGGAAGTACGATGCATCCCATGCCGCTCCATCGCCCGCGGTCGTGGTATCCATCAGCCGTGTATCGACCGGTCTGCCGGAAGCGCCCGCCGCCCGCTGGTCTTCGGTGTGGCTTGCGACCACATCGACACCGCTCTCCCCGGCCAGCGCATCCGGCCAGGCCGTCGCGTCACGCCCCACCACTTCCACCGGCGATACGCTGCGCGCCCCATCGGGTTGCTGCGCCTCTGCGTCCGCCGACTTCGCGCCCAGCCGTCCAGCAGCTGCAGCGTGTGCGGTGCCGTCCTGCCCCAGCAAGCTGACCAGGACCAGGATCGGGCCGATCCATCTGAGCTGGTATATCGTGCTTACCATCCGAGCCCCTGTTCGGATTGCGCTCCAAAACACCCGCCCTCCGCGCAAGCAACTAGCATGCCACACACAAGGGAGCGGCCCGCGTGGACCGCTCCCTGGAGTACATCCCTCGACGATGATATACGGCCGGACATGGGTCCGGCACCCCGACACCGGAATCTACGACACGATTCGGCGGCGGCGGACAGGATCCGCGGCGGGCTCACCCCCGGGAAATATGTTCTTTACTTGGAAAGCCATTCCTGCCCGGTATGTCCACCCCTCCCGGACCCAGCCGCGCAACCGCCTCCGGAGTATTCCCGGCGGCCGGCCGGCCGGTGAGTCGCCGGCCCATCGGTTCAGGGGCCTCACCTTCCGGCTCCATTCAACAACTCGGTAATACGCACCCCGAAACTCTCGGATACGGTGACGACTTCGCCGCGCGCAAAAGGCTGACCATTGACCAGAATGTCCACGGAATCGCCCACCGTCTTGTCCAGCTCGACGAGGGATTGTTCACCCAGATCCATGACACCCTCCAACGTCATCTGCGTCCGTCCCAGTTCGATGCTCACCACCATGCTCACATCCATCAGACGCTGAACATTGGGTGGCAACCCGCCGGACTCCTGGTCTTCGGCAGGTCCGGTGCTGGCCAACCCGGCCCCGGCTTCCGCTCCGCTCCCTCCGCCCTCTTCCTCCATGGCCCTGAGCATCTCCATCTCCATCATACGATCCACGTCCTCCTGCGAGGACTGATCGCTCGCCTCCTCCCCCTCTTCCTCCATCATTCTGAGCATTTCCTCGGCCAGTGGATCCAGCTCACCCTCCGCGCCGGCTGCGTCGTCGGTTTCCGGGTCCTCCGCAGCCGGCGCACCCTCCTCTGCGCCGATCGCGTCTTCGAGCGCTTCCGGCTCCTCGTTGACTTCCTGTGCTTCGTTTTCCTCGGCCATGATCATCCTCTATAATACCGGGCCGGAGCCTGGTTCCGCGGCCGCTGCCGGCCCCTTCCAGCACCAGTGACACGTCCGGGCGCCGCCCTGTGCGGCCGCGGGACAGGCCGCCGGCAGATATGGGAAGTGGTCAGTCCAGCACGGCCCGGCTGCGGTTTTTCACCAGATATTCATCGTCTCTGGGGATCTCATTGGTAATCAACACGGCGTTCCGTCGCCCCCGTCGTCCGGCTATGGCCTCGAACTTGGGCTCCTCGTTGACATACACCACAGCCTTCTGGTCTATGTCCGTATCCAGTTTGATCACGTCGCCCACACGCAGCTGCTGCAGCTCGCCAAAGGTCGCCCGGCCGCGTGCCAGCTCCGCCTTGATCGGAACATAAGTCTTCTCGAGACGACTGAAATTCCGGCCACGCAGCTCCTGCTGGTTCATCCGGTTGGTCCGCACGTACGACTGTTGTCCCAACCTGGGCAGAATGGACTCCAGGGTGAAGAACGGATAGCAGAGGCTAACCAGTCCGGAGGCGTTCGTGCTGTTGACCTCGAAAGCCAGCAGGATGACGATTTCGCTGGCGGCGGTGATCTGCATGAATTCCGGGTTGGTCTCCAGTTCGATGTCGGAGATTTCAACCCGCAACATGGGTTCCCAGGTAGCTTCCAGGTCCTCGATGACGCGCTTGACGATACGGTTGATGACGCCGATCTCGATGGGTGTCAACTGCCGGGCCTCGACACCCTGGGACGAGCCCTTGCCGCCGAAAATCCTGTCCACGAAAGCAAAGACCACCGGCATGGCAAAGTCGATGATTGCCTGACCGTTGGTCGGCCCCAGCGTGAACTGGTACGAGCAGGACGGGTTGGACAGAGACATGATGAACTCTGCATACGTGGTCTGATCGACGAACGCCGTATCCACATCCACGACAGCGCGCATGGCGCCGGAGAACGTGGAACTGAGCAATCTGGCAAAGTTGTCATGCAGGTTTTCCAGCGTACGCAGCTGATCCTTGTTGACCCGGGCGGGGTGTTTGAAGTCATAACTGGTGACGATGCGCTGCAGTCCCGCTTCTTCCAGCCCGCCCAGTTCGCTGTCCGTCCCTGCTCCTGCCGCATCGGCGTCGTTTTCGGTAGCGGACAGCAGGGCATCGATCTCTTCCTGGGACAGTATGTCAGCCATCTTGCTCCTTGCGCGTTAGGTAGCTTCTGCCCGTCAGGTAGCTACTGGATGATGATATCCGAGAATATGACATCCTGGACGCGGATCTCCAGGTTGTTGCTGTCGTCCGGTATGGGGAAAAGCCGCTCCAGGACCGTCTGGTTCACCTCGTGCCTGATCTTCTCCTGGACGTTTTCCAGATTACGTCCGTCCAGCTGCTCCACCGTCTGCAGACGCACTATCCGCACGATTCTCGATTTGATCAGGGAATCGTAGGCGCGGATTCTCTCCAGCGCCGCAGTGTTGCGGGCCAGTCCACTGGTAACGTCCCTGGGACTGTCCCGATGTTCCCGCGCCACCAGTCCCAGCTTGATGGAAAACATGACGAAACGTTCGGCATTGGTGCCGGCAGGGTTGGCGGTGATGTTCTTGAGTTCGTCCGAAGCGTAGATGAAGGGCAACGCATCAGGCTCCTCCTCGAGGCCTGCTTTCTTTGTCAGCTCCTCGGCGGGCAGCAGCTGGCGTTCCTGCTGAGCCGTCACGTTGTCCTTGAACACGAACCAGATGATCGCAAAAGCCACCACGCTCTGAGCCAGCAGCACCATGGCGGCCAGTGGCCCCCATTTCCGCAGGATGCTGCCGCCATCACCCTTCCGTGCAGCGCCTTCGCCGCCCATGACCGCTCTCCTTTGTACCCTTGCAACGCTAGCTGCGCCCTGTGACCGCCCGCCGGCTATTCCACTCCGATCCCGGCATCCCGCAGCAGCCGCCGGACAGGAGCACTCTCCCCCCCGACCCGGATCTCCACCCTGCGGTTGCGCGCCCGGTTTTGTAACGTATCGTTGTCAGCCAGCGGCCGGAATTCGCCGTATCCGACCGCCGACAGACGCGCGGGATCCATCCCACCCTCATCCACCAGAACTTCCAGCACGTTCAGCGCGCGCGCACTGGACAGCCAGTAGTTGTTGCGAAAACGTGGCGTACTGATAGGCACGTCGTCGGTGTGCCCTTCAACCACCACTTCCGCGTCCGGCACCCGGTTCAGGATTCCGGCAATCCGATTGAGCACCGGCAGAAAGGGCTCTTTGACCGTATCCTGGCCGCTGTGGAACAACGCCCGGTCACTGATGCGGATGGTGATTCCTTCCTCCGATTCCAGGACCTCGACCTCGCGCGGTCGGGCCGGGTCGTCCACCTGCCGGTCTGATTCAACCCCGCCGTCGCGCCGCGCCGGCCTTGCTTCCGTCATTTCTCCCCGTAAAACGGCTACGTTGAGCTCTATGGGCGAAGTCAACACGGGCTCGCCATGCAATACGCCCAGCGCGCCCTGCAGCGACCCCATGGCCCGCTTGAAGTCGTCCTCGTGGGTGGAAGAAAACGACAACAACAGTACGAAGAAGGTCAACAACAAAGACATCAGATCGCTGAACGTGGTCATCCACGCAGGCACCGACTTGCAGTCCGGACATTTCCGCTCTTGTCTGGCCATGAGACTATCCGCCCTACTCGCCGCTGCCGGAGGTTTCTTTGGTGGATGGACGCATGTCGGGGGACAGGAACACGGACAACTTGTGCTCGACGATCCGCGGGTTGTCTCCCTGCTGGATGGCCATGATGCCTTCGATGATCATCTTCTTGCCCAGCAGTTCATTGTCAGAGTAGGTCTTGAGTTTGGCTCCCACCGGAATGAAGAGCACCTGGGCCAGGATCGCCCCGTACAGCGTGGTCAGCAGCGCCATGGCCATACCGGGCCCGATGGCCGACGGATCATCCATGGCCCGCAGCATGATGATCAGCCCCACCAGGGTTCCGATCATGCCGAATGCCGGGGCGGCATCCCCCATACGGTTGATGATGTCCTGCCCGGCCTTGTGGCGCTGCTCGATGAACTGCAGCTCGGTCTCCAGGATGTCCATGATCAGATCCGGCTCCGTGCCATCCACGGCCAGCCGCACGCCCTGACTGAGAAACGGGTCGTCGCCCTGTTCGTCGACCGCCTGTTCCAGCGCCAGAATGCCTTCGCGCCGGGCGGTTTCGGCGAATCCGACGATCTTCTCGATCAGCTCCGCGGGAACCACAGCCGTGTTTCTGATCGCCTTCATGTACACTCCCATCAGCTTCACGACCTCGGCCAGCGGATTGGCCACCAGTGTGGCCGCAACCGTTCCGCCCACGACGATCAGCACAGACGGGAGGTCGATAAACTGCATCGGGCTCCCTCCGCCCTGCGACATGGCCAGTAAGAGCAGCGTAAAGGCCGATACGATGCCGACTATGGTGGCTATATCCATGTTCTGTCTGCCGTCCCGCTGTCATCTGGCACCGGATGACGAACTTCAGGCGCCGGAGAACAACGGCTCATTGCATCTTTTCCGGTATTGTAACACCCGGTCTATCACTTCATCGACCGGCTCGGTTACCATGATTTTTTTGCCGGAGACCATGCTGATCATGGTGTCGGGAATGGCCTCGACGAATTCGATCATCTCCGCGTTGACGATCACCTCACTCTGGTTCAGGCGCGTGAGTTTGACCATGGGCTCCTCGTTTGGCAAGGCGAAACGATGCGGAAATGCAGTATCCAGGCGTGCCGCTCTACCGGAGCAGCCCCGCAAGGACACCACCGGCAGAGGGCCGCTGGTACGCTGTCCACCGCTGCGGACAATCGGAAAATCAACGTCAACGCTTCAGATTCACCACCTCGTTGAGCAGCTCGTCCGAAGTCGTAATGCTACGCGCGCTGGCCTGAAACCCGCGCTGGGTAACGACCATGTTGGTGAACTCCGTTGCCAGGTCGACGTTGGACATTTCCAGAGCACCGGAGACGATGCTGCCCTGTATGCCGTTCTCCGCCGCGCCAACCACCGGTCTGCCGGAAGACTGCGTCTGCACGAACATATTGCTGCCGATCTGCCGCATACCTCCCGGATTGGCGAAGGCCGCCATTGCCACCCGGGCCAGGTTTTCCGTGCTCCCGTTGCTGAACAACCCGACGATGCTGCCATCCGATTCGACGGAGACCCCCACCAGCGAACCCGAGGCCCGCCCATCCTGCTCCCGCACGGAGGCGGTGGACGCGGACACGAACTGCGTCAACCCGCCGAGTTGCCCGGTGGCCGCGGCATCGAGTGTCAGTTGGATAGGAGGTGCACCCTTCGCGGGAGTGAAGCTGAGCCGGCTGCCGTCGGCGGACGCGAACGAACGCAAGGTGCCGTCCGCGTTGAACACGGCCTTTCCGGAGTGCCCCTGGTCCGGGGTGATGCCGTCCACCGATGCCGTCCAGTTCCATTCGTTGGAAACGACGCTGCGGACGAAGCGGAGAGTCAGCGTATGCGACTCGCCCTGGGCGTCGTATATCCTGGCTGTGGTGCTGTACTCGTAAGGCGGCTCGTTGCCGAAAATTCCGGACTTCGGACCCGTGTCCAGCAGCGAGAAACGCAGATCGAAACCAGTCACTCGATCGCCGCTCGCCGTGTCGGTGAGGGTCAGCCGGCCCGTATCCGGGTCTATGTCGGCCCGTACCCCCCCGTAAACGTTCTCCACGGCGGTGAGCAGATCCTGCACGGTATCACTCTGTCCGGCTTCGAACACGAAGCGCCCGTCGAAAGCTTCACCCGTCGGCTTCACCCCGGAAAAACGCAGCACGTCTCCATCGGTCAAGGCGGCGCCGATGTTGGCCAGGGCATTGAGCCCATCCGTTGCGGCGAGGCTCGCTCCCCGGGCGACCGCACCGGAGGCGAATCCGAGTCTGCCGGCCACGGAATCTCCCGTAGCCGCATCCTCTACCGAGAGCGTTACCTGACTGCCTCCCGGCACGCTGCGCAGAACCAGCGCACCGGAATCGTCCGTGGTGAAGAACACCCGGTTCCGCAAGGTCCCGTTGGCGCTGACTTGCGCGTTCAACGTCTCGACCAGGTCGGCTCGTTCGGCATAGACGCGGCCAGGAATATTCAGGGTGGCGGATCTTGCCTGGTCACCATCGTCCAGTTTCACCTGAAGTCCCGCCGGTTCGAGGCCGGACAGATCCAGCGGAAAGCCCGGCGCTGGTTCACTGACGACCCGCGCCGGCAATCCCAGGCGGGTGGTGGTATCCCAGACTCCGGCGCCATCCGCCTTAGCGCTGGCATCCAGGTTGCCCGAGATGGCGACCATGGTGGTGGCCTCGGCCCTGGACTCGCGATCCAGCGGCACGACGATGTCCTGCAGTTCCGCGCCGAACACGCCGTTCGCAGCGGCCGCGGTCCCTTGTACCACCAGTCCCGTGGCCGGATCGTACAGCCGTCCGTGCAGGTCCAGACTGAAACTGCCGTCCCGGGTATACACCCGTTCTCCAGCGGTACCGAGGATGAAAAAACCCTCACCCTGGATAGCCAGGTCGGTCTCCGATTCCGTGGTTTGCAGGGCGCCCTGGGTCTGCATGGTGTCGATGCTGCTCACGCCCACCCCCAGACCCGACTGCCGCGGATTGGTCGACGCTACCGGTCCCCGTGCGGGTCTGCCCGCGTCCAGCGTCCGGCTCATCACGTCGGCAAAGCTGGCTCTGCCGCTCTTGAATCCGATCGTGTTGATGTTGGCTACGTTGTTGCTGATGACGTTCAGCCGGGTCTGATGACTCTGGACGCCGGTGACGCCGGTGTAGATCGAATCGATCATGGAGGCTGACTCCTTGTCCTGCACGTCCGCAGGTTGCTGAAGCGCCGCTGGGGTTCCCGCCGGTTGGCGCTTCCGATCCGCTCACGACCCTCCGTGATCGCGAGAATGACTGGCATGGCCGCGACAACGGCAGCCGCTGTCGTCGCCGCACGGTCTGGCAGCCGTACCGGTGGCCTTTTCCGGCAAAGCTCTCTACTCTCGACTGTCCATCACGCCGTGGAGTTCGTCCAGGCTCAGCTCCATCCCGTCACCCCACAGGATCGTGCCGGACGCGGTGTAGCGCACTCCCTCTACCTGCATGCGGCGCAGTGCCACCGCGGGTAACGGTGCTCCCGCATGATCGTGCGCTTCGATCGCCACGCGGTATACGCCGGCCGGTACCGGTTCGCCGCCGGCACTCCGGCCATTCCAGAGCAGCGATCCCGTGGTCTGGGCCGCATCCAGTTCGATCGCCTGCACCTGCCGGCCGGTGGCATCCAGGATACGGACTCGAGCCGCGACCGCCTCGGCAGGCAGGCGATAGGCTAACCGGGAGTCCGAGGAGCCATCGTAGCCGATCTCTCGAGTCGGCACCTCCACCGATCTGCCGATGAGTGCGGCAGCCATGTTCTGCTCGACTTTCCCGTGCAGCCGGGCCTGAGCGCCGACACTCTTCTCCAGGACTCCATTCATGTTCTGCAGTTGCTCGAGCGAGGTGAACTGAGCCATCTGAGCGATGAACTCGGTGTTGCCCAGCGGATTGAGCGGATCCTGGTACCGCAGCTGCACGGTGAGCAATCTGAGAAAATCCTCCTTGCCCAGCTCTTTAGGAGCATCCCGGACTACCGACTCGGCGCCGAAACCGGCCCCGGTTATACGTCCTGTGTCCATGGTGACTGCTTTCCCGATACGAGTTGCCAACGACCACCCTCAAGGCCTACACGGAGCGGTCAGATGGTGTAGTCTATACTCGGCTTGCCTTGCACCGCCGCGGCGTCAACCGACGCTTCGGTGGTGGTGTCCATACCGGAGCCTGTTGTTTCCGGTTTGCTGTCCGTCTGCCTGCCGCTGGTGCGGGGCTCACCGGCAAGGGTGCTGCCTCCCGAATGGGTATCGCGCTCCACATCCACATCGAATCCGGCCAGATCCAGTCCCTCCTGCGCCAGCGCCTCCCGCAGACGATCCATGCCGGCGTACAGCAGTTCGCGGAGTTCCGCCTGCTGCACGATCATCTCGCTGCGTACGGAACCCTCGCTGGTACGGACCCGCAGTTCGATCTCGCCCAGATCCGGCGGTTGCAGCTGCAGGCGCATCTCGGCTGCCCCGTCGCGGACCAGCGTGACCAGCCCACGGATCACCTGAGGCATCACGACCTCACTCCCCGCCTCTCCGGTAACCGGTACCGTCGCCCCGTTCATTTCCTGTCCCAGGTGCGCGATCGAAATCCCGGGATGCGCATCGAGTCCGAGTCCGGGATCCAGCATCTCCGTCATGTCGAGCAGTTTCAGACTGCGAGCCAGCTCGATGGGGTGTTCCGGCGGGGGTGCGGCTGTCCGCAGCATCGCCAGCCCGTCCTGTGAATCCGCATCTCCATCCGAGGCCATTCCGGCTGGATCCGCGTATCCTTCATCCGTGTTGGCCTGAAGATCGCGTTGCGGAGCGGTCGCCCGTCCGCCGGCGGAACCGGCCTCCGCCGAAGTCGGTCCGCCGCTCTCCGACCCGGCCTCCGCCGACGGCAGCGCCTCGACGGGCCCCGTCTCCGCCAGGATCGACGCCGGGCTCTCCGTCCGAAGGATCGCCACGGCGCCCGCCCCGGGCATCCCGGACGCCGGGCTGTCCGGGACGCCTGAGCTCACCGTGATTGCGCCTGGATCCTGATCCTCTGCGTCTTCACCGCTTCGGTCTGACGGACGCGCATCTGTGTAAGCATCCTGACCGGTGTCGAGACGCGCAGCGTCCGTGCTATTGGTCTTCCGTCTTGACCGGTCCGTGCCGCTCCGCTGGTCAGGGTCGGTCTGGAATGAGCTGATCCCGCCTTCGTGCCGTTCATCGCAGGTCGCGGACCGGGTGCCCTCTTCCGCGTCGAAGCCGGTTCCGTGATCTCCGGCCACTCGCAACCAGTGGCCGAAGTCCGCGGCCGCTGCATGCGCCGCGCGCCCCGGGCTGCGCCGGGCAGGTGCCGGTGGCTCGTTGGATAGACCGCGGCAATCCCGCATGCAAGCCATATTACCGGTCATCCCCAGCCTCCTGATTTTCCGCCTCGACAGGATCGCGCCCCTGCCGCGCCTGGAGACGCTCTCCCGCTTCGTCCAGATGCAGTTGCTGCTGGCGCCGATCTTCCCGCCGATGCTGTTGCCAGGCGTTGTCCCGGAGAATTTCGTACACGCGCCGCTGCCGGCGCGCCTCCACCAGCCGGGCCCGGCGTTCGTCAACGACATGTTGCGCCTGGCCAAGTCGTTGGCGCTGGGCCGCGATCTCGTCGTCAAGCCGCTTCAAGTAGCCGGCATGCATCGCCAACAGCCCGGGTTCGAGATGCGCCTGCACCAGCTTCCGGGTCGCCTGCACATGATGGGCCCGCGTGCGCAGCAGGCCTTCCAGCTGCTGCAGATGCCGATGCCATGCGACCATGGCTTCGCCCAGCCCGGCTTTTTCGGCGTCTTCCAGGCGCGCCTTGGTCTGCAGCACCGGCTGGTAGCGAAAGTCGAACCTTCTCACGCGGCCGGGCTCCGTTCAGACGGGCTGTCCTGGAGCAGCTCCATCAGTTGCTGGACATGCTGCATGAACGGCCCGCTCGTCTCCACATCCTGGCGCAGGTACGCGTTGATCCGGTCGATGAACCGAACGGCCGTGTCGATACGCGCATTGCTGCCTCTGGCATAGGCGCCGATGTTGATCAGATCCTCGGCTTCTTCGTAGGCCGCCAGCAGAGACTTGATCTCCTGCGCCTGCCGGTAGTGAGCCGCGGAAACGACATCTCTCATGACCCGGCTGACGCTCGCCATCACGTCTATGGGGGGATATTGTCCGCGCGTCGCCAGTCGCCGCGACAGCACCATATGCCCGTCCAGTATGGCGCGGGCCGCGTCCGCAATGGGCTCGTCCATGTCATCCCCTTCCACCAGCACCGTGTACAGTCCGGTCACGCTGCCTGCGCTCGTGCTGCCCACCCGCTCGAGAAGACGCGGCAACAGGGCGAATACCGATGGGGTGTATCCCCGTGTCGTCGGTGGTTCACCGGCGGCCAGCCCGATTTCACGCTGCGCCATGGCCACGCGGGTCAGCGAGTCCATCATGAGCATCACATCCTGTCCCAGGTCACGAAAGTATTCGGCTATAGTGGTGGCCACGAAGGCGGCTTTCAGGCGAACCAGCGCCGGCTGGTCCGCAGTGGCCACCACGACGACCGACCGGCGCAATCCCTGCGGACCCAGACTGGCCTCGATGAAATCCAGCACCTCCTTACCGCGCTCTCCGACCAGCCCGATGACATTCACGTCCGCTTCCGAGTTGCGGGCGATCATGCCCATCAGCGTACTCTTGCCGATGCCGCTGCCAGCGAAGATGCCCAGGCGCTGTCCCCGGCCGCAAGTCACCATGCCATCTATCGCCCGCACCCCGGTTCCCAGCGCAGCGCAGACACGGCGCCGGCTAAGTGGCTCCGGTGCCGCCCGGTGTACCGTTCTCCAGCTTTCCGCCGACACGGGACCGGCGCCATCCAGCGGACGCCCCAGACCATCGATGATCCGACCGCGAAGTGTGCGTCCAACCGGTATGCGCATCAACCCGCGGGTTGGAAAAACGCGCGTCCCGGGCCGTATGCCTTCTACCTCTCCCAACGGCATGAGCAGGACGCGACCGCGCCGGAAACCAATCACTTCGGCCGGCACAGCCGAACCGCCGCGATCACCCAGCCAGCAACCTTCGCCCAGAGCCACATCATCAGGACCGGCAGCTTCGACCACCAGACCCACCAGCTGGTTGACCTTACCGTAACGGGTCAACGGTTCAACCTGCCGCACGCAGTTCACCAGATCCGCATGGTGCATGAGGATTCAGCTCTCCTCTCCTGCCGGCCTGCTCTGATCCTGCCCGGCGGCTTCGCGCTCTACCCCCTGCAGGCGCGCAGCGGCCCTGGCTTCGGACGATACCTCCGTATGCCCCAGCCGGCGCCGCAACGCCTCATGCAGAACGGTGAGTTGAGGACACAGACGCGCATCCACGTTCTGTTCCTTGCCTTCGACCATGCATCCGCCGCGGTCCACCAGGTCGCTCACGCGCACTCTGATCACACTGTCCCGGTCGACGCGCTCGACCCAGCGCTGCACCAGGCGTCTTGCCAGCCTCAGATCGTCGGGATGCACATGAACCTCGAGGTTGCCATGCTCGCCGAGGTGTTCCAGCGTTTTCCGTATGATGCGAGCCACCACCGTGCGATCCAGGTCAACCTGCGCGTCGAGGATGCGTTCGGCGACAGCCATGGCCAGATCGACCACCAGCTCCTCGCCGTCGCGCAGCACTCGGGCACGCTCCTGCTTCAGCGCCTCATGCAGCGTTGCCAGCCGTTCCACCGCCTCCCGGGCTTCCGCCTCGCGCTCGTCCAGGCCCTGCCGATATCCTTCCTGGAAACGTCGTTCGGCTGTCCGCTGCTGGTCCACTGCCGCCTGCTCCTGCACCTCCTGCAAGCGCCGCGCCGCCGCCTCGGCGGCGGCCTGGACGGCCTCCTGCTGACGGGCCGCGGCGTGCTGCTCCAATTCCTGCCGCAGGGCCGCAGCCCGCTCCCGCACGATCCGCTCCAGGTCAAGACCACCGTTCAGGTCGCCCTCGGAAGCCTTGAGCCGCAGCTCGCGTTCCGCTTGACCCAACGTGAACACCGGCCCGGCGATGCGTACGGTCCGGATTATCCTGGACACGGTTTTCTCCCGGTGCCTTGCCGCGGATGGCGCATGATCACGGACAGGTTCACTGGCTCTCCTCCAACAGCATCGTACGGATCAAGCGGGCAGCATCGTCCGGCCGTTCGTGCACCATATGCTGTATCCGGTTGAGGATCATCTCGTGAGGCGTCTCGGTGCGCTCGAATTCGTCCGCCGCCGCGTCCTGTGTCTCCCCCAGATCCTGCAGTTCCTCCTCCACACCGACACCACGACCGATTGCCTGTATGATGTAACGCAGAGTGATCAGAGCGGCGATGATCCCCATGATCTTGGCCATGTTGATGGCGATACCGGTCCAGAATTCCTTGCGTTTTCGCGCTTCTTCCTCCGCCTTGGCGCGGAGTTCCTGCGTCTTGTCGAACGGTATGGCCAAAACGGTGATACGGTCGCCGCGCTCGGTGCTGAAACCGACGGCCTCCCGAGCCAGGTTGGCCAGGTTTTCGATCTCCGCAGCGGATCGGTCCTCTTCGATATACTGGCCACTGGCCGGATCGACGATCACCCGGGTCTGATCGATGGTCAACGCCATGGACAGACGGGACACCCTCCCGACCTGTCCGACGATATTCTGCAGCGTCCGGCTCACTTCATAGTTGCGTATGGCATGCTCTTCCGTGCCACGCTCGGCGCTGCGGGTCTCGGAAATCTCCTCGCTGATGATGATCTGGCGTTCACCCGGATCCACCGTTTCGGTTTGGGTTGTCATCTGGTTGAAGTCCAGTTCCGCGTTGATGCGCACCCTGGACCGTTCATCGCCGATGACCTGATCCATCAGACTCTGCACTTTTCGTTCCAGGGCCGTCTCGATTTGCCGCTGCAGTTCGAACTGCCTGTGGGCCATCTTGACGAACGGATCGCGTTCCTCGGACAACATCGTGCCGGTGTCATCGACGATGACGACGTTTTCGGTGTGCAGCCCCTCGACACTGGCGGCGACCAGGTAGGCTACGGCCTCGATGCGTCTGCGCTCCAGCCGCACATTACGGGCCAGCGCCAGCGTCACCGCCGCCGTTACGGGATGCTGTTCGTCGGAGAAGAGACTGGGCTCGGGAATGACCAGATGCACCCGAGCTGAACGCACACCTTGTATGCGCTCCAGGGTTTCGGCCAGCTCGTCTTGCAGGGCTCGCTTGAGGTTGACTTTCTGAAGAAAGTCGGTCATCGCCAGTTGGCTTCTGTCGAAAATCTCGTATCCCACACGCCCCGTGCGCGGATAACCTTCGCCCGCCAGCTGCAGCTGCAGATCGCGCACTTCGTCTTCCGGTACCAGAATGGCGGAGGCATCTGCGGTCAACCGGTGCCGGATCTGCATCTCCCGCAGACGACGGCTCACCTCCGCCGCTTCCTGATAGTCCAGCTCTGCGTAAAGAATGGCGCCTGGCCATTCCGTGCGGCGCCCGCCCACGGCCACCATGATCAGTATCAGCACAGCGACGGTCCCGGCACCGCCCAGGACGCCGTAGCGCTGTACCGGACGGGCTTCGGTCCACCAGGTTCGTACCCTCTGGCTCCACTCCGTTATCTGCGTGGGCAGGTTCATCGAGGTTCCTGGCGCGAAGGCAGGCCTTCGCCGGTTATCCGGAACGCCATAGGCGTTTGCCGGTTCACTTGCCGGGGACCGACGCGCTCACGCCGCCTGAGGCCCCGGTGGATTGTGCCCTTGTCTGCGTCAGACCTGCATGCGGATGAGTTCCTGATAACCTTCGAGTACCCGGTTACGGATCTCCAGCATCAGATCCAGGGCGATGCTCGCCTCCCGCACGGCGATCATGACCTGGTGCACGTCTGCCGCCTGTCCTGTGGCCAGTATGTCGATGGCATGACCCGCTTGAAACTGCAACGCGTTGACATCCCGGGTGAAATCATCGACCAGATCGCTGAAGCTGGGGCGCTCCACTCCCGACCGCTCCATACCGGGCATGCGCTCGGCCTGCCGGGGTCCCGGCCCGATGCCCGTGGCCCGCTCCATGCGACCGGTCAGGTCTTGCACCATCCGGGTGGTCATGGTCACCAGCCAGCCTGTTGCTGGTACCGGCGGCGTTGCACCAGCACTCTGTGAACGTAGGCTTCGGTCTCGGCCGGCAAGCGTCCAGCGATCACGGCTGACGGTCCGGCGTTATAGGCCCAGAGAGCCACCTCCACGGATTGAAAACGATCCAGCAACGAACGCAGATACCGGGTTCCTGCCTCGATGTTGGTGTCGGGATCGAACACATCGGTGACGCCGAGTTCCCTGGCTGTCGCCGGCATCAGCTGCATCAGTCCGGCCGCGCCACGGGGTGACACCGCCCGTGCGTTCCCCGATGATTCGACCTGGATGACAGCCCGGACCAGATCCGCATCAACCCCGTGTTCGCGGCTGTACCGTTCGATCGCTTCGGCGTACAGGCGCAGGGATGGGCCGGAACCGGTGGATGGACGCATGCTGTCTAT
Organism: Candidatus Latescibacterota bacterium; assembly: GCA_007136405.1. Classification (GTDB taxonomy): domain Bacteria; phylum Latescibacterota; class UBA2968; order UBA8231; family UBA8231; genus SLHA01. The sequence goes on from SLHA01000096.1 coordinate 28,361, forward strand.
GCTGACGCCAGAACCGGTAACGGGCGACAGGCGCGCGCTGCGTCCCAATATACCGTTCAGCGTCTGGTGATCGTAGCTGCGCGCGGCGATGTCACTCGCCGGATCCGGGACCTGACCGGTTGCCGCTTGTACGGACAGCGCTCCCCACAACAGCGCCGCCGCGCAGGCCATGCACCCATACCGAAAATCCTGCTTTGCGCCGCTGGAAAGCAATGAACGGATATGGCGTCGCATGGCTGGTCTATCCCGATATGTCCAGCGTTCCCCCGACACTGCCGGCGGACGGTGGTCGTAAGCGGTTACCGGTCGCTCGGTACAGACCTGCATCCATCTGCGCTGCCGGCGACTGGGCTCGTACCGCAAGATTCCCGAACGCATCCTGCAAAGCCCGACTCTCCGCGGCGGTGAGCACCTGCTGCAAGTCGGGCGTGGATGCCACCTGAACCGACGCTACGGCGGGCGCCGGGGCTGCAGCGGACGCAACGGTGGGGTGTATTCGCCCATCCGATACCGTCATGTCCAGCCGCTGCGCACCGGATGCCGGCGCGGGCCGTGGCACACTGGCAGTCATCCTGTCGATATTCATCGTTGCTCTCCTTTCGCTCGCGGCCCGCGGCCAGCCGCTTGTTCACATCAAGAGATTCAAATATCGAGCGAGCGGTTGATCATATCTTTGGCCGCACCCATGGCCGTCACGTTTGCCTCATAAGCGCGGGATGTCGCGATCATGTCGACCATTTCGGTGATGACATTGATATCCGGATAGAGCACCATGCCGTCTTCGCGGGCATCGGGATGGTTGGGATCGTAGACCATGCGGGGCTTGACCGGCTCTTCGCGTACCTCCTGCGTCATGACCCCGGAGCCGGGCGGGATCTCACCCGGGCGGGGTCCGGCTCCCGGACGATGCTGGGGCAGGGTGCGACGCAGCCGGTTGTCCTCCTGTCCCAGAATGGTGGAAAATCCGGCCCTCTGGGTGGATTCCAGCATGACTACGCGGCGGCGTTGGTACGGTCCCCCGTGATCCGTTCGGGTGGTATCGACATTGGCCAGGTTACTGGCAATGGCGTTCAACCTGCGACGCTGTGCACTCAGCCCGGAACCGCTGATATCGAGTCCGTCGAAGATACGCATGGCGTTCCTGTTCGTTCGTGCTCCGCTCCCATCAGGCGCTAGCGCGGTCTACCGGTGATACTCTTCCTGAGCGTATCGAACTGTCCCGCAATCAACCGCTGGCCGGCATTGAAGAAGAGGTGATTTTCCGCCAGATCGGTCATTTCGCGATCGATGTCCACGTTGTTGATCCCCGAATCGTTGACTCCCGCAGGAGCCTCATAGACCTGAGGAGCGCCGATGGGCTTCGGTATGGGCAGGTGTCTGGGTTCGGTGATCCGACCGGTTATACCCGGCTGCTCCACATACGAAGCCAGATATTCCTGGAAACGGACAGCTTTCCGGCGGTAACCCGGTGTGTTTACGTTGGCGATGTTGTGCGCGATCACCCGTTGCCTGAGCTGGGTGACATCGAGTACCGCATTGAGCACGGGTATCCGGGTTTTGTTGAACAGCACCTTGTGCAGGAGCATGGGCATACCTCTTCGGTGCGCTGAGCTGGGGTTCGCGCCAAGCTTATAGCAAAGGATATGCCACTCCCGAAGCAGACGGATAAATTCCTTACAGGTCCTTATTTTACGGACCCGATCCACGGCGGGAGATCATGGGTGCAAGCGCTGCAACAGGAACAAAGCAAGCAGATCGGGGCAGATGCAGGAAAGGTTTGCCAGGAGGCGGCAGGATCAGGGCGCATCCAGGAAGCGGTAGGATCAGAATCGGTCCAGGAGGCGGCAGGATCAGGACTGGTCCAGGAGGCGGATGATTCGCGGCGTACGACCGCGGCGATGCTGCATGGACGCCAGCATATCTCCGACCAGACCGGTGGAGAAGAATTGGATGCCGACGATGATGAGCAGGGCGCCCAGCATGAGCAGCGGGTGCCGGCCTTGGATGTTGCCGTGTACAAGGCGCAACCAGGCGATGTAGGTGCACACCCCCGTCCCTGCCATGGAGCTCAACAGGCCTAACGTACCGAAGACATGCATGGGCGTAGCCATAAAGCGGACCAGAAAGGTGACGGAAAGCAGGTCCAGGAATCCGTTGAGTAGTCGCCGGGTACCGAACTTGGAGGCACCGTAGCGCCGTGGATGATGCTTGACGACGAGTTCCCCCACGCGGTACCCCCCCCAGTGTACGATGGCCGGCAGGTACCGGTAGAGTTCCCCATACAGGTAAGGCAGGGCGTCTTCAGCAGCCTCACGCCGGTACAGCTTGAGACCACAGTTGAAATCATGCAATCGAATGCCGGCCACGGCAGAGGTCACCAGATTCCATATCCTGGATGGCACCCTCTTGGTCAGCGGATCATGGCGGGTGCGCTTCCAGCCGGAGATCAGATCATATCCCTGGTCCAGTGCCTCCAGCAGGCGGGGAATCTCGCCGGGATCATCCTGGAGGTCGGCGTCCATGGTCAATATCAATCTGCCGCGGGCCGCACGGAAGCCAGCGGCCAGTGCTGCTGCCTTGCGTGCGTTGCGCTGGAAGCGGACAGCCCTGACGTCAGGATATTCCGCATGCAACGCCTCGATGACGGCGAACGAACCATCCGTGCTGCCATCATCCACGAATACGATCTCTGCGCTCAAATCCAACTGGGCCAGAATCTCATGGATCCACCCACACAACGGTTTGAGGCTGTTTTCCTCGTTGAACACCGGCACGATGATGGACAGATCGAGCGAGTGCAACGCCGACTCGGGTTGGGTTGTCATGGCTGTCTCTCCGCCTCTTCCAATTCCAGCTTGCCAGCAAGCCGGCGTGCGGCAGGATGGTCCGGATCCGCGGTCAGAACAGCCTCGATCTGCGCCGCGGCTCGGGCGTGATGGCCGTTCTCCAGGTAGTGACGCGCCAGCATCAGGCGCCAGCCGAATTCGTCGGGACTGGACGCCAGGGCGTCGAGCAGCAAGGTTTCACCGTCTGCCGTGCGCCCGGTATTGAGGTACAGGCCGCCCAGATTACCGCGCGCCTGGAGATCGGATGGATGTATGCGGACCGCCTTCTCCAGTACTGCGATAGCGGCCTCCATGTTCCCGGCGCTAGCATACTCGACGCTCAGGCTGTTCATCAGGCTAGCATCATCGGGCTTGAGGGCCAACAACCGTTTCCAGGTCTCTATGGCAGCCTGGTGATCCCTGGTCTGGCGCTGGGCCCACGCCAGCCATTCATAGGTCCGCGGCCGCAACGGATCGAGTTCGACCGCTCGTTTCAGGGCTGACCTGGCTCGCGGCCAATCCTGCATCTCGGTGTACACTTCACCCAGCAGTCGCCAGGCTGGCTCATAGGTCGGATGCAGGGTCACGGCCGCTTCACCCGACACTCCAGCGGCGGCGATGCGACCCGCGGCGCGGCTGGCCCGTGCCTGCATGTAATGGTACCGGTAATCGTGCGAACGCCATTGGATGGCTTGCTGGAATTCCACCAGAGCCCAGGCGGGCTGGTCCATTCGGTGGTACTGCAGGCCGCGCCAGTAGTGGTGATCGGCCCGCAGCAGATGCAACCCGGCGCGGCCTCCGGCAAGCACCAGCAGCACGGCCAGTATGACTGCGCCTGCCCGCAGACTGTCTCCCGACGGGCTTGCCGCGGACACCGTTGATTCCCCGGCGGCAGCGACATGGCCAGAAGATGCCGTGGCCACGAGAACCCCGCCCAAAACCCAGAAATAGACCGCTGAAGTAGGATCCTGCCAGTTGAAGCTGACCAGTGCGTGCGTCATGCCGGCGGCCAGGGCGCTCAGGCAGGACACAGCCCAATACCACTGCTCTGAACCCGGTGAATAAAACCGTATTGCCTGGATGCCATGGTACGCGACCACGATCAGGACGGCCCCGAAAGCCGCCAGTCCGGCAACTCCGATCTCCGCCGCCAGCTCGAGGTATTCGTTGTGAGCCCGGGCTGCCTGTTCGTGCCGGAACCCCATCAACCGGCGCCAACGGTGCCAGTTGTCCACACTCCGGTACGCCGGCCACAGGAGGCTGTAGTTGCCGGGACCCACACCCAGCCAGGGCCGGGCCCGAATCAGCGCCACGGTGTCCGTCCACAATATCAGGCGCTGTTGGACCGTTTCCTTGGTCAGCGGCCGTTGCACCAGCTGCGCCACTTTCCGTCCCAAGCCTGTCGGCCCGGTGCTGTCCGCAGCCGTACCGACCCGAACGCTCCAGAACAGCAGCGCCAGACCCACGGCTCCGACCAGGCCAACCAGCGTCGGCAACGCAAGCTTCCAGCGGCCGGGCAGTCTCCAGCCCAGCGCCAGGACGATCACCAGGAAAGCGACACCGAGCGCCATCCAACCGCCGTCGCTACGCGTGAGAACCATGTGCCAGCAGGAAATCGCCACGACCGGGACCAGTATCAGGCGCTGGTACAACGTGCGGCGGGTCAGTAGCAGTCCGACCTGTACAGGGATCACCAGTTCGAGGTAGTGCGCCACAAAGTTGGTATTGCCGAAAGTGGATACCGGCAGGTGCGGGTACCGGGGGGGAAAGGGGATCAGATGGATCTCGAAGTATTGCAGGATGCCCAGGAGCGCTAGCGGCACGGCCGTGATCGACACGCTCCAGAACAGGGCCCGCATGAAGCCGGCGTCCGCAGCGGCCCATGCGGCCAGCAGGAAGCAACTCATCAGTCCGAACCGTAGGACCATGGCTTCGACACCCTGTCCGCGGTTGTGGGCTCCCCAGAATGCGGCCAGCATGATCAGGACGAACACCAGGGCCGGCCAGCGCAGTGCCGTGACGCGGGCCGGCAGTGTCAAGCCGCCAAAGGCCCAGCGGGTCAGCATCAGAGCCCACAGGATGGCGACGGCACCATAGGCCAGCGCTATCTTGGGAACTGTGTAGCAGGTATAGAAAGGCGCGTACACCGCAGCTATCAGGACCATGAAAATCAGGAGTCCGGCACGCACCGCGATATCGAGCGCGGTGACCACCCGGACATGGCGATCGGCCGGGCTGGCGCTGCGGCGCTTGTGGCCCGATACACGTGTCATGATGCTATCGCCCTCATGTGTCCTCCGGCGCCGGAGCCCGCTCCGGCTCCACGACGAAGCGCAACACCAGCAGCCCCAGTGCGCCTGCTAGGGCGTTGAGCTGCACATCGCGGATATCGAAAAACCGTTGCGGTAATACCCACTGGATGCATTCGTCCACCAGTCCGAGCAACGCTGTCGCGACCAGACTGACCAGATAGGCGCGACGCGGCGAAAGATCCAGACGTAACGCACTGTACAGCACCCAGCTCATGAAACCGTACAGTACGAGGTGAAGCCGCACGGCGGGAAAAGCTGCGAGCTGATGCAGTAAATAGGCGTATACCGGGACGACCAACGCCAGGGCCACGTAGGGCTGCCAGCGGCGCAGTCGGTTCCGGGACCACAGGCGCCACAGGAACAACACGCCGAATCCTGCCAGCAGGAAATTGGCCAGGTATTGCAGCGAGCCATCCGTATAGATGGACATGGCGTGCCAGATGACCGGCATCACCGGAATCGTCGTGTATACGAACGCAATGTACAACAGCGCCATGCCCCAGGCACGACAGCGTGCGGGTCCCAGACGATCGGCATGCGTCCAGACGACGGCGACAGCGATGACCGCGATCAGCACGATCACGCTGAGATCGGCGATGGGGACGCTGGCGATGAGCAAATACAGGTCGCGCCCACCGTGGCCGAACCCCGCGATCAAATTCCTGGTATGACCCGCCAGCGCTACCGCCATATGCCGGCTTCTCAGCAACAGGGAAGCGGGTGCGAGAGCAGACGGATCCGTGCCGGTGGAATGCTCCAGATAGAAGGTCGTCCAGGGGCTGGCGGCGTCCGGTTGCCCATCCGGATAGATCCGGAAGGTGAAGGGGTTGTACAGAACCACGGCGTCCCACATCCAGGCGGAAAAGGGTCCGTATTGCGGCGCGGAGCTGTCCACCACGAACTCACCCGAAAGGTGGTAATCGCCGTCACCCACAGCGTACTCCACGATATAGCGGGCGTGCTCGGGTCCGGTCCACCTGGGTTGCACCCTTCTGTCATCGCCCAGGTATCGCAGTGTATCGCCTTCCTGCGGAAACAGGATCTCCACCGCCTCCGCCGGCATGTCTACCGGATCCGCAGGTTCCCTGTCCGGCGTCTCCGCGGCCACCCCCTCCAGGGCCATGGCCGGATCCGGCAGCAACGGCACATAGCGCGTCAGCTCCCGCTCCAACACCCAGTCGTCCAGCAACCCGCGCAGGCTGTCGGCGATCTCCGGCCGGGCCGTGGCCAGGTTGTGCTTCTCCCGTGGGTCGTGATCCAGGTCAAACAGCTTGATCTCGCCTTCGCTGACCCGGTGATGCAGTTTCCACCGGCCGGCGCGTATGGCCCGGTAACGCCTGGCGTACTGCTCCGGATCAGCCGTATATCCACCACCCGAAGTCTCGAAAAACAGCGGACCGCGAGACCAGCTGTGCGCACCGGTCATCAACGGCACCAGGGACTGTCCGTGCACCGACGAGGGCGTGTCCAGGCCGGCGAGCTCGAGTACGGTGGGCATGATGTCCACGTCCTGAACGGGCACGTCGAAATCCTGACCGGCCTCGATCACTCCGGGGAACCAGAAGATGAGCGGTATGCGAATGACCGGTTCATACAACCTTCCCTCCCGAAAAGTCGAGACGTGACCGATGAGGCCGTCCTCCAGCAGTTCCTCGCCATGGTCTGCCGAAACGATGATCAGCGTGTTCCCGGTCAGACCCTCTTCCTGCAGCAGTTGCCGCAGACGGCCGAAGAACTCGGTGTCCATACGCTTGATCTGTGCATCGTACAGCGCCTGTAGCCAGGGGCGATCCCGGTGGCTGAATTCGAATGTATTGCGCAGAATATGGATATGGGTCTGGACGATCCGCATCTTCTCGGCCGCCAGGAAACGGCGTACAGCCCCTGCCAGGGGGATCCGTGAGGTGAACACCGGATCCAGGTACATGGATTCGTAGGGTTCGCCGGGATCGAAAGGCAGATGCAGTTCCCGGTAGTGGTAATACAGAAAAAAAGGTCGATCCGGTTCCGCTATTTCCCTCAGCCAATGGAAGAGAACCTCGTCACCGTCGTGCAGCCGTTTGTCGCGTTCGGGATAGGACTCGAAACCCAGGTTGTGGAAGTTGGGAATATCAGTCAGGAAAAAAATATCGGGAGCGGTATATCCCGCCTGGCGCAACACGTCCGGCAGTGTCTGGATTTCCGTGGATATGCTGCGGCCGCGTATATCGACCCCGTGCCCCAGGGCATCAAGGCCGGTCAACACGGCCAGCAGGCCGGGTGTCGTCCAGCCCGAACTGGAATAAGCCTGAGAGAACGAGGCGCCTTCACGGGCCAGCGAATCCAGTACGGGGCTCGGGTTACCCGGTCTGCCGTAATACCCGAGGAAATCGGGACGAAAAGTATCCGCAGTGATGAGGATGATGTTGGGCAATGACGAGGCCGCGGAGGCGCCGACGACCTGCGCCCCGAGGCACGCGCACGCCACGGCGATCAGCAGGCCTGCGATCATGCCCGTGATGCCGCACTTTCTCGCGCCACCCGCCGTGGGCCGGCGGACACGGTCGCCCCCTGTCATGCCGGCATATCGGCATGGACGGACGGCCGACGACGAACCAGATCCAGATCCAGCGCCCACCTCCTGTTGTCGCCTGGTCGCGTACAAGCTCCGGCTATGGTCATCGAAACACATCATCTTGACTCTCCACGTACAGCGTTCCCGCGATCAGCAAAAGCAGGCCGAATGCCAGCCCGGCCAATCCCCATGTCCGGTTGCCGAAAATCCACAGGCAACCACCGGCCGCCAGCACAGCGTCCACCAGCAGCACCAGCGCATCAACGCCGGCCGGTGACCATCCCAGGGTGACCAGCCGCTGATACAGATGCTTCTGGTGAGCTTGCACGAGGTTGTCGCCGCGCAGTCCCCGGCGCGCCAGCGTGTATCCCGTATCGTAAAAAAACGAACCATTGAGCGCCGCATACAACCACAGGGGCAGGCCGTGTTCCATGCCCGCCAGGCCGCCGACTGCCAGCACGAAACCGATGAAATGCGATCCCACATCTCCCATGAAGATACGCGCCGGAGGACGATTGAGAACCAGGAAACCACCGCTGGCCGCGGCCAGTGCCAACGCTATCTCCCATGGCCCTTCCAGGTGCCAGAGCATCAGGCTGCTGGCTGCTGCCACCAGAACCGTATGCCCCCCGACGATACCGTCTATGCCGTCCATGAAATTGGTGGCGTTGCACATGGCAACGATCCAGAGCACGCACAACACCGCGACCATCCAGCCCGGCCGCGCCAGACTCCAGCCGGGAAAATCCACCTGTGGAGGCAGACTATGCACCACCAGCCATGCGCCGGAGGCGCTCACCGTCAAAACCAGCTTCTCCACCACACCGAGTGGGCGTATCCAGTCATCCCAGACCATGAACGCCAGCACCACAGTACCTGCCAGCAGCCCGCCGTGTACCGGCGTCATCCTAGCCGTAGCGCTGATGCCGTACGCGGTCAGACCCACCCAATACCCAGCGATGATGCCCAACCCGCCAGCCGTGGGCATGGGCCTTGCGTGCGCACTCCTGTAGTTGGGATGATCGACCCACTGGTAGCGCCGGGTGGCGACAAGCACGGCCCATGTCACCGCCAGCGCACCGATCCCGCTGCTAGCCGCGACCAGGACGGCCGGCGACAGGCCGGTCATGGCGCCGGCTCTTCCTGCTGGTGGCTGCGTGCCAGTCCCACGGCCAGTTCCAGCGGCTGGAATCCCAGGTCTTCACGGGCCCATCGAATGCAACCTGACTTGTCTTCCTGAAGACGCCGGACCTGCTCGGAATCCATGGGCAGGCGCAAGCGCAGCATCACGGCGACGCGCATGCACAGCAGAAACACCGGAACCGGTATATGAAGGAGAACAGGAGCGCGCCCGATCGCCCGCCCGACGGTCATCACGAGTTCGTCATACGTCAGGGCGCGGGGACCCGCCACGGTATACGTCTGTCGCAAGCGGCCGCGTACCGCCGAGGCCAACACAGCATCGATCAGATCATGAACGAAGACGGGTTGCTGCAACGCTTTGCCATTTCCTGGGACCGGTAGAATTCGGTGCCGGTGCAGATAGCCCTGCAAACGGCTGATATTGCGGTCGTCTCCTGGCCCGTACACCATGGACGGGCGCAGCATGATCCAGGGCAGACCGGAGGCACGGACCGCGTCCTCCCCTTTTCGCACCTCATCCACGCTTGATGACGGCACCCCGGATAACGCCTGCATGCTGCTGATCAGCACGATCCGGTCGACATCGGGCGGTGCACAAGCTAGCACGACCGGTGCAAAACGGATGTGTGCCAGGTGAAACACCGTTCGGACCCCGTCGAAAGCCGGGTGCACCGACGCGCGGTCGCGCAGATCCCCGGTGCAAATCTGGATGCCGCAATCCTCCAGATGCTTCCGGTCACTGTGCGGGCGCACCAGACAGCGCAAGGCGCCACCGGGATGGCAGAGTCTTCGCATGAGATGGCGACCCACGTACCCGGTAGCACCCGTGACCAGGATCATGATCCTGAACGTCCCGGGTCGTGCAGCTCTTCATACGCTGCGGCAGTACGACTCAGCATGGTATCCAGGCCGAAGCGCGCCTGGGCGCGACGGTGCCCTTCCTCCTGCATTCGATGCCGCTGCTCCGGATTGTCCACCACTGCGTTGATGGCGCTGGCAAGCCCAACGGGATCGTTGGGATCCACCAGGAGTCCGGTACGGCCGGGTTCGATGATCTCCGGAATACCGCCGACACGGGTAGCCACCACGGGGCAACCCATGGCCATGGCTTCCAGCAATACGGTGGGCAACCCCTCGCGTTCCGAAGGTGATACCAGTACGTCGAAATGCGTCAGCCAGGGCCGCACGTCCGGAACCAGCCCCGCAAACAACGCGTTTCCGGTCAGCCCCAGTTGCCCGGTAAGCGCTTGCAGGCGGTCGCGCAGGGGACCGTCCCCGACGACGCAGAGCAGCAACCCCTCATGGTTTTCCAACACCTGGCGCACAGCCTCCAGCAGCACGTCGACCCGCTTCTCGGCCGTCAGGCTACCCACCAGCCCGATCACCGGTCCCGCGCCGGGATGATCAAAGGGCCGCGCACTGTGCCTGCGAGTAAAATGCTCCAGGTCGATCCCGTTGTAGATGACCTGGTACTGCTCCGCGCGCCCAACTCCCCGGGCGAGACATTCCTTCACGGTGTTCTGACTCACGGCGATGAACCGGTGCGTCGACCTGGCCATGGCACCCTCCATCCACCGGAACAACCGAGCGGCTGTTCCGCCTGCCGCTACCTCGGCCACCTCTCCATGGTACGTGTGAATGATGACCGGAACACGCGCCATCCGGGCTGCCAGCCGCCCCAGAACCCCGGCCTTGGAGATGTGGGTGTGCACGATATGGTATTGTCCCCTGCGCATAACGGTGTACAGCCTGGCCAGAGCGCGGACATCCGCCACCGGACTGACCGAGCGCTGTAAAGCATCCAGGTACATCGTGCGAATACCGCGCTGATGCGCCTCAGCCCACAGACTTCCTTCTCCTGGCTCACCCCGCCCTGCCAGAACATCCACCTGGAACCGATCCCGATCCAGTCCGGCAGCAAGCTCCAGGACGTGGCGAGGCACGCCGCGTACCACCAGACGAGTAACGACCTGGAGAACATTGATTCGGCCCATCACAGATCGCCGGTATGCATTCGCCTACGCCGGGCGCGGGTTGCACGGGCATGGACAGGGGTCGGCACGGCAGGGCACCGCTTCTTCAGAGATTGATGCTGGCTGTCAGTTTGTATGGGCATGAGGCCAAAGCCACGCTGGGATCCGGTCCATGCAGGACTGGGCCGGCACGCAGCTGAGGCAGAGTGGACGGTATCCGGCACAGCAACGCCCGCGGGCAGCCTGTGTGATACTACGGGTTACCCATTCACGGTATGCTTCAATCTAAGAGCCACGGCAGGGACGGGCAACTGGTCCGCTCTTGACAACGGACCGTGACCGAGTCAGAATAAGGCGCGGTTTTTCCATCGTTGAGAGGTTGGCATGGTCATCAAACCAGGCGCACGCATTCACCTGATCGCCATCTGCGGTACCGGCATGGGCGCGCTTGCCGGAATGCTGCGCGAACGCGGTTACCACGTGACCGGCTCGGATGCTCAGGTATATCCGCCGATGAGTACGCTTCTTGAGCAGCTGGGTATACCGGTCAAGCAAGGTTTCGACGCTGCCAACGTGTGCGACTGCGACCTGATCGTGGTGGGCAACGCGGTCTCACGGGGCAATCCCGAGGTGGAGGAAATGCTGGCCCGTCGCCTTCCCTACCTGTCGCTGCCCGAAGCTCTGCGCCAGGAGTTCCTGCGTGAACACCGTCCAGTGGTGGTGTCCGGAACCCACGGGAAGACCACTACCACAGCGTTGACCGCCCACCTGTTGACCCAGGGGCAACTGGATCCATCGTTCCTGGTCGGAGGCGTTCCGGGTAACTGGGATCGTTCCTACCATCTGGGAAAGGGGGAGCACTTCGTCATCGAAGGAGACGAATACGATACCGCATACTTCCTCAAGATACCCAAATTCCTCTTCTACCTGCCGGAAATATTGATCATCAACGGTATCGAATTCGACCATGCCGACATATACGCAAACCTGGACGAAATCCTCAAGGTTTTCCGGCAGTTGATCAATACCGTGCCGGGTAACGGCCTGATTATGGCCAACCACGATGATCCCGTACTGCGACCGCTGCTGTCCGCTGCCTTTACGCCCGTGCGAACCTTCGGGACGGATCCAGCGGCCGCCGTGCGCGCCTCCCATCTACAATCCTCCCCCGCGGGTACCACCTTTCAATTGCACTGCGACGGCGAAAGCCTGGGTCCTTTCAGGGTGCCGCTCAGTGGTGAGTACAACGTTCGCAACAGCCTGGCCGCCATCGGCGTGGCCTTGCATCTGGGCCTGAGTCCGGAGACCGTTCGGCGCGCACTGCCCGAATTTGTCGGAGTCCGGCGGCGCCAGGAGAAACTCGGTTGTTTCGGCGGCATCACGATCATCGATGACTTCGCGCACCACCCCACGGCCGTGCAGCAGACGCTGGCCGGTCTACAGGACGCGTACCCCGGAGCCCGCTTCCACGTACTGTTCGAGCCGGCCAGCGCCACCAACGCCCGCGCCGTCTTCGAAGCTCGATACCGGGCCGCCTTTCGTGACGCGTACCAGGTTATTTTGGGCAGGGTGCCCCGGCCGGAACGCGCCAGACAGGACCCGCCTTTCAGCTCGGAGCGCCTTGCTGCCGCGTTGCGGGCACAGGGACAGACGGCCCTGTACCTGCCGGAGCCCAGCCAGATGGTGACTCATCTACAAGACACCGCCAAACCGGGAGACGTGATCGTGATCATGAGCAACAGCGGTTTCGGCGGCGTGCAACAGCGGCTGTTACAGGCCTTTGGTACCTCTTCGCGTTAGCGGCTCCGGAGCCTCACAGGGTCCTGTCCGACACATACGCTACCTTGGCCGAATCGCTGCGCGATCCGTCCATGTCTTCTCTCCCTTCAGGAACCGCCCATGGTATCGCTCCGCATCCACCTGATCGGCATCGTTGTGGTTCTACTGCTCCTCCCAGGCCATGCCTGGGGACAGTACCAACGCGTCCAACAACTGGCCGAACAGCTCCGTAACCCCGAGCCCGGTGTCCGCCGTCAGGCAGCGATCGCCCTGGGACGGGCTGGTTTCGCACCCAGTGTGGCGTTACTTGATGATGCCATGGACGAAGAAGCTGATGTGAGTGTGCGCCTGGAGATCGTGCGGGCCCTGCGGTACATCGTCTTCCAGCGCTCTGCCGGCTATCCGGCAGCCATGCAGGCCCTGGCGCGCGCCTGCGACCACGAGCACCAGCCGGATGAACTGGTGCGCTTGCGTGCCAACGAGGCCCTATGGGAAGCGGCCAAGCGGAATATGCTGGATCCGGTAGCCTATCTGGAGCGCAGTCTGGCGGATCCCAGTCTCCGTCTGCGCCTGAGCGCTGTCGCCATGCTGCGCCGGCACGGCACTCCGGAGGTCATCGGCCCGTTAGGCCGTGCTGCAACGGACCGGTCTCAGCACGAAACCATACGGCTCAAAGCGGTAGAGGCTCTGGGCGCGGTTGCGTTGTCCGATCCTGGCCCGGTAGGCCGTGATGTGGCCAGAGCCAACATCCGCACGACCAGTCTTGTGAATGTCCCGCCACTGCACCCCCCCGGGTTGCTGGAGCAACGACACCGGCGCCAGATTTTTCTGCTCGCGGCCATCGTGGATGATGCTTCCAACAGCAGCGCCCTCAGGCTCCAGGCCGTCCGCTCCATGGGACGGGTCAAGGACAAGGCGGCTGTCCCTGTTCTGAGCCGGATAGTTCAATCCCATGCCGACGATGCGGTGCGGAACCAGGCGACCCTGGTTCTCAGCCACTTGCTCGCCCGGCAATACGAATGAATGAAATTCAACTGCCGACCGCGATCACCGATCGTCACCCGCAGGTATCGCAGTCGTCACCCGTGCGGTCCAACCGGGCCCTCTTGCTGCGTTCCGATGGTACCTCCCAAGTTATTGATATTATATATTTTACCGCACTTTTACGGATGCGGCACACATCTTGCAATTACGCCTCTCGAGCCCCGGCAGAGCGCCGGGAGTATCACTTCGATCAACGCGAAGGAGGCCCACCATGCGCAGTATCGCCGCAGCATTGCTCATCCTCATTCCGCTCACGCTGAGTGCAGTGGAACCAGGCCCGGTAGTATTTTCCGAGCTGATGTGGATGGGCAGTACCACATCCGCCTCGGATGAGTGGATTGAGCTGGCCAACCGCAGCGAGGAACCAGTGGATCTGGCAGGTTGGACGATCACCCGGATCAGGGACGGTAGTGAGCTGCACATGCTGGAGATCGAGGCTGGCGTCCTGGCCCCAGGCCAGGTCTTCCTGATCTCCAACTTTCCACCGGACGACCCGCGGTGTATGCTCGCGGTGGAACCGGACATGGTCACATCGGCTGTAGTGCTACCCAACACCCGGTTGGATCTCCGTCTATACGACGGTGACCCCGAGGCTGGAGCGACGCTGATCGACCGCGCGGACAACGGCGTGGGCGCACCGATCGCAGGTGACCTGCAACAGCGGCACGCCATGGTCCGTATCCATCTGGACGCTGATGGTACGCTCCCGACCAGTTGGGCCACTGCCCAGGAAGCCATCGGCTGGAAACCCGGGGCCACGGAGATGGGTACGCCGGGCAGTCTGCGGGAAGTCCTCTCCGGAATGCCGGCCACCACCACTGAACCACCGGCTCAACCGAATGAGCCGGGTGATGGTGATCAGACCGCAGACCCAGGTGACACCTCTGGAGATCAAAGTGAGACGGCCGTACACCCTGTCTCCTGGGCCCAGCTGAAAGGCCATTCGAGGTTGTTCTAGACCAGTCTCTCGAGCGCGTCATTGATACGGGATCGCAACCGGTCATCCGCTGCGCAGAACACACAACGGTTCACCGGGCATACCCGATGACCATCTTATCCCAAACAAAGGGGGGAGCCGGTCCTTGCGCCGGCTCCCCCCTTCATGGGCCACATCCCAACGACGGTATCAGTTGGCAAACTGCGTCACGTTGGCGATTCCACCAGGCTGTGTCAGGGCAAAGACGACAAGGTTTACACCGAACTGCAGACCCCTTTCCCGGGCATCAGCATTGGGATCTCCCCAGTACCAGCTGATATTGAGATCGCTGAAGACGACAGCAACCCGCCCCCGCAGCTCCAGCATCTCCAGGTCGAAGACGTTTCCGCCTGGAGCGCCGCCCATGGGAGGGCCGTCGTGGAAGTCGTAGAACGCGGTGTACAAGGGGTGGTTCCTGGGGATCCGCTGCCACCGGGTGCCATCTGTGCCCAGCACTTGGGGATCCGCCATCAGAGCCTTGAACTGACGATCGAAGGGGGTGCCGCTGACACCGGCACCGCGCCCCTCCAGCCCCTGCTCCGGATGGCTGTACCGAATATCGTCAGAGTACATGAAACCTCCACCCCTCAGATAATCGCCCAGATTCTGCTTCTCCGTATCGCTCAACTGAAGGATGGCGTCCCATCCGCTCATGTACAGAAACGGCGCATCCATGATGCGTGGGTCGCTGAGCTGCACGGTGGTTCCCTGGATCCTGGCATTGATCTGGGTATGGTCCCGGATGTAACGCATCAACTCTTCCGCCGCCGTAGGAAACCTGTCCCGGTTTGGATCGGAAACTTCATAATCGATCACCGTCATGTTGAAGTAACCCCGGATGGCCCGCCGGTCTTCTGGGTCCTGGACGATGATAGCCTGATACCGGCCGATGTCCAGGTCCTGAACATCCAGCAACTCCTGACTGAGACTGAGAGCCTCCTGTACCGGTGACCTTGTCCGTGACAACTGCACCATTTCTACTTGATCGAAGACCAGTTCCTCGGCTCTGGCACCACTGAAAGCGCCTACATCATGGACAGAGGGCAACGCAGCACTCAAAAGGTCCGTGCCTACGACCCCGACGTCGGCTACGGCGGTAATATCGGTAGGCAGATCCGGTGGTGCCATGGACGCGAGCATTTCCATCTGAACCTCGGAGATTTCCGGCCTTCTGGCCAGATCGAAACTCCGGTCCATGATGGGAGGAGGGGCCTGGAAGCGGATCAGACGCTCCTCCTCTTCTATGACACGTCCGGCAAAAAAATGGGAGTAAACGAAAACGCCGGTATGGGCAAGGACCGAGAACAGCAAGGCGGCATTGAGCCCCATCCTGCGTCCGGTAGTTGCCTTCCAGAGGGCCGCCAGCAGAAGCGCAAGCCCGGCGATCCCCAGACCGTACGCTACCCAGCGGGAAAGGATGAACAACACGTGGAGGACGACCGCTCCGCCGATAAACACGTAGGCGATCTTCTTGCGTTCATCCAGCATGGCTTTCTTATATTCGTCCACTATGCTCCTTCCCCTTTCCTAGCATTCCAACCGGTGGGTAGGACCGGTGCTAGTTTCGCTGTGGTTCTGTAGCGATGATCTGGTCGACGATACCTACAGAGCGCGCAATGTCCATGATCTGGACAACCTGACCGTGTGTAGCCCGCTCGTCCCCCTGAATGATAATCAGCGTTGTATCATCCAGCAACCGGCGCCGCTCCTCGAGTTCATCCCGGAGCGTGGCAAAGGTCACAGTCATGTGATTCAACGCCATATTTCCATCCTGGTCGACCACAATGAACAGATTCTCCCGTTCGGGAGCCTGTGCTTCCTCGGCTTCAGGAAGCTTGATGTCCAGACCCGGAGTGATAGCAAACACAGCGGTCACCATGAAGAATATGAGCAACTGGAACACACAGTCGATCATGGGTGTCAGGTCTGGCTTGGATAGTTCCTGTCGTCTGATAGTTGCCATGTATCATTCCCTCTTGGGCTCAGGCAGCCGAGGTGCTCTGCCAACGGCGAAGGAGCGCGTCGACGAAACCGTGACCGTAGGGTTCGAATTCTATGGCTTTTCCCGTCGCCCGGTTGCTGAAGTAGCTGAATATGGCCAACGATGGCACCGATATGGCCAATCCGGAAGCCGTGGTGATCAGCGCTTCGGAAATACCTGCGGCAACGATCGTTGGCTCACCGAGCCCCTTCTCGGCTATTCCCTCGAAAGCGTTGATCATACCACTGACCGTTCCGAGCAGGCCCAGCAACACCACCGAACTGGCCACGAAACTGATAACCGCAAGATATCGTTCACAGTAGCCGAGTGCGGCTCGCTCGATGGTTCCGTTCAACTCCTCCCGCATTTCCTCCAGCGTACGAGTCTCCCTGGAAAGGTGTTCGAAACGACCGATTCCTTCTCCGTACACCTCACCTTCCATGCGTCCCAGCCGAAGGCAATATTCTTTCAGCTGCTCGATGGATGAGCCCGATACGATCTGTTGGTTCAGATCCCGGGTAACCTCCTCCAGCTGACTCTCCGAACGCATTCGGAGATAAGTGTAGAGCCGCTCCAGAAAGAACCCCACCGAGAGAACCGACCAGAGCAGAATAGGATACATGAACGGTCCGCCGTCCTGAAAAAGTTCTAGCATCTCTTGCTGTCCCTCCTGATTTGTGCACGACGCGATACGGCTCGCTGTGTGAATGGAAGATGCAACCGCCTCTACGGTTGACGCATTCCAGATGCCGCCCCTTCAAGGTCTTACCGCTACAGCACCCGGGCCTCCTGCATATTCTGCAACTGCTGACGGGCGAAATCAACCTGTGCAGAATACTCCGGCCTTTCAGCATAATGCTCCACGATATCCTGGAAGACGGTCCCGGCATCGCGATAGGCTTCCAGGGCCATGTATGCTGCACCGATATTGACCGCCGCGTTCACAGCCTGATCACTGTCCGGATATCGCTCCTGGACCTCTCGGAAAATCTCCATGGCTTCGCGGTACTTGGCCTGGTCGAACAGCTGCTCACCTTGCGCATACAGGTTGTACGCATCGATTTCCGACAGGTTGTGCAGCAGAACCCTGGCCCGGTCAGCCAAACCACGATCCTGGGGGTCAAACCCAGGCTGCCGTAATCTTTCGGCCGGGTAGAGTTCCAGGAATTTATTGTAACTGGCCATGGCATTTTCGTAGTCACGCAGACCGTAGTAGTAGTCCCCCAGAGTGAACTGGCTCCGGGGACCGTAGCGACCATCCGGAAACTCGGCAACGATGAACGCGAAAATCTCGATGGCCTCCTCTGTCCGGTCCAGGTTGATCAGACACCATGCTTTGTTGTAGAGCGCATCATCCACATATTCCGAATTGGGGTAACGATCCACGACTTGTTGGTATACAGCCATCGCTCTTTCGAACTTGGCCCGCCGAGCCTCTGCACCCGCAGCCGGCATGTTGAAAATGGCATCTCCGGCACGGAAAAGCGCTTCCGGAGCAAACCGTGATCCTGGATGCACCTCAGCCAGTTTGGCAAAGACCTCGCTTGCATCCTCCCAGTTGCCCATGCGGTACCGCGCCCACGCGTCGTAGTAATAGGCAACCTCGGCCCGCTCATCATCCGGATAACGGGTGTAGTATTCCTGGAACACTTCCGACATGGCCGGAAGCACCTCCAGATGTCCGGCCGAACTCAACTGGTTATAGGAGATACCGATCTGAAACAGAGCGTTACGGGCCCAGGCGATTTGCGGGAATTGATCGATGATCTCCTCGTAGACGGATATCGCCTCGACTAATTCGCCGCTGCGGAAGTAACTGTTGCCTTTCAGGAAAAGTGCGTTGGCTACGCTTTCGGGTGAGACACTGAGATCGATGAGCTCCTGCGCCGCGGCAATGCTCTGGTCGTACTGGTTCAGCCGGAAATAGGCGCTGGCCAGCCGCAGCAGGATCCTCTCGTGGTCTTCCGCGGAAGTAGCGGTTTCCAGCATTTCCTCGTAGATGCCGATGGCCTCTCGAGGATCACGATCCTCGGCCATGGAGATGAGCTGTAGACGTGCCGAAGACGCCAGATTCTCATCTCCCCCGGCGATGACGGTGTTGAGCAGTTCCCGAGCCTCGGTATCCCGGTCCAGTGCAGCGTACGACAGGGACTTGGAGAATTGTACCCGCAGTCGCATGGACTCCGAGATATCCTTCTCCAGGACCGTCCGATAATCCTCCAGCGCCGGAGCATACCGCCCCAGCCAGTGATAAGCCAGTGCACGCCCGTAATAGGCATCCGGAATAAGCCTGGAGTCCGGATAGTCGTCGATGACTCTGGTGTAACGTGCCAGGGCATCCCCGTAGTTCCTGTTGTTTAGATCGAGTTGGGCTATCTGGAAGTGGGCCCGGGCTTCAAGTGCAGGGTCACCGCTGACGCCATCGAGCAGGCGGTTCAGGATTTCCCTGCCCTCTTCATCACGGCCTTCATTGACCAGTATGTTGGCCGCCCCCACCAGCGCCGCGACGTACGTCTCCCCGGCGCCTATATCCACCTGTGCGAAGGCCTCGATAGCTTCTTCGAACCGCTCCTCTTCCCTGTAAAGCAGACCCAGCCCGTATGATGCTTCTGCGGCCTGTGGCCTGTCCGGATAGTTGTCCACTACCCGATTATAGGCCTCTATGGCCTCGGCAATCCGGCCGTGGTCGAAATGTATCCGGGCCATCCGCAACAAACACAGCGGGGCCTGGGCGGAACGCGGGAATCGCGTAGCCGCCTGGGCGTAGCTTTCCAGGGCCAGATCAGGGGCGCCCATCCGTTCAGCCGACCAACCGGCACCGTACAGCGCGGCGGAACGAAGCTCGGTGTCACTGTCCGGATAATCTTCGAGCACCTTGAGGTATTCCTCGCGGGAAGATTCGTATTCCCCGGCATAGTACCGCGCTTCCCCCTTCTGGTATTGCGCATTGGGTGGATACGGCGTATCCGAATAGAGTTCGATGACCTGATTGTAGGCTGTCCAGGCGTCGTTCCATGCCGAAGCGTCCACTCTGCCCTTGCGCATGAACAGATCACCGATACGCATCTGCACACGGGCCTGGTAGAAGCGCTCTTCGGCAGTCTCCTGCACGGCGATCAACTCCTGCAGGGCCTCGTCGTACCGCCCCTCGGCGCTGAGAATCTCGGCGATGCGAAGTGCGGAAGTTTCGAAAAGCTGCCGGTAATCCTCGAAATCTATGTTCCTGCCTTCCCGGAAGCTGCCCCGCAACAATTCGAACATGCGGTCGTACAGGCCGCGCACATCCCGGTATGCCAGGATCGCTTCTTCCGCCCGGCCCAGTTTGTCCAGCCCCTGCGCGCGCAAATATGTAGCATCCGAGATGACGGGACTGTTGGGGTAACGCTCCAGAACCAGCGCGGCTTCCTCGATGGCGCGAGCGTGATCTTCCTGCTCGAAGAAGGCGGCCGCGATCCTGAACTGCGCATCCGCCGCATACCGGTCCTGTGGATACCGCTCGAGCATCTGCCGCAGTGTAGTTATGGCAGCATCATAGTTCCCGTCGTTGAATTCGCTCCAGCCAGCGTAGTAGAAGGCCCGGCCTGCCAAGTCCGTTTCCGGAAAGAGTTCCACGTAATTGCGATACTCGTCCGCGGCCTCCCGAAACTCCCTGGCCTGGAAACGGGTCTCCGCCATCTGAAACTGGACCTGAGCCCGAAAGCCTTCATCGATCGCTTTCTCGCCTTCAACCACCTGACGGTAGGCATCCAGCGCCTTGTCGTGCTGGCCGCTGTTCCGGTAGGAGTTTCCCAGTTGATACCACGCCGCGACCATTACAGGTAGTGTTCGATCACGCCCGATGGTCACCAACACGCTGTCTGTGCGCACGGCAGGGCTATCGAACTCGACGATTTTGGTGTATTCCTGGATGGCCCCCTCGTATTCACCCAGCGCGTACAGCGACTGGCCGGCGGAAAAGCTGGTCTTGAGATTCTGCGGAACCGGGAGAAAAATACTGGCTCCCAGTCCAACACCAAGCGCTATGAGTCCAGCCCAGACCGTCATATTGAACTCCTTTGTGTCTCACCGTCCGGATTGAACTGTCCGTCCGGCTGCCAGGGTCTCATCAGAAGCGGTAAGCGAAGGAGAAGCGATGGGCCCCGTTGGTTTCCGTCAGGTCCAGCGGTATGTTGTATCCGTAGTCGAACAGGACATCATTCCAGCTGTACCCAATCCCCGCATTGAGGTTTCCGGTGGCATCGTCCTGGAACAGCATGCTGCCACCGGCCCTCACCATGAACCCCATCATGACTTCTGTCTCCCCACCCAGAACCACGCGGTTTTCCGTGCCATCACCCGTGACATCCTGGACCACCCACTGCAATGTCACCAGCGACATCTCATCCACGCGGTAGGAAAGTCCAACGGCAACATCCATGGGCAGTTTGCCCGCATCACTGTCACCTTGAACCGAATTCTTGGCGACATTGGGCTGATTCACGTTCCGGACCATCAGGCCCAGCTTGGCCGGGGACAACGGGGTCTGCCACAGCAGACCGGCGTCTATGCCCAGTGCTCCGTTGGTGGTGTTGGACAGGGGATGCGTGTCTCCCACCCGCAGCGGCCCCGTGTAATGGTCAGCGATATGCGTGACCTCGAAACTGCCCACGCTCCAGAACAGGTATTTGCCGCTGACCCCAACCATCAGATCTCGTGAGACCCGGTAGCCCAATGAGAGCAGCGCACCATTCTCGCTCATCAGATCACTGCCGATGCGCTCGTAGCCCACGCCCACGCCCAGGCGCGATCCGAGCGGCTGGACGTAGCTGGCTACATGCTGTCCCAGGTTGTCCCCGGAAATCCCACCGTACAGCAGCGAGACGTTGGTGTACACCACCTCGCGATGCGCGAGCTGGGCCAGGCCTGCCGGATTGAAAAACACCGCGTCCGCATCATCCGCCACCGCCACGAAACTATTGCCCAGCGCCGCCGAACGCGCTCCAGCGCCCAGATTCTGGATGTTGACCACTGCCTCCGCTGCCGGGGTCCACCCCAGCCAGACCGCGGCAATCACCAGTACTCCCACGATTTTACGGCTATTCATCAGCCCTCTCCTCCTTCTTGCTGGGGTCCGGCATGAGCGCCGGAACGCCGATGCTGAAAGCGCAACGCTGACAAATGCTGGCAGACCACCAGTCTGCCGAATCTGTTATTGATGCGCCCAAAGTAACAACTCTCCCTGCCGGGCACCAGTTCCCGTGTACAGGATTTCACTGCCTTCTGCCTAGTAAGATACTCGCATATGACGCGCGCATCAAGTCTGGACGCCCCTCTGCCTGGCTCCATATGAGAAATATTTTCGATCCGGCTGCTTTGCCACACAGAGGTACTGGCTGGAGCGCAGCAGCAAATCCCACGACGCCTGGATTGCGACCGACCGCAACGAACCTGGTGTATTCCGTTCTACCCGGATAACGGCTCACGCACCCACCCCGCGGCACAGGGCCTCGACCAGCCCTCATGAGAAAATACTCACACATAGAGTTTTTTTCAAGCTTGTGCAGCTGCACAGGAAAATGGTAATCATGCGTCCGGAATAAGTCAAGGAAACAAGCCAGCAGGCTCCGAAACCGCTCTGCAGCAAGCCAGCGCGCAACCGGCAGACACACCGGTTTCCTGATGTCGCCCGGCATTCCGTGGCACCAAGGCTGGACTGCGCGCCGGTGCGCCAGCCTGAGACATGGCCGGAGGTACAAGCCTGGCGCGATCCCGACCCGCGCTTCCGGGAAACGACGCCGCTGCGTTGCTCCGCGGTGCGGGCCGACCAACGGCCGGGGGATTGCTTGACAGGCGCATGCGGTCCGTTTGCTTCATTCCGTAGAGACAAGCCTCTCATGAGAGACAAGCCACTCATGTGCCGGGAGAGAGCCGATGCGGACCCGTTCACAGATAACACCAGAAATATCAGTCTCCGAGCGGCACATCGCGCCGATGTGCCGCTTCCCGCAAGAAGCCGGCAGGAGTCCTCTCGGCGATTCTGTTCGGCCGGGTCCAGCATCATGACCCCAAAGGCTTCCGAGCGACGTCCCGCCGGACATCACCCATGGGTATGGGCCATCCTGGCCCTTGGTCTGGGGCTGCGGCTGTACGCCCTGGACCAACCCCTGGTAGACTGGCAGGCCTGGCGACAGACCGATACGGCGGCGATCGCACGCAACTTTTACGAAGAGGGTTACCGCCTGTTCCACCCCACGGTGGACTGGCGCGGTGCCACACCCGGGTATGTGGAGATGAACTTTCCCGCGTATCCGTTTGCGGTCGCCATGCTGTATTTCCTGACCGGCGGGGTTCAAGAATGGCTGGGACGGCTGCTGTCCGCTTTGTTGTCCACCGGCGCAGGCGGTCTGCTGTTCCTGCTCGGTCGCCGTTTATACGCTGACGACAGGATCGGGTGCCTGAGTGCGCTGATCTACCTGATCACCCCACTCAGCCTGTTTTTCGGGCGGACCTTCCTTCCTGAAGGGGCCATGCTGTTTCTGAGCGTGGGCACGCTGCTCAGCTTCGATCGCTGGTGCGAGAAGGGGAGTGCAGGGTATTTCTTCCTAGCCGCCGTTAGCGCAGCGCTGTGTTTTCTGGTAAAGATTCCGACCCTTTATCTGGGTTTCCCCCTGGTAGCCATCGCCTGGAGTTACTGGGGGTGGAGCTTCCTGCGTCGTCCCCTGCTGTGGCTGTACCTGCTTCTCGTGCTCATGCCCGCGGTACTCTGGCACCGGCACGCCTACCATCTCTTCGAGCAGACGGGTCTCACGTTCGGCATATGGAATCAATACGGTTACGACAAATGGGGCCATGCATTGCTGCTGGACCCGGGATTCTACCTTGTCATGCTGAGACGCTTCGTCCACGCAGTCTACACTCCTGTCGGCAGCCTGCTGGTTCTGCTGGGTACGATCATGCCGCCGCGCAGATCCAGGGAATGGATCGTGTCGGTGTGGCTTGGGGGCCTGGTGCTGTATCTGGGTCTCGTTGCAGAGGGCAACCGCCTGCTCCATTATTATCAGTTGCCCTTTGTGCCCGTCGGAGCCCTCCTCGCAGCCGGATTTCTTGTCCGCGTGCTAGATGCTGCCCAAGCCGACACCAACCAGGGTCTTGGTCGCAGGTTGTTGCGCTATCTTCGCGACTGGCGATTCCATGTGCTTGGGGTAGTCCTGGGAAGCATCGCGGCCTACAGCGCCTGGGCCGTGCGCGATTACTATGTTCAACCCGGCAGTTACGACCTGTACTATCGGAGTTGCCATGCTCTGGGTGCCGTCCTGCAGGAACGCCTTCCGCCCGATGCCCTTCTGATAGTCGGTGATCTGGACGATAAACCTCCAGGTCCGTATCGTGCCCAAAATCCGTCCTTACTGTACTACAGCCACCGCAAAGGATGGCAGATCACCCCGAAGGAATTCTGTCCCGAACGGCTGGATCGGCTTGCAGCCCAGGGTGCGGATTATTTCGTCACGGCTACCCGTTTTGCCCTGCAGGACCCCGCATTCTGGAACAACCTGGTGCACAGAGGGGTCACCACGGCTAAAGACTACCCGCGCTTCTGGACCGACCATCGGTCGTTCGTACAGGCAGTGGAACGGATATCGGGGCCTGAGCGCCAATTCGTCGTAGTACGCTTGCGGTCGAACTGAGCTCCTTGTGCACGTCAATGCTCGGTCCGGCACCGGATCCGGATCCGTATCGAGGCCGCAACACCTGTAGCTCACACGTTGGCATTCACGCTGCCATACCGTGGAGGCGTAATGAAGCTGAAGCTTGCCTGGTGGGTCCACCACCCTTCCATGGCCGCTGCGACACTGGTTTTTGTGGCTACCCTGGCCGTACGTCTGACCTACATGGCGGAAAGCCGCTCCAGTCCGTTTTTCGCCACACCTGTCGTCGATGCGCAGACGTATGTCGAACGGGCCGGACACATAGCCGGCGGGGACATTCTCGGACCCGACAAACCTTTCTGGCAGGCCCCTCTTTATCCGTATTTCCTCGGATCGATCGCCCGCATCTGGCCGGAACCCGCTCTGTTCACCGCGGCGCGTATCGCTCAAGCCCTGCTTGCCGCCGCGTCCGCCGTCATGCTGTACCGGCTGACGCGGCGTTTCGGTCCCACCCTGGCCATGACCGTTACCTGTGCTTATGCCCTGTACGGGCCCCTGGTGTACTTCGACGGCGAGCTTCTCGGCGTCTCCCTCGAGACGTTTCTGTATCTCGCTCTGCTGACCGCGCTTTTTGCAGCCTGGAAAGCGCCGTCGCGCCGCGCCTGGGCCGGTGCGGGCCTGCTGGGCGGGCTGAGTGCCCTGGTGCGTCCCAACATACTCCTTTTCATCGTGGCGCTGCCGCTGTGGTTGCACTATTCGGCACGGTCGCGACCCGCCACCAGCCCCACCGGAGCGCACAGTTCAGCGTGGTCAACACCTTACCGCTCCTGGGCCTGGGTGATCCTCGGTGTCGTCATAGCCATCGCTCCGGTAACCACCCGCAACTGGATCGTCGGCGGTGAACCGGTACTCATCTCGTCCAACGGCGGCATCAACTTTTACATCGGCAACAACGCCCGCTATGACAGCACGGTGGCCATACATCCCGGCCATCACTGGGAGGAGCTGGTCCTGGAGCCGGTCCGGGCCGGCCACGACAAGCATGCGGCGCGCTCCCGGTATTTCTACGACAAAGCCCTGGCCTGGGCGTCCGACCATCCCCTGGCTTATGCTCAACTCCTGGCGCGAAAAACCTGGCTGTTCTGGGCCGGCCCCGAACTCAAGCGAAACGTCAACATCCACTACGCGCGCTCGCACTCGCATGTCCTGGCCACCTTACTGTGGGAACGCGGGATCGCGTTCCCCTTCGGCCTGATAGCTCCCCTGGCGCTCCTTGGCCTGGCCCTCACGGCCCGGCAACGCGATCCGGGGTTGGCCCTGCTGCGTCTTTTCGTTGCCGTCTACAGTTTTTCGGTGATCGTTTTTTTCGTCAGTGCCCGCTACCGTGCTCCTCTGATTCCGGCCCTGTTGTTATTCGCCGGCCTGGGCGCGTTCAGACTCTACGCCTTGATCAAATCAGGCCGGTATCGTGTGGCGCTGATTCACACCATCCCGCTGGTCATTCTGCTGGCGGCCCTCAACCGTCCCTCCGGCGATCCCTCTCCAGACCGGGACGCGCAACTACAACGAGACCTGGGCGAAGTCTACCTGCGCCGGGAAAAGTACGACCAGGCGGCGCATTACAGTCGCCTGGCCCTGGAACTGAACCCGGAACTCCCCACGGCACATCACAACCTCGCAGTGGCGTATCTGGGCCTGAACCGGTATGAAGAGGCCGCCGAGCACGCTCGATGGGCCGTAGACCGGGTTCCCCGGAGAGCGGACAGCCGGGTGGTTCTGGCTCGGGCCCTGATACAATTGGGCCAGACGAACTCAGCCCGCTCGCAGCTCGAGCTAGCTCTGAATACCGCGCCCAGCTACGGGCAGGCTCACCTTCACATGGGACGTCTGCTTTTGCATAGCGGCGCACCGGGAAACGCGCTACCGCATCTGGAGGAGGCAGTCAGGCAACTGGGAGGATTCTGGACTTCCTATGACGTGGGCCGGGCCTACCAGGCAACAGGCGACCATGAGCGTGCCCTGGCCGCATACCGCCAGGCATTGACCCAGGAGCTGCGTCCAGAGGGGTTCGTGGCGCTGGCGGCCGTGCATCTTCTCAGACAGGACGCTGAGGCCGCAATCCGTTATTCCAGGAACGCACTGCAACTGAACCCCGAACAGGCAGAGGCTTATGTCAATCTGGGATATGCGATGTTGCTGCAGGGCAATCCAGAAGCAGCCGTTACGTATTACCAGCAAGCGCTGGTAATAAGGCCGGATCTGGAACCGGCCCGGAGAGGGCTTCTCCGGGCCCGGCGAGCTGCGGGTTACCGATGATGTGGGGATGCGGCGCTCTCCGGCTCAACCCGTCCGGCTCAACTGCCGGCAGACCCGGCGTCCCGCCAGTGTTGCGCCGCCTGCTGATCGAGCCACTCGATCTGGTCTGACAGCGCGGTTCTCAGCGAGTCCATGAAAACGCTGAAGCGCTCACGTTCGCGCCTGCGACGCACCTGGAGAGCCGAAAAACGGGCAACTCGGTCGAAAGTGATGAGTCTCGGTTCGTGCCTCTCCAAACGGAATACCGCCCATCCATCGGCAAGTTGGACGGGACCCTGCAACTCACCGATATGACGTTCCGGATCATCTCCGAGAATATTGTGGTATTCGGTATTCTGCTGACCAGGGACAAAGAGGGTGCCGTCTTCGTCAAAACGGTAAAACCACCCGGCTGAAGTGGACACAAAATCATCCGCGGCATCGTCCTCCCTGTCCCGGAAACCCTGGGCAGTCATACGCCGTAAGGAACGCTCGTTGGACAAATCCTCGAGAGCGGCGCCGGAGCGGATTTCCGCAAGGACCTGTTCGGCCTCTTCTCGCGAGTCCAGCAGCACCTCCGTCAGGTAAAGATGATCGGGAAGATCGAAGCTGCCAGGATTCTGGTCGTAATACCGGCGAGCCTCTTCCTGGGAGACGCTCACACGATTGCCGACTTCCTGACGGTGCAACTCCGTAGCCATGAGTTCACGGCGACGTTCCTCTTTCCAGGCCCGAAACTCCGGTTCCTGATCCCAGCCGCGGTCCAGGGCCACCTGGCAGATGAGGCTGTCAGCCAGGATGAAGCGGCGAATCAGCGTAACCATACCGCCCCTGTCATCCAGACGGGTCTTCACGCGATGTTTCCTGTGAGCGCGCACTACATCGTTCAGGTCTATGGAGCCGCCCCTGAAAGATACCACGTCCATGTCGCCAGGATCGTGCTCGACGGCTCCCTTTTCCATGGTCCGCAGGGCCGCGGCCAGCCCGTCATCCGACCAGTCGACCTCGTAATGCTCCTCGAGGCTGGCCACCAGGCTGTCGTATTTGGCCTGGTATGCATCATGCAGGATCCGGGTGCGGGCGCGATGGTGAACTTCCCCGAGGGGCAGCCTGCGTTTGTCCAGGACCATCAACACTTCCCATCCCTCTATGGTCTGGATGGGTTCGCTGTACTCACCGGGTTCCAGGTGGAACAATCCCTCGGCCAACGCCGGGACCATATCAGATGGACCGAAGAACTGCCTCAAATCACCCCCCCGCGCCGCATCCGGTGCGATGGAGCGTTCTCTCGCCAGCTTGGCAAAATCTGCGCCGTCCTGCAGCAACGCCAGTGTTTCTCGAGCCTCCTCCTCGGTCTTGCTACGGATATGCGCCGGCCAGATCTGCCAGCCCATGTCCTGATCCTCATACATCTGGCGGACCTCGGCTTCACTGACCCGCAACCGGCTTCGAATATCCTCGTTCAAGACGCGTTCATGCAGTCGTTCACGGGTCTTGTCGAACAACCGTTGCTGGACCTCCGGCAACTGGTCAAGCTGGCGGCGCTCAGCCTCCAGGACCATCAGCTCACGGTCTACCAGCATCTGCAGGCCACGGGCCCACGGCTGCTGTGCATCCTCCACTTCCTCCTGTTGGCGTTGCTGAGTATCGATCTCGCCTCGCGTGATCTCACGATCCCCGACGCGTACCAGAATCCTGTCAGCGGGTACATCCGAAGGATCCTCAGCGCATCCCACGGTGATGAACAAACCCCCAGCCAGGAGCGCACACACCCCCTTAGCCCGGACAATCATGCTCCGGCCGGTACCTATTCCAGATGAGAACAACATCAACGAACCTCGTATGTAAGCTTGAGTTCACCGTCCGGATACAGTCGACCCGTGTCCCGATGAAAGCGTGCAGTCACGGCCAGAGTCTCGATGGGTACGTCGCGGTAATCGAAACGCACCTGGACCTCGGGAACATTGACCGTGATGTTGGACACGTCTCCGTGTAAAGGCTCGAAAACGAGAAATCCATCGCGTTCCTGGCCGGAAAAAATGAACTCCGGAGCGAACCGGGTACGCCGGAGGATACTCATCCGCTCTTGCCAGTCGTGATATTCGTTACCGAATCTTTCCCCCGCACCATCTGCACTTCTGCCCCCGGTAGCGAAGGTGCGGAAGTACACGTACAATTGCTCCCGCGTGAGGCTGTGGTACACACGGCCATTGTCACTGATCAACTGCACATCGGTTGGATCGATAAACACCTTGGGATACTGATAGTTCTTCACCGTCAGCCGGAACACCGTGAACCGTTGCGGCACCTCATCATAGCGGAACCACTTGGTATCGCCAAAGGTGTAAGGGTTCCGTCCCTGCGCCGTGGCGGAAGGGAACTGACGGTTGAGTTCTTCATCCGTCATCGGCCGGAGCCCGATCTCCAGACGCTCTTGCTCGAAGAGAATCTCTCCGTCGTCAGTGATCGTTTTCTGCGGGTTTTCTTCCTCCTGATCCACCGGCGTCAGAACCCCCATATATTCACGGTAGGCCAGCCGATCCATATACCGGCCACAACCGGTAATCCACAAAGTGACCGCCAGCACCACGATGCCCAGAACCATCCACTTGCAGCGCATGTATTTTTCTCCGTCCCGTGAAGAGCCGCCGGTGGCAGCTCGGTAGACAGATACCATCAATATACGACCGCCACGGTTCCTACGTGTTCGTCGGCGGAGGGACCTTCCCCGGCGACCAGCTTGTACGCGTATATCCCCGGCGGCACCCGGTTTCCCTGGGCGTCTATGCCGTCCCAACTCAGGGTTCGGGGACCCGACATGCGCGCCCGGTGCTCGACCCGGCGCAGGCGACGGCCGCTCAGGTCATACACATCCAGCGCCACCAGCACCTCGCGATCACTGGGGACCCGGTACAGGTCGAAGCTGAAGGAGACTTCCTCGTTCAGCCCATCTCCATTGGGCGAGAAGGGGTTGGGCGTGACGGTCACCGGTCCGGTCAGGCGGTCCAGCGCCTCGGCGATCACCATGGTGCTGCGGGTAGCGACCAGAGAGGTGGCATCACCATGCTCCAGCGGCTGCGGCAGCGTATCCTCCAACTGGTCGTCATACACCCGTCCACTGAACTCCGTGGAACCGGAATACACCTGCGACCGGAACACGACTTCGATCAAACCCTCCCCACCCCGGGGAAATTCGTGAGCGCCCAGGGGCGGCAGCTTGAGACTCAGATGTTTCCTGCCGGTCTCCGGGTTTTCCACCAGCGCCTGGGCAAACTCACCGAGGGCCGGTGTCGCGGTCCGCAGAAACTCCACGGCGTCCACCCCGGCCGGCGTGATATCCTGCCAGATCAGGTCCGCGCC